>NZ_JAANNB010000042.1 GCF_011603975.1 Cellulomonas sp. IC4_254 | reverse complement strand
CCGACCCCCGTGCACCCGCGGAAGGACGATGAGATGACGACGACGGACCCCGGCCGCCCGGCTGCGGCCGAGCCGATGAGCCAGGACGAGGCCATCGCCTCGATCGGCAACTACGGCTACGGCTGGCACGACGCCGACGAGGCGGGCGCCACCGCCCAGCGCGGCCTCTCCGAGGAGGTCGTGCGCAACATCTCGGCGCTCAAGAACGAGCCCGAGTGGATGCTCAAGACCCGCCTCAAGGCGCTGCGCCTGTTCGACAAGAAGCCGATGCCCTGGTGGGGCGCGGACCTGTCGGGCATCGACTTCGACAACATCAAGTACTTCGTGCGGTCGACGGAGAAGCAGGCGACGTCCTGGGAGGAGCTCCCGGAGGACATCAAGAACACCTACGACCGCCTGGGCATCCCGGAGGCCGAGAAGCAGCGCCTGGTCGCCGGCGTCGCCGCGCAGTACGAGTCGGAGGTCGTCTACCACCAGATCCGCGAGGACCTGGAGGCGCAGGGCGTCATCTTCGTGGACACCGACACCGGTCTGCGCGAGTACCCGGAGCTGTTCGAGCAGTACTTCGGCTCGGTCATCCCCCCGGGCGACAACAAGTTCGCGTCGCTGAACACCGCCGTGTGGTCGGGCGGCTCGTTCGTCTACGTGCCGCCGGGCGTGCACGTCGAGATCCCGCTGCAGGCCTACTTCCGGATCAACACCGAGAACATGGGCCAGTTCGAGCGGACGCTGATCATCGCGGACGAGGGCTCGTACGTGCACTACGTCGAGGGCTGCACCGCGCCGATCTACCAGTCGGACTCGCTGCACTCCGCGGTCGTCGAGATCGTCGTGAAGAAGAACGCCCGCGTGCGCTACACGACGATCCAGAACTGGTCGAACAACGTCTACAACCTCGTCACCAAGCGGGCGACCGCGGCCGAGGGCGCGACGATGGAGTGGGTCGACGGCAACATCGGCTCCAAGGTCACCATGAAGTACCCGGCGATCTACCTGCTGGGCGAGCACGCCCGCGGCGAGACGCTGTCCATCGCCTTCGCGGGCGAGGGCCAGCACCAGGACGCCGGCTGCAAGATGGTGCACGCCGCGCCGCACACGTCCTCGTCCATCGTGTCGAAGTCGGTGGCCCGCGGCGGCGGCCGGACCTCGTACCGCGGCCTGGTGCAGGTCCTGGAGGGCGCCAGCCACTCCGCGTCGAACGTCCTCTGCGACGCCCTGCTGGTCGACCAGATCTCGCGCTCGGACACCTACCCGTACGTCGACGTCCGCGAGGACGACGTGTCGATGGGCCACGAGGCGACGGTGTCCCGGGTGTCCGAGGACCAGCTGTTCTACCTGATGTCCCGCGGCATGACCGAGACCGAGGCCATGGCCATGATCGTGCGCGGGTTCGTGGAGCCCATCGCGCGCGAGCTCCCCATGGAGTACGCCCTCGAGCTGAACCGCCTGATCGAGCTGCAGATGGAAGGGGCCGTCGGCTGATGTCGACCACCACACCCGAGACCCCCGGTCTCTCCACCGACCACTCCCGCGCGACGGCCGACGAGGCGCACAGCCACGGCGTCGGCACCGTCCCCGAGTCGTCCCGCGCGGCCCGCGCCACCTCGTTCGAGGTCGCGGACTTCGCGGTGCCGACCGGGCGCGAGGAGGAGTGGCGGTTCTCGCCGGTCGACCGGCTGGCCCCGCTGTTCGCCCCGGAGACGGGCCGGCTCACGGGCCACGGCGTCCTCACCACGGTCGTGAACGCGCCCGAGGTCGAGGTCGAGATCGTGGACCGCGACGACGCCCGCCTCGGCCGCGCCGGCGAGCCCGGCGACCGCGCCGCGGCCGTCGCGTGGGCCTCGTTCCCGCGCGCGACCGTCGTGACGATCCCGCAGGAGGCCGTGGCGTCCACGGTGACCTCCGTGCGTGTCGAGGGCGTCGAGGGGCAGCTGGAGCCGACGGGGAGCCACCTGCTCGTGCACGCCAAGCCGCTGTCGCAGGCGACGGTCGTCATCGACCACGTCGGGTCCGCGCTGCTCACCGAGACCGTCGAGGTCGTGGCGGAGGACGGCGCGCACCTGACCGTCGTGTCCGTGCAGGACTGGTCCGAGGGCGCCGTGCACAACGCGGCGCACCGGGTGCGGCTCGGCCGCGACGCCACGGTCAAGCACATCGTGGTGACGCTCGGCGGCGACGTCGTCCGGCTCACCCCGGACGCCGAGTTCGTCGGCGAGGGCGGCTCGGTCGAGATGCACGGCGTGTACTTCGCCGACGCCGGCCAGCACCAGGAGCAGCGGCTGTTCGTCGACCACGCGGTCCCGAACTGCAAGAGCCGCGTGACCTACAAGGGCGCGCTGCAGGGCGAGGGCGCGCACACCGTGTGGGTCGGCGACGTGCTGATCCGCAAGGAGGCCGAGGGCACCGACACCTACGAGCTCAACCGCAACCTGGTCCTCACGGACGGCGCGCGCGCGGACTCGGTGCCGAACCTCGAGATCGAGACGGGCCTCATCGAGGGCGCGGGCCACGCCAGCGCCACCGGCCGGTTCGACGACGAGCAGCTGTTCTACCTGCGCTCGCGCGGCATCCCGGAGACGGACGCCCGCCGCCTGGTCGTGCGCGGCTTCTTCGCCGAGCTGATCCACCAGATCGGCGTGCCCGAGGTCGAGGAGCGGCTCATCGCCGCGATCGAGGCCGAGCTGGCGCAGTCGATGACGGAGTTCCAGGGCGCCCCGGCCGTGGCCGGCGGCGACCTCGCCTCCGACATCACGCCGGAGACGGACGCCGAGCGCGCGATCCTCGCCGAGCCCGCCTCCGTCGCGTCGGCGGACGAGCCCGCATGACCGCACAGCTCGCGTGCATGACGTCCGACGTCCCCGAGGCCGGCACGTTCCGTGTCGAGCTCGAGGGGCCGTCGGGCCCCGTCGAGGTCGCGGTCGTCCGCGACGAGGACGGCGCCCTGCACGCCATCAGCGACATCTGCTCGCACGGGGCGGTCTCGCTGTCCGACGGCGAGGTCGAGGGCTGCACCGTGGAGTGCTGGCTGCACGGGTCGCGGTTCGACCTGCGCACCGGCGAGCCGCTGGGCCCCCCGGCCGTCCGCCCCGTCCCCGTCTACCCCCTGACCGTCGACGGCGAGCGTGTGCTCGTCGACGTCGACGGCGCTGCCTGAGCCTTCCGAGGAGAACCCGCATGCCCACCCTGGAGATCCGCGACCTGCACGTCAGCGTCGAGACGAAGGAGGGTCCGAAGCCGATCCTCCGCGGCGTCGACCTGACCATCAACAGCGGCGAGACGCACGCCATCATGGGCCCGAACGGCTCCGGCAAGTCCACGCTGGCCTACTCGCTCGCCGGGCACCCGAAGTACACGATCACCTCGGGCACCGTCACGCTCGACGGCGAGGACATCGTCGCCATGTCGGCCGACGAGCGCGCCCGCGCCGGCCTGTTCCTCGCCATGCAGTACCCGGTCGAGGTCCCCGGCGTCTCGGTGTCGAACTTCCTGCGCACCGCGAAGACCGCGATCGACGGCGAGGCGCCCGCGCTCCGCACCTGGATCAAGGACGTCGACGGCGCCATGGAGCGCCTGCGCATGGACTCCTCGTTCGCCGAGCGCTCGGTCAACGAGGGCTTCTCCGGCGGCGAGAAGAAGCGCCACGAGATCCTGCAGATGGAGCTCCTCAAGCCCCAGTTCGCGATCCTCGACGAGACCGACTCCGGCCTCGACGTCGACGCGCTGCGCATCGTCTCCGAGGGCGTGAACCGCGCCAAGGAGTCGACCGACGTGGGCGTCCTGCTCATCACGCACTACACGCGCATCCTGCGGTACATCCAGCCGGACTTCGTGCACGTGTTCGTCGACGGCCGGATCGCCGAGGAGGGCGGGCCCGAGCTCGCCGAGCGCCTCGAGAACGAGGGCTACGACCGGTTCCTGACCTCGGGCGCCTCCGCCTGACGGTCCGATCCGCGGGGCGCGGGGGCGGCGGCAGGTCCGCCGCCCCCGCGGGCCCCGCACACCCCGGAGGGCGACCGGGCACCAGGCCACGACGCACGACGACGAGGACACCGAGATGACCGACACGCTGGACCGGGCCGCGCAGGACGGGCAGGGGCGGACGCTGGACGCCGCCGAGCTGGCCGCCGTGCGCGCGGACTTCCCCCTGCTGCAGCGGACCGTCCGCGACGGGCGGCCCCTCGTCTACCTCGACTCGGGCGCCACCTCGCAGAAGCCCGAGGTCGTCCTCGACGCCGAGCAGGACTTCTACACGCAGCGGAACGCCGCCGTGCACCGCGGCGCGCACCAGCTGGCCGAGGAGGCCACCGAGGCGTTCGAGACCGCCCGGCACGAGGTCGCCTCGTTCGTGGGCGTCGCCGACGACGAGCTCGTGTGGACGTCAAACGCCACCGCCGGCCTGAACCTGGTCGCGTACGCGATGTCGAACGCGACGCTGGGCCGCGGCGGCGACGCCGCCCGCCGGTTCGCCCTCGCGCCCGGCGACGAGATCGTCGTCACCGAGGCCGAGCACCACGCGAACCTCGTGCCGTGGCAGGAGCTCGCGGCCCGCACCGGCGCCACGCTGCGCTGGCTCGGCGTCGGCGACGACGGCCGCATCCGGGTGGACGAGCTCGACACGGTGGTCACGGACCGGACGAAGGTGCTCGCGTTCACGCACGCCTCCAACGTCACCGGGGCCGTCACGCCGGTCGCGCCGTTCGTGGCGCGGGCCCGCGAGGTCGGCGCGCTCACGGTGCTCGACGCGTGCCAGAGCGTGCCGCACCTGCCCGTCGACCTGGCCGCGCTCGGCGTCGACTTCGCCGCGTTCTCCGGGCACAAGATGCTCGGCCCGACCGGCGTCGGCGCGCTGTACGGCCGCCGCGAGCTGCTCGAGGCCATGCCGCCGGTCACCACCGGCGGGTCGATGGTCGAGGTCGTCACCATGGAGCAGACGACGTACGCGCCGCCGCCGCGCCGGTTCGAGGCCGGCACCCAGATGGTGTCCCAGGCCGTCGGCATGGGCGCCGCGGCGACCTACCTGGCCGAGCTGGGCATGGACGCGGTCGCCGCGCACGAGCGGCACCTCGCCGGGCTGCTGCTCGACGCCGTCGCCTCCGTCCCGGGCGTGCGGGTGATCGGTCCGACCGAGAACGTCGACCGGCTCGCGACCGTGGCGTTCGTCGTCGACGGCGTGCACGCGCACGACGTGGGCCAGGTCCTCGACGACGCCGGCGTGGCCGTGCGGGTCGGGCACCACTGCGCGCAGCCGCTGCACCGCCGGTTCGGCGTGGCCGCCACCGCCCGCGCGTCGGCCGCCGTCTACACGACGGACGAGGAGATCGCGGTGTTCCGGGAAGCACTGGCGGGGGTCCGGACGTTCTTCGGATTGGACGAGGGCACTGCCTGATACTGGCAAGACCAGCAGACCGAGAGAGCGAGAGCCGCACCGCATGAGCACCGGCATGGAGCAGCTGTACCAGCAGCTGATCCTCGACCACGCCAAGCACCCCGCCCACCGCGGGGCGCAGGACGCATACGACGTCGAGGTCCACCACGTGAACCCCACCTGCGGGGACGAGGTGACGCTGCGCGTGCGCCTGGAGCCCGGCGAGCAGGGCGCGCCGGTGATCGGCGAGCTCACCTGGACCGGGCAGGGCTGCTCGATCTCGCAGGCGTCCGCGTCCGTGATGTCGCAGGCCGTCGCCGGCGGGTCCGTCGAGCACGCGCTCGCGCTGTCCGACGACTTCCGCGAGCTGATGGACTCCCGCGGCGTGCTGCCCGAGAAGTTCGAGGGCGACGGGCTGGCCGAGGAGATGGAGGACGCCGTCGCTTTCGTCGGCGTCGCCCGGTACCCCGCCCGCATCAAGTGCGCCCTGCTCGGCTGGGCGGCCATGAAGGACGCGGTGGCGCAGGCCTCCGTGACGACCACGAACCCCGAGGAGGGGCGATGAGCGACACCACGGTGTCCCCGGAGCAGGACGGCGCCGCGCCGGCGCCCGTGAACGCCGCCGACGTCGAGGAGGCGCTGCGCGACGTCATCGACCCCGAGCTCGGCGTCAACGTCGTCGACCTCGGTCTCGTCTACGGCATCGCGATCGAGCAGGGCCGCAACGTCGTCATCGACATGACGCTCACCTCGGCGGCCTGCCCGCTGACGGACGTCATCGAGGACCAGGCGGGCACCTCGCTCGAGGGCCTCGTCGACTCGGTGCGGATCAACTGGGTCTGGATGCCGCCGTGGGGGCCGGAGAAGATCACCGACGACGGCCGCGCGATGATGCGGGCGCTGGGCTTCAACATCTGAGCCCGCGGACGACACGACGCCGGGGCAGGGTCATCCTGTCCCGGCGTCGGTGCGTCCGGGGTCAGAGCGACGCGGCCGCGAAGGTGTCGCAGGACTGGACCGAGCCGTCGCGGTAGCCGGTCATGAACCAGCGCTGCCGCTGCTCGCTCGACCCGTGCGTCCAGGTGTCCGGGTTCACCCCACCCGCGGACTGCTGCTGGATGTGGTCGTCGCCGACCGCCGCCGCGGCGGACAGCGCCTGCGCCAGCTCGTCCTCGGTGATGGGCTCCAGGAACGGCACGCCGGTGTCCGGGTCGACCGTCGTCGCCGCGTCGCCGGCCCACAGCCCCGCGTAGCAGTCGGCCTGCAGCTCGACGCGCACGGAGTCGGAGTCGTCGCCGGTCCCGGACCGGTCGGCGCTGTCGAAGATCCCGGTGAGCTGCTGGATGTGGTGCCCGTACTCGTGGGCGACGACGTACTCCTCGGCGAGCGGGCCGCCCTGCGCGCCGTACTGCGAGGACAGCAGGTCGTAGAACGACAGGTCGAGGTAGATCGTGCGGTCCGGCGGGCAGTAGAACGGCCCCGTCGACGCCGACGCGCTGCCGCAGCCGGTCTCGGTCGCGTCCTGGAACGACACCACGGCGGGCTCGACGTCCGGGTCCTGGGCGAGCTCGGGGAGCGTGCGCTGCCAGTACTCGTCGAGCGCCTGCACGGTCGCCGACAGCCGGCACTCGCGCTCGGCGTTGGCCTGCTCCGCCGAGCACGCGCCCACCTCGGCGACCTGCTCCGGCGAGCCCCCGCCGCTCCCGCCGCCGGACAGCAGCTGGGTCGGGTTGCCGCCGAGCAGCGTGACGACCACCACGAGCACCAGCGTGCCGAGGCCGCCGCCCACGGCGATGCCCTTCCCACGACCCCCGCCGCTGCGGGACTGCACGCGGCCGCCCTCGAACCTGCCGCCGTCCTGGAACGTCATGCCGGGGACGGTAGCCCGGCGCCGGGGGCGGCGCGCGGCGAGCGGCCGGTCAGTCGACGATCCCGCGCGCGGCCAGCGCCTCGCCCAGGTCCCGCGCCCGGCCGACCACCCGCAGCACCGCCGGTGTGAGCCACACCCGGGGGTCGCGCTCCACGCCGCGGGCGCGCGCGGCGTCCCGGACCTCGTGCACCGTGCGGGCGATCTCCGGCACCGTCCGCAGCACCAGGGCCACGGCCAGGGCGACCAGGTCCGGGGGGACGCCGACCCGGCGCAGCGGCCGGGCGGCCCGCGCGAGGCCGTCGAGCAGCCGGTCGGCGGGGGTGGTCGCGGTGACGACCGCGGCGGCGAGCACGAGGGTCAGCAGGTTGGCGACGACCTCCACCGCCGGGCCCCAGCCGCGGGCCCACGCCTGGTACGCGCCGGCGAGGACCGCGGTGACGAGCACGGGCAGCATCCCGCGCAGCGTGGGGCGCGCGGGGAGCGCGGCCACGGCGGCCGCCGCGACGGCGAGCGCGAGGAGCCCCAGCGACGCCGGCACGCCGCGGGTCGCGACGACCGCGACGCCGAGCAGCGCCAGGCCTGCGAGCTTCGCGCCGACGGGCGCCCGGTCCAGGGGGGTCCGGGCGGTGCGGTGGGCGCCGAGCAGCGTCACGCGGGCTCGACCGCCATCAGGGCCCGGTACGCGTCGAGAGCCGGTCCGGGCGCGCCGTCGTGGACCACGCGCCCGGCGTCGACCACGAGCACCCGGTCGGCCCGGGCGGCCGCGTCGAGGTCGTGCGTCACCTGGACCACCTGCTGCGGCAGGTCGGCCAGCAGGGCGTCGACGACCCGGCGCCACCGCAGGTCGAGCAGCGTGGTGGGCTCGTCGCACACGAGCACCGCCGGCTCGGTCGCGAGCACCGCGGCGAGCGCGAGCAGCTGCCGCTGACCGCCGGACAGCGCCCGCACCGGCAGGTCGGCCCGGGACGCCAGCCCGACCCGCGCGAGCGCCTCCCGCGCGCGGGCGTCGCGCTCGCGGGCGGGCACGCCGAGGCGGCGCAGGGACAGCGCGACGTCCTCGACCGGCGTGGGCATCACGACCTGCGCGTCGGGGTCGGTGAACAGGAAGCCGACCCGGCGGCGCACCGCGGCGCCGTCGCGCGCGGTGTCGAGGCCGTCGACCCGCACCGAGCCGGCCGACGGCAGCGTCAGCCCGTTGAGCAGCCGGGCGAGCGTCGACTTGCCCGAGCCGTTCGCCCCGACGACGGCGACCCGGCGCTCGGTCAGCGTCGCGGTCACCGGGCCGAGCAGGGTCACGACCCGCTCCGCCCCGCGCCGGCCCTCGCCCGGGGCGTACGCGGTGACGACCGCGCCGTCGAGCTCGATCACCGGCCGCGCAGCAGGTCCGGGAAGGCGCGCAGGGCGGCCGCGGCGACGACCGCGGCGAGCGCGTTCTTGATCAGGTCGCCGGGCAGGAACACGGCGCCGGCGGCGAGCGCCTCGGACGCCGACAGCCCCAGCCGCCAGCCCATGACCGCGATGCCGAGCGGGTGCACGACCAGCAGCGAGGCGGCCGTCGCGGCGCCGAACAGGGCGGGCACGCGCCACCAGGCCGGCGCGCGCCGGGCGAGCAGCCCGAACCCGCCCGCGATCGCGGCGGCCGCGGGGAACGCGAGCAGGTAGCCCGCCGACGGGGACGCGAGCACGCCGAGCCCGCCGGTCGCGCCCGAGAACACCGGGACGCCCGCGAGGCCGACCGCCACGTAGAGCAGCAGCGCCAGGGCGCCGCGGCGCGGGCCGAGCACCAGACCGGTCAGCACGACGCCGAACGTCTGCAGCGTGATCGGGACGGCGCCCCCAGTCGGGATCGCGGGCAGGACGGCGCACACCGCGACGAAGGCGGCGAACGTGGCGACCAGCGCGACGTCGGTGGCGACCGAGGTGCGGGCGACGGGGGCCGGTGCGGTCGCGGGCGCGGCGTGCGACGGCGCGACGGCGGCGTCGGCCACGGGGACGGCGTCGGGGCGGTGCTCGGACATCGGACCTCGCGGGGGTGCGGTCGGCTGGGGGAGCGGCGTGCGGCGCGGGGGCGCGCTCGCCGGACGCCACGCTAGTGCGGTGCGCTCCCGCGCGGTCGTGCGGGTGGAGCCAACGCTGGGCGCGCGCCCCTGTCGACTTCCGCACCCCGCGCACGCCGCAGCCCGCCGAGTTCGGCACTCCGCGGCCGAGTTCGGCACCTCGAGCTGCCGAACTCGGCGCCGGACTGCCGAACTCGGCGCCCGGGCGCCCGGGCACGCCGCGTGGGCGAGCCCACGGAATTCCGGTCGGGGTCGGGGCGCTGGGACTCGTAGGATGAGCGACGTTTGTGCCGGCCCGCGACGACGGGGCGCGCGGCATCGACCGCGGCCGAGCACGACCGACAGGGAGCAGGGACTACCGAGTGATCACCGTTCAGGGCGTCGAGCTGCGCGTGGGGGCCCGCGTGCTGCTCTCCGAGGCGACCTTCCGGGTGGCGCCGGGCGACCGGATCGGCCTGGTCGGCCGCAACGGCGCCGGCAAGACCACGCTGACCAAGACGCTGGCGGGGGAGACGCAGCCGACCGGCGGGCAGATCACCCGCAGCGGCGACATCGGCTACCTGCCGCAGGACCCGCGGTCGGGCGAGCTGTCCGACCTCGCGATGTCCCGCGTGCTCTCGGCGCGCGGCCTGGACCGGATCATCGAGCAGATGCGCGAGACCGAGGGCCTGATGGCGTCCACGGACGACGCGGTGCGCGAGGCCGCCATGGAGCGGTACCCCAAGCTCGAGGCCCGGTTCACCGCGGGCGGCGGCTACGCGGCGGAGAGCGAGGCGCACCGGATCACCGCGAACCTCGGCCTGGACGACCGCGTGCTCGGCCAGCCGCTCAGCACCCTGTCCGGCGGCCAGCGCCGCCGCGTCGAGCTCGCGCGCATCCTGTTCTCCGGCAACGACACGCTGCTGCTGGACGAGCCGACCAACCACCTGGACGCCGACTCGATCGCCTGGCTGCGCGACTACCTCAAGACATACCCGGGCGGCTTCGTGGTCATCAGCCACGACGTCGACCTGCTGCGCGCCACCGTGAACAAGGTGTTCCACCTGGACGCGAACCGCGGCGAGCTCGACCAGTACAACCTCGGCTGGGACGCCTACGTGCTGCAGCGCGAGACGGACGAGAAGCGCCGCCGCCGCGAGCGGGCGAACGCCGAGAAGAAGGCCGGCGCGCTGCTGGCCCAGGCGGACAAGATGCGCGCGAAGGCCACCAAGGCGGTCGCCGCGCAGAACATGGCCCGCCGCGCCGAGCGGATGCTGTCCGGCCTCGACGAGGTCCGCGCGTCCGACAAGGTCGCCAAGCTGCGGTTCCCCGAGCCCGCCCCGTGCGGCCGGACCCCGCTGACGGCCTCCGACCTGTCGAAGTCGTACGGGTCGCAGGAGGTGTTCGCGGGCGTCGACCTGGCGATCGACCGGGGCTCCCGGGTCGTCGTGCTGGGCCTCAACGGCGCGGGCAAGACCACGCTGCTGCGGATGCTCGCCGGCCTCCAGGAGTCCGACACCGGCGAGGTGCGTCCCGGGCACGGCCTCAAGCTCGGGTACTACGCCCAGGAGCACGAGACGCTCGACATGGACCGCACGGTCGTCGAGAACCTGCGCTCCTCGGCCCCGGACCTGACCGACACCCAGGTGCGGTCGGTGCTGGGCTCGTTCCTGTTCTCGGGCGACGACGCCGACAAGCCCGCCAGGGTGCTGTCCGGCGGCGAGAAGACCCGGCTGGCGCTCGCGGCCCTCGTGGTGTCGTCGGCGAACGTGCTGCTGCTCGACGAGCCCACCAACAACCTCGACCCGGCCAGCCGCGAGGAGATCCTGGCGGCGCTGCGCGGGTACACCGGCGCGGTCGTGCTGGTCAGCCACGACGAGGGGGCCGTCGAGGCGCTGAACCCGGAGCGGGTCGTGCTGCTGCCGGACGGCGACGAGGACCTGTGGAACCCGTCCTACCTGGACCTGGTCACGCTGGCCTGACGGCCCCCGTCTCCGGACGGCGGGCGGTCAGCCGAGCTGGGAGTCGATCAGGGCGTCCTCGGCCTCCTCGTCCGAGGTGCGCCGGCGCCGCGACTGCTGCGCGGGTGCCGGGCGCGGGGCCCGCGGGCTGCCGTCGCCGTCCTCGCCGGCGGCGGCCGCCTCCGCACCCTCGAGCAGCTCGCGCCGCGCCAGCCAGCCGAACGCCGCCAGCGACCCGACCGAGAAAGTCCACCACTGGAACGCGTACGACAGGTGCGACCCGGGGTCGGTGCTGGGCGCGGGAAGGTTCCCGAGCGCGGTGGCGGGGGCGGGGGTCTCCTCGACGAGACCGCCGTACCCGCCGTAGGACTCCGCGTCCGAGCCGCCGGCCGCGAGCACCTGGCCGACGTTGATCGCCTGCACCTGCCCGGCCGGCGCGGACCGCGCGTCCGCCGGCTCGTCCGGGCGCAGGTGCACCGTGACGGTGACGTCGCCGGCGGGCGGGGCGGGGACGTCGACCTCGCCGCTCGCGTCGTCGTCCCAGGCCACCCAGCCCCGGTCGACGACGAGCGCCGACCCGTCCGCCAGCACCAGCGGGGTGATGACGTGGAACCCGGGCTGGCTGTTCACCGGGCGGTTGCGGAGCAGCACGGTCGCGTCGGCGTCGTAGGTGCCCGTGACGGTCGCCTGCCGCCATACGTCGCCGGGGTCGAGCGTGGCGCCGGTCGCCGGCAGCAGGGCGTCGAGCGGGACGGGGTCGGCGGAGTAGTTCTGCTCCACCAGCCGGATCGCCGCGTCCCGGGCGACGTGCCGGTGCCACTGCCAGCGGCCGAGGAACACGCACGCCACCGACACGGCCACGGCGAGCAGCACCAGCCCGACGGCACGCCGGGTGGCGGGGTTGCCGCGCAGCAGCCTCATCGCGACCCCGGGAGCCCGGGCAGCCCGCCGAGGCCCGGGAGCCCGGGCCGCGCGCCGAGCTCCATCCGGGGCAGGTCGGCGACCGGCACCGTGTCCTGGTAGAAGGCGCGCACCCGCAGGTACTCCTCGAGGTGCTCCCGGTGCTCGCCGCACGCCAGCCAGACCTTGCGGCGCTCGGGCGTGTGCAGGCGCGGGTTGTTCCACAGCACGCCCCAGGACGCGTCGGTGCGGCAGCCGCGGGCGCTGCACACGAGGTCCTCGCCGACGGCGTCGGGGGTGGGCGCGGTCATCGGGGGCCTCCGGGGGTGTCGTCGTCCGGCAGGTCGTCGCCCGCCGGGGTGCGGTCCTCGCCGGCGGCGGCCCCCGGCGTCCAGCGGTCGTCCCGCGGGTCGTCCCGCGCCTCGTCCGGCCGCGGGGGAGCCGGGGCCACCGGCCGCGCGGTCGGCGCCGCGTCGAGCAGGTGCGGGACGTACCCGGGAGGAGCGACGTCGCGGCGCTCGCGGCCGGCGTTGGCGAACAGCACGGCGATGTACGGCAGGACCACGGCGCCGACGATCAGCACGAGGCTGACCCACAGCGGCACGCGGCTCCAGGTGAGCACGGCGACGACGAAGCACACCACCCGGATCCCCATCTGGATCAGGTAGCGGCGGGCCCGGCGCGCCTGGTCGGCGCCCAGGGGCTCGGGGGCGCTGGTGATGCTCTGCGCCGGTTCGGGGTTCCGCCTGCTCACACCTGATCGTAGGCGCCGCCGGGCGTTCCTCTCTCCCGGCGGCGCCCCGGTCTCAGCCCGCTCACAGCAGGCGACCAGCCCCGGATTGTGCGAACCGGACAACGCGCGCCCACCATCCTGTGCCGCGGCGGTGCACCGCCGCTCGGGGGGCGTCGGATAGCGTCGACTTCCGTGTCCGAGAACTCCCAGCCCAGCAGCCCGGAGCCGCGCAGCGTGCTCGTGACCGGGGCCAACCGCGGCATCGGCCGCGCCATCGCCGAGCGGTTCGTCGCGAACGGTGACAAGGTCGCGACGATCGTCCGCAGCGGCGGCGCCCCCGACGGCGTCCTCGCGCTGACCGGCGACGTCACCGACACCGCGTCCGTCGACGCCGCGTTCGCCGAGGTCGAGGCCCAGCACGGCCCGGTCGAGGTCCTCGTGGCCAACGCGGGCGTGACCCGCGACGGCCTGCTCATGCGGATGTCGGACGACGACTTCCAGCAGGTGCTCGACGTCAACCTCACGGGCGTGTTCCGCTGCGTGCGCCGCGCGTCCAAGGGCATGATCCGGCTGCGCCGCGGGCGCATCGTCATGATCGGCTCCGTCGTCGGCCTGTACGGCAACGCGGGCCAGGTCAACTACACCGCGACCAAGGCCGGCCTCGTCGGCATGGCCCGGTCGGTCACCCGCGAGCTGGGCGGCCGGGGCATCACCGCGAACGTCGTGGCGCCGGGGTTCATCGAGACGTCGATGACCTCCGACCTGCCGCAGGACCGCCAGGACGCGTACCTGTCGTCGATCCCCGCCGGCCGGTTCGGCGCGGTCGACGAGATCGCCGCCGCCGTCGAGTTCCTCTCCTCGCCCGCCGCCGGGTACATCTCGGGTGCCGTGCTGCCGGTCGACGGCGGCCTCGGCATGGGCCACTGACCTCCTCCTCGCACCCTCGAACGATCGGAAACACCATGGGCCTCCTCGACGGCAAGAAGCTCCTCGTCACCGGCGTCCTCACCGACGGCTCCATCGCCTTCCACGTCGCGCGGCTCGCGCAGGAGGAGGGCGCCGAGGTCGTGCTGAGCTCGTTCGGCCGCCAGTTCCGGCTGACCCAGGCCATCGCGCGCCGGCTGCCGAAGGAGGCGCCGGTCGTGCAGCTCGACGTCACGGACGCCGAGGACCTGGCCGCCCTGCCGGAGCGGGTGCGCGAGCACGTCGACCACCTGGACGGCGTCGTGCACTCCATCGGCTTCGCGCCGCAGTCGGTCATGGGCGGCAACTTCCTCGCCGCCGAGTGGGCCGACGTCGCCACCGCGCTCGAGGTGTCCGCGTTCTCGCTGAAGTCGCTCGCGACCGCCACGCAGCCGCTGCTCACCGGTGGCGGCTCGATCGTCGGCCTCACGTTCGACGCCCGGTTCGCCTGGCCGGTCTACGACTGGATGGGCGTCGCCAAGGCCGCCTTCGAGTCCACCTCGCGCTACCTGGCCCGCGACCTCGGTCCGCAGGGCATCCGGGTCAACGTGGTGTCCGCCGGCCCGATCCGCACCACCGCCGCGAAGTCGATCCCCGGCTTCGAGTCGATGGAGGGCGGCTGGGACGGCCGCGCGCCGCTCGGCTGGGACGTGCACGACCCGGAGCCCACCGCCCGCGCGGTCGCCGCCCTGCTGTCCGACTGGTTCCCGAAGACCACGGGGGAGATGGTGCACGTCGACGGCGGCGTGCACGCCATGGGCCAGTAGTCGTGGGACGCTGGTGCGCGTGACCCACGGCTCCGCGCACCAGCTCGTCCTGCTCCGCCACGCGAAGGCGGAGCACCCGGGCTCCCTCGACGACCGGCTCCGGCCCCTCGCCCTCGCCGGACGGAAGCAGGCCACCGAGGTCGGCACGGGGCTGCGCGCCGCGGGCCTGGTGCCCGACCTCGCGCTGGTGTCGTCCGCGCTGCGCACCCGGCAGACCTGGGACCTGGTCCGCGCCGGCCTCGAGGTGCCCGCGGAGACCGCCCGGTTGTCCGACGACGTCTACGCCGCCGGCATCCGGCAGCTGCTCGGCCTGCTGCGCGAGCTCGACGAGTCCGCGGGGACCGTGCTCGTCGTCGGCCACGAGCCGACGGTGTCGCAGACCGCGGCCGCGCTCGCCGGACCGGGGTCGGACGACACCGCGCTCGCGCGGGTGCGGGTCGGCGTGTCGACCGCGTCCTACTCGGTGCTCGAGGTCCCGACGGCGTGGGCCGACCTGGAGCCCGACGGCGCGCGCCTGCTGCGGGTCGTCGACCCGGCCTGAGCCGGCTCAGGCGAACGGCGGCAGGTCCAGCACGGCGTCCAGGCGGTCCCGCACCACGGCGTCCGCCCGCGCGCACACGACCGGCTTCGCGTTGAACGCGATGCCGAACCCGGCCTCGGCCAGCATGTCGAGGTCGTTGGCCCCGTCGCCGATCGCGACGGTCCGCTCCAGCGGCACCCCGGCGTCGGCGGCGAACTCGCGCAGCGTGCGGGCCTTCACGGCCCGGTCCACGACCTCGCCCGCCACCCGCCCGGTCAGCGCCCCGTGCTCGACCTCGAGCGCGTTCGCCCGGTAGCGGGGGATGCCGAGCCGGTCGGCGAGCGGGCCGACCACCTCGACGAAGCCGCCGGACACCAGCCCGACCGGCCAGCCGCGCCGGTCCAGCTCGGCCAGGAGCTCGACGGCCCCGGGCGTCACGACGACCTCCGCCAGCACCGCGTCGAACACCGACACCGGCAGCCCCGCCAGCGTCGCGACCCGGGCGCGCAGCGACTCCGTGAAATCGAGCTCGCCGCGCATCGCGCGCTCGGTGATGTCGGCCACCTCCGCGCGCGAGCCGGCGCGCTCGGCCAGGAGCTCGACGACCTCCTGGGTGATGAGCGTCGAGTCGACGTCCATGACGACGAGGCGGGTGGGTCGCGGCAGGCTCACCCGGGCAGGCTAGCGGGACGCGTCCCGCCCGCGCGGGGCGTGTCCACGCGCGCGGTCACAGCTCGACGACGGCGCCCTTCGGGACGACCGTGATGCCCGACTCCGTCACGGTGAACCCGCGCTCGAGGTCCTGCTCCCGGTCGATGCCGACCCGCGCCCGCTCGTGCACCACGACGTTCTTGTCGAGGATCGCGCGGTGCACCTGGGCGTACCGGTTCACGATGACGCCGTCCATCAGCACCGAGTCGGTGACCTGCGCCCACGAGTGCAGGTACACGCCCGGCGACAGCACCGAGCCCGACACCGTCGCCCCGGACACGATCACGCCCGGGGACACGATCGAGTCGGCCGCGTGGCCCAGGCGCCCGGCGCCCGCGTGCACGAACTTCGCCGGCGGCAGGCCGGTGTAGCCCGTGTACAGCGGCCAGGCGTCGTTGTAGAGGTTGAACACCGGCTCGATCGAGATGAGGTCCTGGTTCGCGTCGTAGTACGAGTCCAGGGTCCCGACGTCCCGCCAGTACTGGCGGTCCCGGTCGGTGGACCCGGGGACGTCGTTGTTGATGAAGTCGTAGACCGCCGCGGTGCCGCGCTCGACGAACGCCGGGACCAGGTCGCCGCCCATGTCGTGCCGGCTGCTCGGGTTCTCCGCGTCCTCGGTGACCGCGCGGATCAGGGCGTCGGTGTTGATGACGTAGTTGCCCATCGACGCGAGGATCTCGCCGGGGGAGTCCGGCAGGCCGACCGGGTCGGACGGCTTCTCCCGGAACGCGGTGATCTTCGTCGGGTCGTCCGGCGCGGTCTCGATGACGCCGAACTGGTCGGCCATCGCGATCGGCTGCCGGATGCCGGCGACGGTCATCTCGGCGCCGGTGGCGATGTGCTGGTCGACCATCTGCGAGAAGTCCATGCGGTACACGTGGTCGGCGCCGACCACGACGACGATGTCGGGCCGCTCGTCGTCCAGGATGTTCAGGCACTGGTAGATCGCGTCCGCGCTGCCGAGGTACCAGTGCTTGCCGACCCGCTGCTGCGCGGGCACGGGCGAGACGTAGTTGCCCAGCAGGGTGGACATGCGCCAGGTCTTCGACACGTGCCGGTCGAGGCTGTGCGACTTGTACTGCGTCAGCACGATGATGTGCAGGTACCGCGAGTTCACGAGGTTCGACAGGGCGAAGTCGACCAGGCGGTAGATGCCCCCGAACGGGACGGCGGGCTTGGCGCGGGCGGCGGTCAGCGGCATGAGCCGCTTGCCCTCTCCACCTGCGAGGACGATTGCCAGGATGCGCGGCGCTGCCATGTGCCGACCGTAGTGCCACCACCTCCGTCTCGGCGAGGCGAACTGCCCGGCACGCGCTAGCGTGTCGCGCGTGAGAGTCGACCTGCTGACCCGCGAGTACCCGCCGCACGTCTACGGCGGTGCCGGCGTCCACGTGGCGGAGCTCGCCGCGGTGCTGCGTCGCAGCGTCGACGTGCGGGTGCACTGCTTCGACGGCCCGAGGGACGAGCCCGGCGTGACGGGCTACGACGTGCCCGCCCCGCTCGGCGACGCCAACCCCGCCCTGGCCACCTTCGGGGTGGACCTGGCGATCGTGGACGGCGTCGGCCGGGGCGAGGGGCCGGCGACCGACCTGGTGCACTCGCACACCTGGTACGCCAACCTCGCCGGCCACCTGGCGTCCCTGCTGCACGGCGTGCCGCACGTCGTCTCGGCGCACAGCCTCGAGCCGCTGCGCCCGTGGAAGGCCGAGCAGCTCGGCGGCGGGTACGCGCTGTCGTCCTGGGCCGAGCAGACCGCGTTCGAGTCCGCCGCCGCCGTCATCGCGGTGAGCGCGGGCATGCGCGCCGACATCCTGCGCTGCTACCCGGCCATCGACCCGGAGAAGGTCCGGGTCGTGCACAACGGCATCGACCTGACCGGCTGGCGGCGCCCGGAGACCGACGACGAGTGGGCCGCCGCGCGGGACGTCGCCCGGGCGAACGGCATCGACCCGGACCGGCCGGCGGTGGTGTTCGTCGGGCGGATCACCCGGCAGAAGGGCCTGCCGTACCTGCTGCGCGCGGCCGAGTCGCTGCCGCCCGAGGTGCAGCTCGTGCTGTGCGCCGGCGCGCCGGACACGCCCGAGATCCTCGCCGAGGTGACGGACCTGGTCGAGCAGCTGCGCACCCGCCGGGACGGCGTCGTGTGGATCGAGCGGATGCTGCCGCGCGACGAGCTCGTCGCCGTGCTCGCCACCGGCACCGTGTTCGCCTGCCCCTCGGTCTACGAGCCGCTGGGCATCGTCAACCTCGAGGCCATGGCCGTCGGGCTCCCGGTCGTCGGCACCGCGACCGGCGGCATCCCGGAGGTCGTGGACGCGGGCACCACCGGCTGGCTGGTGCCGATCGAGCAGGTGCAGGACGGCACCGGGACGCCCGTCGACCCCGACCGGTTCGTCGCCGACCTCGGCGCGACGCTGGCGGAGGCCGTGTCCGACGCCGAGCGGGCGCGCGCCTGGGGCGTCGCCTCCCGGCAGCGGGTCGAGGACCACTTCTCCTGGGACGCGATCGCCGACCGGACCCTCGAGGTGTACCGCTCCGTCCTGGGCTGAGCCGCCGCGCCGGCCGGGCGGTCAGGCCCGGCGCGGGTCCGGGGCGTCGTGCGCCGGGTGGGTGGCGACCGCCAGCGCTCGCCGCGCCGCCCGGTCGACGTCCCGCAGCGCCGTCGTGCGCTGGTCCGCCTGCCACAGGTTCACCGCCGCGCCGTCGTCGGCGGTGGCGAGGTCGACGATCGCCCGCAGCCGCAGGGCCGAGCCGAGGACCCGCACCCGCCGGGGGTCGAGCCCGGGCGGCAGCACCCCGCGGGCGTCCGGGGTGTCGCGCAGGGCGGCGATCTGCTCGGCGGCGTCGGGCCGCCAGCGCGCCACGTCCAGGCTGGTCAGCGCCTCGGTCGCCCGGGTGAGCGCCGTCGTCAGCTCGCGCTCCGCCTCGGCCAGCGTGCCGACGTGCCCCACGAGCGCGGTCCGCCAGGGCGCCACCGGGTGCACCTGCCAGGTTACCAGGTGGCCTGCCTCGTACACGCTGCCGAACACCTCGACCCGCGGCACCGCGGCGAAGTCGCCGTCGGGTGTGCTCACCAGGACGGCCTCGCCGGCGGCCTGCGCGGCGCCCGCCACCCGCGCCGGCGCCCCCGCGGGGTCGCCCGGGGCGGGCAGCACGGCGGCCACGACGCGGGGCCCGCTGGCCCAGGCGGCCACCAGGTCGGCGAGCGTCACCGACCCCCGGGCGTCGTCGTCCAGCCCGGGCACGTCGGCACCGGGCACCGCCACGCGGTGCGGCTCGTCGTCGCCCTGGACGGCGACGAGCGTGCGCTGGACGGGGTCGGCGCCGGCGCCCGCCTGGTCGAGCCAGAGGGCGAGGCGCACGGAGCGGGGCAGGGCGAGGGCGGTGCGGTCCACGCCACCAACGTACGTCCACGTCCGGGCCGCTCCGGGCGGCTAGGGTCTGGTGTCCATGACCGACGTGCTCGACCTGCAGGACGTGACCATCCGCCGCGGCACCACGACGATCCTCGACGGGCTCTCCTGGACGGTCCGCGAGGGCGAGCGCTGGGTGGTGCTGGGCCGCAACGGCGCCGGCAAGACGACGGTGCTCCAGGTGGCCTCCGGCCGGATGCACCCGACGTCCGGCACCGCCGACCTGCTCGGATCCCGGCTCGGCCGGGTCGACGTGTTCGAGCTGCGCCCGCGGATCGGCCTGGCCAGCGCGGCGCTCGCGGAGCGCATCCCGGGCGGCGAGGTCGTCAAGGACGTCGTGCTGACCGCCGCCTACGGCGTGACCGGCCGCTGGCGCGAGGCGTACGAGGCCGTGGACGAGTCGCGGGCCGCCGACCTCATGGCCGCGTTCGGCGTCGAGCGGTTCGCCGACCGGTACTACGGCACGCTGAGCGAGGGCGAGCGCAAGCGCGTGCAGATCGCCCGCGCGCTGATGAGCGACCCCGAGCTGCTGCTGCTCGACGAGCCCGCGGCGGGCCTGGACCTGGGCGGCCGCGAGGAGCTGGTCGCGGCGCTGGCCGAGCTCGCGGCCGACCGGCGGTCGCCGGCCCTGGTGCTGGTCACGCACCACGTCGAGGAGATCCCGCCGGGCTTCACGCACCTGCTGCTGCTGGCCGACGGGAAGGTGCACGCCGCGGGGCCGGTCGAGGAGGTCCTCACGTCGGAGAACCTCACGGGCGCGTTCGGCACGCCGCTCGAGGTCGAGCGCTCCGGGGACCGCTGGACGGCTCGCGGACGGCGCTGACCTGGTTCATCCTGGTTCGTCCCGCTGGTCCACCGGCGCTCGGATTTCCTCACAGATCGGTCAAGGGATCGTCTAGGATCGGTGGTGAGCGGCCGGTCGCCGGTCGTTCGTGCACGAGACGACGGACGGCGGTGCCCGCACCGGGCGCCCGGGCTGAGAGGGGCCGACGATGGACTGGCTGTGGTGGCTGGGTGGCGCGCTGCTGCTGGGCGTCGCCGAGATGTTCTCGCTCGACCTGATCTTCCTCATGCTCGCGGGCGGCGCCCTGGCCGGCGCGCTCGCGGCCGCGCTCGGCGCCCCGCTGGCGGTCCAGATCGTCGTGGCCGCGGCGGCGGCGCTGCTGCTGCTGTTCGCGCTGCGGCCGTTCCTGCTGCACCGGCTGCGGGAGCGCACCGCGCTCGTCGAGACCAACTCCGCGGCGCTGGTCGGGCGTCCCGCGGTCGTCGTCGCGCCGACCGACGCGTCGGGCGGCCGCGTGAAGCTCGGCGGCGAGGTCTGGTCCGCGCGCTCGCTCGTCGTGGGCGCCTCGTTCGACACCGGCACCGAGGTCCGCGTCGCGCGGATCGACGGTGCCACGGCGGTCGTCGAGGCCGCCGGCGACCGGCCCGCGACCGGCGGCTCCGGCGCGCCGGGCACCCCCGCGGGCATCTGACGGACGGCGGCGGCCGACCGGTCGCCGCCGCGCACGTGACGGCCCCACCGGGCCGCGGCTGGGAGGAGACGCAGTGGACGACCCGAGCATCGGCACGATCGTGGGGTGGGTGCTGCTCGCCATCCTCGTGATCTTCGTCGTGGTGACCCTGGCGCGGGCGGTGCGGGTCGTCCCGCAGACCGTCGCGCTGCTCGTCGAGCGGCTGGGCCGGTACCACCGGACCCTGGACGCCGGCCTGCACCTGATCATCCCGTTCATCGACCGGGTCCGCGCCGGCGTCGACCTGCGCGAGCAGGTGGTGTCCTTCCCGCCGCAGCCCGTGATCACGTCCGACAACCTCGTCGTGAGCATCGATACCGTCATCTACTTCCAGGTCACCGAGCCCAAGTCCGCGGTCTACGAGATCGCGAACTACATCACCGGCATCGAGCAGCTCACGGTCACCACCCTCCGGAACGTCATCGGCTCGATGGACCTCGAGCAGACCCTGACCAGCCGCGACCAGATCAACGGCCAGCTCCGCGGCGTGCTCGACGAGGCGACCGGCAAGTGGGGCATCCGCGTCAACCGCGTCGAGCTCAAGAGCATCGACCCGCCCGCCTCCGTGCAGGGCGCCATGGAGCAGCAGATGCGCGCCGAGCGCGACCGCCGCGCCGCCATCCTCACCGCCGAGGGCGTCAAGCAGTCCCAGATCCTCACCGCCGAGGGCGAGAAGCAGGCCGCGATCCTCCGCGCCGAGGGTGCCGCCCAGTCGGCCATCCTCACCGCCGAGGGCGAGTCCCGCGCGATCCTCCAGGTCTTCGACGCCGTGCACCGCGGCGACGCCGACCCGAAGCTGCTGGCCTACCAGTACCTCCAGGCGCTCCCGAAGCTCGCCGCCACCCCCGCCAACAAGGTGTGGATCGTGCCGTCCGAGCTGACCGGCATGCTCGGCCAGTTCACCCAGGGCTTCGCCGGCGCGTTCGGCGGCGGGGGGGTGGCGCCCGAGGGCGCGCCGTCCGGCCGGGCGGCGGGGGAGTCCCCGATCGGACCGGACGACCTGCCGCCGGTCGCGCTGACCGACCCGAAGGAGGCGCTCGCCGAGGCGCGGCGCGAGTCCGAGGCGGCCACCGCCGACGCGACCAGCGCCGGGACGTTCAGCGGCCGGCCGTTCGACCCGGTCGCCGAGGCGGGCCAGCGCCCGCAACCCGGCACGACGCGGCGCGAGCAGCGGGACGCCGGCCCCGGGCAGGTCCCGCCGGCCGCGCCCGAGCCGCCCGTGCAGCCCGGCCCGGCGGCGCCGCCGGCGCCGTGACGCGGGGCCGCGCGCGCTGACGCGCGGCACGTTCGACGACGCCCGTCGCACCCTCCGGGGTGCGGCGGGCGTCGTCGCGCGCGGTGCGCGGTGCGCGGAGCACCAGGCCCGGGGGCGGGGCGCCCCTGACGCCGAGATAGGACCTGCGCGCCGAGATAGGGCCGCCCGAGGTCCTATCTCGGC
>NZ_JAANNB010000041.1 GCF_011603975.1 Cellulomonas sp. IC4_254 | reverse complement strand
CCCGATCCTCCCACGGCGCGGGGCCCCGGGCCGTGTCGCGACCGCCGCGCGGACCGCCGGCTGCCGGGCCCCGGCGACGGGGACGACCGGGGTCAGCGCGTCTGCGCCACCCAGGCCCGGTGCATCGCCGCGTACACGCCGTCGTCCGCCACGAGGTCCTCGTGCGGCCCGTACTCGACCACGTGCCCGGCGTCGACCACCACGACGAGGTCCGCGGCCTCCGCGGTCGACAGCCGGTGCGCGATGGTCACCGTGCTGCGGCCCGTGGTGAGCGAGTCCAGCGCGCGGGCGATCCGCACCTCGGTGGCCGGGTCGACGGCCGAGGTCGCCTCGTCCAGCACGAGCAGGTCCGCGTCCGCGAGGTACGCCCGGGTGAGCGCGACCAGCTGCCGCTCCCCCGCCGACAGCGCCTCGCCGCGCTGGCCGACCGGCGTGTGCAGGCCGGACGGCAGCTCGGCGACCCAGTCGGTCAGCCCGAGCTCCGCCAGCGCCGCGCGCAGCCGGGGCTCCGCCTCTGCCGTGGTCGGGGCGGCGTGGTCGTCGCCGTCGCGCAGGCCGTAGACCAGGTTCTCCGCGAGCGTGGCGTCGAACAGGAAGCCCTCCTGCGGGACCATGACGACCCGCCGGCGGAGGTCCTCGGTGCGCACGCTGCGCAGGTCGGTGCCGTCGAGCAGCACCGCGCCGCGCGTCGGGTCCATCAGCCGGGTCACGAGCTTGGCGATCGTGGTCTTGCCCGAGCCGGTCGCCCCGACGACCGCGACGGAGCGGCCGGCCGGCAGGTGCAGGTCGACCTCGTGCAGCACCGGCGGGCCGTCGGGGTAGGCGAAGCCCACGCCCCGCAGCTCGACCGCGGCCGGGCCGCGCGGGGACGGCACGCCGCGCGGGCCGGGGTCGGCCACCTGCACGGGCGTGTCGATGATGCCGAGCACCCGGCGCCAGCCGGCGACCGCGTTCTGCAGCTCGTTGAGCACCTCGGTGGCCTGCTGCACCGGGCCGGTGAACAGCTGCACGAGGAACAGGAACGCGAGCAGGCGGCCGACGCTGAGGTCGCCCGCGACGCCGAGCGCCGTGCCCGCGACGACCACGACGGCCAGCACCAGGTTCGCGACCAGCACGCCGGAGGAGAACACCAGCGACACGGTGTTCTGCGCGCGCACCATGGCGTCCCGCGTCGCGCCGATCCGCTCGTCGACGGTCCGCTGCACCCGGCGCTGCACGCCGTACGCGCGGATGGTCTCCGCGCCGACGACGGCCTCGGACACGGCGCCGAGCATGGCGCCGACCCGCTCGCGCACGGTCGTGTAGGCGACGTTCACCCGGCGCTGGAGCGGGCGGAGCGCGAGCACCAGCGGCCCGAAGCACAGCCAGACGAGGATGGTCAGCTGCCAGGAGTAGACCGCCATGAGCACGGTCGCGACCAGCACCTGGAGCGTGGAGACGAGCAGCATGATGCCGCCCCACTGCACGAACATCGAGATGGTGTCGACGTCGGAGGTCACGCGGGAGACCAGCGACCCGCGCCGCTCGGTGTTCTGGGTCAGCACCGACAGGTCGTGCACGTGCCGGAACGCGCGCACCCGGAGCTGGGCCAGACCCGCCTCGCTCGCGCGGAACAGCCGGACGTTGACCAGCGCGGAGCACAGGCCGCCGGCGACCAGCGCGAGCGTGGCGGCGAGCACCAGGGTGACGACGCGGCGCACGTCCGGGCCGCCCTCGGCGAGGATGCCGGTGTCCATCACCTGCTGGACCGCGATCGGGACGACGACCTTGCCCGCCGCGGCGAGCGTCGCGAGCAGGAACGTGACCCCGATGCCCTGCACCAGCTGCGGCGAGACCTCGACGCCGCGGCGCAGCGTGCCCAGGACCCCGCGGTGCGTGCCGCCCAGGCCCGCCTGCTCGTCGGACTGCTGCTCGGCGCTCATCGGGCCCCCTCCACGTCCAGCTCGTCCGCGTCCTGGTCGGCCAGGTCCGCGCGCTCGTCGGGCGCGGCCGCCTCCGCGTCCAGCGCCTCGGCCCGGCGCGCCGCCCGACGCTCGGACTCCTGCTCGTAGGCGGTCGCGAGCTCCGCGTACCCGGGGTCCCGGGCCAGCAGCTCGGCGTGCGTGCCGTGGTCGACCACGCGCCCGCCGGCCAGGTGCACCACCTCGTCGGCGAGCAGCACCGACGACATCCGGTAGGCGACCAGCAGCACCGTCGGGCCGCTCGCGTCGCCGCCGGCGTGCGCCCGCAGCCCGGTGAGGATGTCCTGCTCCACGCGCGGGTCGACCGCGGAGGTGGCGTCGTCCAGGACCAGCAGCCGGGGCCGGCGCACCAGGGCGCGCGCGATCGCGAGCCGCTGCCGCTGCCCGCCGGACAGGTTGGAGCCGCGCTCCCCCAGCCGGGCGTCGAGCCCGCCGGGCAGGTCGCGCACGACGCCGTCGACCCGGGCGAGCCGCAGCGCGGCCCACACCTCGTCGTCGGACGGCGCGTCCGGGTCGTCGGGGTCGCGCAGCGTCACGTTGCCGCGCACGGTGTCCTCGAACACGAACGTCTGCTGCCCGACCAGCACCACCTGGTCGGTGAGGTCGCCCGGGACCAGGTCCCGCACGTCGGTGCCGTCGACCTCGACGGTGCCGGTGCTGGGGTCGGTCAGCCGGGGCACGAGCGACACGAGGGTCGTCTTGCCGGCGCCGGTCGGGCCGACCACCGCGACCACCCGGCCGGGCGCCACGTCCAGGTCGACCCCGCCGAGCAGCGGGACCGGGCCCTCGGGGCCGGGGACCTCGACGCCGACGCCGGACATCCGCAGCGCCGCGCCGCCGCCCGCGCCCCGGGCCAGCGGCCGGGCGCCCGCGACGAGCTCGCCCTCGGCGTCCACCACGCGGGCCACGCGCTCGTGCCCGACCAGGCCGCGCGGCAGCTCGCCGAGCACCCAGCCGAACGCGCGCACCGGCACCGCCATCAGCGTGAGCAGGTACGCCGCGGAGACGATGTCGCCGGTGCCGACCGCGCCGGCCTGCACCCGCCAGACGCCGACCAGCAGCACGAGCAGCGTGCCGAGGTTCGGCAGCATGTCGATGACCGGGTCGAAGTACGCCCGGACGACGCCCACGCGGACGTTCGCGTCCCGGAGCTGCCCGGCGCGCTCGGCGAACCGGCGCTCCTCGCGCTCCTCGGTGCCGAGCGACTTGACCAGCAGCGCGGCCTCGAAGCTCTCGTGCGCGATGTCGGCGACCTCGGCGCGCAGCTGCTGCGCGCGGGTCGCGGCCGGGGACATCCGGCGCTGGAAGACCAGGTTCGCGACCACGGCCGCCGGGAGCACCACCATCGCGGCGACGGCCAGCCACACGTCGGTGCTGAACAGCGCCACCGCGGCGACGCCGATCATCACGACGACGCCCAGCGCGAACGGCAGCGGGTTGAACACGCCCGTCGCGGCCTCGACGTCGGCCGACGCGTTCGACAGCAGCTGCCCGGTGGGGTGCGCGCGGTGCCACGTCATCGGCAGCCGCAGGTACTGCCGGGTCACCGCGCGGCGGTGCATCGCCTGCTGGTCCGCGACGCCCATGCCGGCGAAGATCCGCCGGCCGGCGACCGCCGCGGCCAGCGAGACCGCGACCAGGGCGAGCACGCCGCCCGCGACCCAGATCCGGCCGCGCGCGTCGGGATCGCCCCCGAGCGCGGGGACGACCACGGAGTCGGTGGCCCAGCCGAGCACCCGGCTGACCGCGACGGTCAGCGCGCCGTAGGCCGCCGAGGTGCCGATGGCCAGCACGTACGTGCGCGGCTGGGAGGCGATGCCGCGGCCCAGCAGCAGCAGGGAGCGCCGCAGCACCGACCCGGTGAGCATCGCCGGACGGGGCGTGGTGGAGCGCGCGGGCACAGCACGGCCTTTCACTGCGGGGGTGGGCGGTGCCGTCGATCCTCTCACGGGCCACCCACAGGTGAGACGGCGCGGACGCACCTGGTGAGACGGCCCCGGGAACGCCGACGGGCCGGCCACCCGGAGGTGGCCGGCCCGTCGGACCGGTGGCCGGGCTGGACGCCCGGCGGTCGGCTCAGTTGCCGGTGAGCTTCTCGCGGAGCGCGGCCAGGGCCTCGTCCGACGCGAGCGTGCCGGTCGCCTCCTGGGCCGGGGCCGAGGAGTACGAGGAGGACGACGAGCTCGAGGAGGAGCTGGACGACGAGGAGCCGGCGTCGCCGCCACCCGCCGCGGCCTCCGCGTCGGCCTGGACGGCGTCCAGGACCTGCTTGCGGTGCGCCTCCCAGCGCTCGTGGGCCTGGGCGTACTGCGCCTCCCAGGTCTCGCGCTGGGACTCGTAGCCCTCGAGCCACTCGTTGGTGGTCGGGTCGAAGCCCTCGGGGTACTTGTAGTTCCCCTCCTCGTCGTACTCGGCCGCCATGCCGTACAGCGCGGGGTCGAAGTCCTCGGAGGTCGGGTCGAAGCCCTCGTTCGCCTGCTTGAGCGACAGCGAGATGCGGCGGCGCTCCAGGTCGATGTCGATGACCTTGACGAACACGTCGTCGCCGACCTGGACGACCTGCTCCGGGATCTCGACGTGGCGCACGGCCAGCTCCGAGATGTGCACCAGGCCCTCGATGCCGTCCTCGACGCGCACGAACGCACCGAACGGGACGAGCTTGGTGACCTTGCCGGGGACGACCTGGCCGATGGCGTGCGTCCGGGCGAAGGCCTGCCACGGGTCCTCCTGCGTCGCCTTCAGCGACAGGGAGACCCGCTCGCGGTCGAAGTCGACGTCCAGGACCTCGACCGTGACCTCCTGGCCGACCTCGACGACCTCGGAGGGGTGGTCGATGTGCTTCCAGGACAGCTCGGAGACGTGCACGAGGCCGTCCACGCCGCCCAGGTCGACGAACGCACCGAAGTTGACGATCGAGGACACGACACCCGGGCGCACCTGGCCCTTCTGCAGGGTCTGCAGGAAGGTGGAGCGGACCTCGGACTGGGTCTGCTCGAGCCACGCGCGGCGGGACAGGACCACGTTGTTGCGGTTCTTGTCGAGCTCGATGATCTTCGCCTCGATCTCCTTGCCGACGTACGGCTGGAGGTCGCGGACCCGACGCATCTCCACGAGGGAGGCGGGGAGGAAGCCGCGGAGGCCGATGTCGAGGATGAGGCCACCCTTGACCACCTCGATGACGGTGCCGGTGACGACGCCGTCCTCCTCCTTGATCTTCTCGATCGTGCCCCAGGCGCGCTCGTACTGGGCGCGCTTCTTGGACAGGATCAGACGACCCTCCTTGTCCTCCTTCTGGAGGACGAGGGCCTCGACCTCGTCACCGACCTTGACGACCTCGCCCGGGTCCACGTCGTGCTTGATGGAGAGCTCGCGGGACGGGATGACGCCCTCGGTCTTGTAACCGATGTCGAGCAGGACCTCGTCGCGGTCGACCTTGACGATGGTGCCCTCGACGATGTCGCCGTCGTTGAAGTACTTGATCGTGGCGTCGACAGCGGCGAGGAAGTCCTCGGCCGAGCCGATGTCGTTGACCGCGACCTGCGGGGTGCCGGGCTTGGCGGGGGTGGAGATGCTCATGTAGGGATGGGCTCCGATGCGGACATGAAGTAGTGGGAACGGGTTCGGCGGGCGCCAGACGGCACGCCACACCGGCGAACACCTTACCGGTCCCGACGACAGCGGGTCAAAGCCGCCCGGGGGCCCGGTGACGGCTCCCCGGGCGGCTCCGCCCCGGCCGGTCAGGCCAGCGCGCGGACCACCTGGAGCAGCTCGGTGGGGACCCGCTTGACCTTGCCCGCGATCTCCTGCAGCGGGACGAGCACGACCTCGTCGCCGCGCAGCGCCGTCATCACGTCCGTCCGGCCCTGGCTGATCGCGTCGATCGCCGCCACGCCGAACCGGCTGCCGAGGATCCGGTCCGCCGGCACCGGGCTGCCGCCGCGCTGCACGTGGCCGAGCACCGTGACCCGGGTGTCGAACCCGGTGCGCTGCTCGATCTCCGCCTTGACCCGCGCGGTGATCGCGCCGGCGACGATCTCGCCGAACTGGCCGACCGGCGCCTCGTAGGACATCGAGGTGCCCTCGGCGGGCACGGCGCCCTCCGCGACGACGACGATCGAGAAGTTCGCGTGCGCGCGGTGCCGGTGCTTGAGGAACTTGATGACCTTGTCGATGTCGAACGGCTCCTCGGGCGCCAGTACGACCTCGGCGCCGCCGGCGATGCCCGCGGTCACGGCGATCCAGCCGGCGCTGCGACCCATGACCTCGACGATCATCACGCGGTTGTGCGACTCGGCCGTCGTGTGCACCCGGTCGATCGCCTCGGTCGCGATCTCCACCGCGGTGTCGAAGCCGATGGACCGGTCGGTGCCCCACACGTCGTTGTCGATCGTCTTGGGGATCGCGACGATCTTCACGCCCGCCTCGGCGACCTTCGAGGCCGCGTGCAGCGTGCCGTCGCCGCCGATGCAGATGAGCGCCTCGATCCGCTCGGCCTCGAGCGTGGCGAGCACCGCGTCCAGGCCGCCGTCGGACGCGTGCGGGTGGAACCGGGCGGTGCCGAGCAGGGTGCCGCCGACCGGCAGCACGTTGCGGATGTGGTTGCGGCTGAGCGGGACGATGTCGCCGTCCACGACGCCGCGCCACCCGTTGCGGAACCCGATGATCGAGTGGCCGTACTCCCCCTCCCCGCGCTTGACGACGGCCCGGATGGCCGCGTTCAGACCGGGGACGTCGCCCCCGCCGGTGAGCAGTCCGACACGCACGCTGGGGTCTCCTTCTCGAGGTGGGGTGGCCGCGGCGCCCTCGCGCGGCGTGACCAGGCTATCCGTGCCCGACGGGCCCGCCCGTGAGCCGGAGGTCCCGGGCGATTCGTCCGGCTACCGTCGTGCGGGTGACCGACAGCACCGACGACCTCGCCACCGACCGGCTCGCCGCCGCCGGCTACCTCGACGTGCCCGCCGCCGCGGCCGAGGGCGCCGGGCGGCGCTGGTGGGACGCGAACGCGGGCGACTACCTGGACGAGCACGGCGCGTTCCTCGGCGACGACGACTTCCTGTGGTGCCCGGAGGGCCTGCGCGAGTCCGAGGCGGGGCTGCTGGGCGACGTCGCGGGACGCCGGGTGCTCGAGGTGGGCGCGGGCGCGGCGCAGTGCTCCCGCTGGCTGGCGGCCCGCGGCGCGCGGGCGGTTGCGACCGACGTGTCCGGCGGGATGCTCGCGGCGGCCCGGGAGCTGGACCGCCGGCTGGCGCGCGACCCGGCGCGCGAGGCGGGCCCGGTGGCCGGGCGGGCGGCGACGGTGCCGCTGGTGCAGGCCGACGCGCGGGCGCTGCCGTTCCCGGACGCGTCGTTCGACGTGGTGTTCACCGCCTACGGCGCGATCCCGTTCGTGCCGGACGCCGGGCGGGTGCACACCGAGGCGGCGCGCGTGCTGCGGCCCGGCGGGCGCTGGGTGTGCTCGGTGACGCACCCGGTGCGCTGGGCCTTCCCGGACGACCCGGGCGAGCGCGGGCTCACCGCCGACCGGTCCTACTTCGACCGCCGGCCCTACGTGGAGCGGGACGACCGAGGGCGGGTGCTGTACGCCGAGTACCACCGGACGATCGGCGATCACGTCGCGGACCTGGTGGGCGCCGGCCTGGTGCTGGACGCGATCGTCGAGCCGACGTGGCCGGAGGACAACGACCGCACGTGGGGCGGCTGGAGTCCGCTGCGCGGGCGGCACCTGCCGGGCACCGCGATCTTCGTGGCGCACCGCCCGGCGTAGCGCTGCCGCCGAGTTCGGCACTCCGGTACCGAGTTCGGCACCTCGGGGTGCCGAACTCGGATGCCGACTGCCGAACCCGGCGGTCGGGGGTCAGTGCCCGGCGGCGTGCCAGCTGTCGCCGACGCCGACCGAGACGTCCAGCGGCACCGAGAGGTCGTACGCCGCGCCCATCTGGGCGCGCACCAGGGCCTCCACCGCCTCGCGCTCCCCGGGGGCGACCTCGAGCACGAGCTCGTCGTGCACCTGGAGCAGCAGCCGGCTGCCGAGCCCCTGGGCGTCGAGCTCGCGCTGCACGCCCAGCATCGCCAGCTTGATGATGTCGGCCGCCGAGCCCTGGATCGGGGCGTTGAGCGCCATCCGCTCCGCCGCCTCGCGCCGCACCCGGTTGTCGCTGGTGAGGTCGGGCAGGTACCGCCGGCGGCCGAGGATGGTCGCGGTGTACCCGGTCGCGCGGGCCTCGTCGGCCACGCCCGTCAGGTAGTCCCGCACGCCGCCGAACCGGTGGAAGTAGTCCTGCATGAGCGCGGCGGCCTCGGACACCTCGATCTTCAGCTGCTGCGACAGCCCGTACGAAGACAGGCCGTACGCCAGGCCGTAGGACATCGCCTTGATCTTGGACCGCTGGGCGCTGCTGACCTCGTCGGTCGGCACGCCGAACACCCGCGAGCCGACGTAGGAGTGCAGGTCCTCCCCCGCGGTGAACGCCTCGATGAGGCCCTCGTCGCCGGACAGGTGCGCCATGATCCGCATCTCGATCTGCGAGTAGTCGGCGGTCAGCAGGGTCTCGTAGCCCTGGCCGACGACGAACGCCCGGCGGATCTGCCGGCCCGCCTCGGTGCGGATCGGGATGTTCTGCAGGTTCGGGTCCGTCGACGACAGCCGCCCGGTCGCCGCGATCGTCTGCTGGAACGTCGTGTGGATCCGGCCGTCCGGCGCCACCGAGCGCAGCAGGCCCTCGACGGTCTGGCGCAGCCGGATGGCGTCGCGGTGCGCGAGCAGGTGCTCGAGGAACGGGTGCCCGGTGCGGGCGAACAGGTCGGCCAGCGCGTTGGCGTCCGTGGTGTAGCCGGTCTTGGTGCGCTTGGTCTTCGGCATGTCGAGCTGGTCGAACAGCACCTCCTGGAGCTGCTTCGGCGAGCCGAGGTTCACCTCCCGCCCGATCGCGTCGTACGCCTCCCCCGCGGCGCGCTGCACGGCGGTGTCGTACTCCTTCTCCAGCGCGGACAGGTAACCGGCGTCCGCGGCGATGCCGACGTGCTCCATCCGCTCCAGCACGCCCTCGAGGGGCAGCTCGACGTCGCGCAGCAGGTGGTCGGCGCCGCGGTCGACGAGCTGGCCGCCCAGGACGTCGACCAGGTCCAGCACCGCGGCCGCGCGGACGGCACCGCGGGTGCCCTCCGAGGAGCCCTCCAGGTCGAGGTCGAGCGCGCCCTGGCCGGCCTCGTCCGCCACCGCGCCGAGCTCGCGGCGGAGGTAGCCGATCGCGAGGTCGGACAGGTCGTAGCCGCGGCGGTCGGGCTGCAGCAGGTAGGCCCCGAGCTCGGTGTCGAACTCCACCCCCGCGAGGGTCAGGCCGCGGCCGGCGAGCGCGTGCCACGCCTCCTTGGCGGCGTGCAGCGCCTTGGGCTGCGCCGGGTCGGCGAGCCACGCGGCCAGCGCCGCCTCGTCGGCCGGGGCGATCTGCGCGAGGTCGTAGGCCACGGCCTCCCCGCCGACGACCAGCGCGATCCCCCAGGCGTCGCCGCCCGCCGGGGAGGCCGAGCCCTGGACGTCCACGGCGGTGCGCGCGCCGGCGTGCCGCTCCAGCCAGGCCGCCAGGCCGCCGTCGACGGGCGTCACGACGACCGGGCCCTCCGCGGGTCCGGCCACCTCGCCCGCGCCGTCGTCCTCGCCCGGGAGCATCGCGAACAGCCGGTCGCGCAGCGTGCGGAACTCGAGCTCGTCGAGGATGGTGTGCAGCGCCTCGCGGTCCCAGGGGCGCGCGACCAGGTCCTCCGGCCCGAGCGGCAGCTCCAGGTCGTCCAGCAGCCGGTTGAGCTGGCGGTTCAGCAGCACCTGGTCGAGGTTCGCCCGCAGCGACTCCCCCGCCTTGCCGGTGATCTTGTCGACGTTCGCGACGATGCCCTGCAGGCCGTCGTAGGTGGCGATCCACTTGGCCGCCGTCTTGGGGCCGACGCCGGGGACGCCGGGCAGGTTGTCGGAGGACTCGCCGACCAGCGCGGCGATGTCGGGGTACCGCGCCGGCGGCACGGCGTACTTGGCCTCGACCGCCTCCGGGGTCATCCGCGCGAGCTCGGAGACGCCCTTGACCGGGTACAGCACGGTCACCCGGTCCGTGACGAGCTGGAGGGAGTCGCGGTCGCCGGAGCAGATCAGCACGTCCATGCCCTCGGCGGCGCCCTGGCGGGCGAGGGTCGCGAGGATGTCGTCGGCCTCGAAGCCCGGCTTGTCGAGCGTCGGGATGTGCATGGTCGTGAGGACCTGCTTGATGACCTCGACCTGGCCGCGGAACGCGTCCGGGGAGGCGGAGCGGTTGGCCTTGTACTCCTCGTACTGCTCGGTGCGGAACGTGGTCCGCCCGGCGTCGAACGCGACCGCGACGTGCGTCGGCGCCTCGTCCCGCAGCAGGTTGGCGAGCATCGACACGAACCCGAACACCGCGTTGGTGGGCTGGCCGGTGGAGGTGGCGAACTTGTCGACCGGGAGGGCGAAGAACGCCCGGTAGGCCATCGAGTGGCCGTCGACAAGGAGGAGTCGCGTCGCGTCAGTCACGGGTGCCAACCTATCGGGCATGGCTGACACCGACCTGCCGCCCGCGGCCGTCCCCGCCGACGCGCCCCTCGGCTCCCTGATCCCCCCGGGCACGCTCATGGAGCGCATGGGCATCGAGATCCAGGAGGTGTCCGCCGAGCGCGCGGTCGGCACCATGCCCGTCGCCGGGAACGTGCAGCCGTACGGGCTGCTGCACGGCGGCGCGTCCGCGGTGCTGGCGGAGACGCTCGGCTCCTACGCCGCGAACGCGCACGCGGGCCCGGACCGGCGCGCGGTCGGGATCGAGCTCAGCTGCACGCACCACCGGTCGGCGACCGACGGCGTCGTGACGGGCACCGCGACGGCCGTCCACCTGGGCGGCCGCGTCGCGACCTACGACGTGGTGGTCTCGGACCCGCGCGGCCGGCGGGTCTGCTCCGCCCGGCTCACCTGCATGCTGATCGACGCCCGGCCCGCCTGAGCGGCCTCGGTCACCGTCGCGGCGCGGCCGGCGCGGGCGCGCCGCCGGCGGGCGATCAGGTCGTCCAGGCCCGAGCGGGCGGGGCGACGGCCGGGCTGCGGCGCGTCCGCGGAGAGCTTGCGCTGCAGCACCTCGGTGCTGACCACGCGGTGCGCGGCCGCCGGGGCGAACCCGAGGCGCGCGAGGAACCGGTGCATGCCGCGGGCGCCGGGCAGCGGCACCGCGAGGACGTCGGTCGCGCCGACGCGCCGCGCCTCCTCGACCACGCCGCCGAGCAGCGCGTGCCCCACGCCGCGGCGCCGGGCGCCCTCCGCCACGTAGACCGCCTCGATCGAGACCGTCACCTCGTCGGTGAACAGGCTCGGGCCCACGATCCGGGCGAGCACCAGCCCGCACAGCTCGTCGTCCAGCGTGCCGACCAGGCCGAGGGCGCCGGGCTCGGCGACCAGGGCGCCGATCTGGTGCCGCAGGCGGTCGGCGTCGTCGGTGCACAGCTGCGCGCCGACGAGCGACTCGGAGCGGGCCGCGAGGCTGAGGGCGACGAGGACGTCCAGGTCCTCGGGGCGGGCGGGTCGGACGGCGACGGGCGAACGCACGGTACGACGACCTCCTGGACTCCTACTCGGACGGCACGGCGACACCGGTGTCCCCGCGATCGTGCTGCGCCCCCCGCGGCATCGACCGATCATGGCGCACGACCAGGGCGTCTGCCTAGTCGCGTCCGGGCGCCCGCCCCGGCCCCGCGGACGGAGACGCAGGTCACCGCGCCCGGCCGTGGCGCGTCTCACTCCTTGGGGTGAACGCTGCTCCGTCCGGGCGGCCGCTCCGTCGCGCCACCTGCGGACGAATCGGACACGCCGCACGGCGCGCCGACGTGACGTGCGTCTCAAACGTGCCTGTAATCGGCCGGAAACGCAGCATCCCTACTGTCACGCCAACCCACTCGCGGCCTCCTGACCCTCCGCGAGCCCGCTGCCGACAGGTCGACCCCGTCGACCACGACCGGACGGAGGACCAGGTGCGCCGAGTCGCGACCAGGGACCGTTCCACCGCCGGGGTGCCCGCCGCCCTCGGCGTGCTCCTCCTCGCAGTTCTCTTCCTCCTCGCCGTGCCGGGCACCGCCCGCGCGGCGGTGGCCGGGTGCGTCGCCGACGCCGCCACCGGCTGCATCAACGGCACCATCCGCACGGCGGACCAGCAACCCGCGGTCGGCGTCGTCCTCGACGTCGAGGGTCCGGGCGGGAGCACGCAGGCCACCACGGACGCCGAGGGCCGCTGGACCGCCGCCGTCACCGAGGCCGGCGAGTACACCGTCACCCTCGACGAGACCACGCTGCCCGCCGGCGAGAGCCTGCGGGACCCCGCCCAGAACCCGCGCACCGTCACGGTCGCCCTCGGGTCGTCCACCGGGGCGCTGTTCCCGCTGGGCGCACCGGCGGACGCCGGCGGCGGGTCCGACGAGGACCCCGACGCCGCGCCCGACCCGGAGAGCACCGCACCGGCGGACAGCGCCGGCGAGGTCGGCGCCCCCGTGGGCAGCTCGGACACCGGCTCGTTCTCCTGGGGCCGGCTCGCCCAGCAGGCCAGCAGCGGCCTCGTGTTCGGCGTGCTGCTCGCCCTGGCGTCGGTCGGCCTGTCGCTGATCTACGGCACGACCGGGCTGTCGAACTTCGCGCACGGCGAGCAGGTCACCCTGGGCGCGATCGTCGCGTACCTCGCGGTGCAGTCCTTCGGGCTGCCGCTGCTCGTGGCCGGCGTGGTCGCCGTCGTCGTCGGCGCCGCGTCCGGGTGGCTGCAGGACGCCGGGATCTGGCACCCGCTGCGCAAGCGCCGGGTGGGCACCACGCAGCAGATGATCGTGACGATCGGCCTGTCGATGGCGCTGCAGTACACGTACCAGTTCTTCTTCGGCGGCGGCGCGCTGCGCATCGTCACCACCACGCCGACGATGGTCACGCTCGGGCCGGTGCGGATCAGCGCCACCTCGCTGTGGTCGCTGCTCATCGCGGCGGTCGTGCTGGCGGGCGTCGCGTACTTCCTGCTCGGCACCCGGGTCGGCCGCGCCACCCGCGCCGTGTCGGACAACCCGGCGCTGGCCGCCGCCTCCGGCATCACCGTCGAGCGCGTCGTCCGGCTCGTGTGGGTGCTCGGCGCGGCGCTGGCCGCGCTCGGCGGCGTGCTCATGGGCCTCTACCTCAACGCGACCTCGTGGAACATGGGCGGCGCGCTCCTGCTGCTGATGTTCGCCGCGGTCACGCTCGGCGGGCTCGGGCAGGCGTTCGGCGCGCTCGCCGGGTCCATCGTCATCGGCCTGGTCGTCGAGATGTCGAACCTCGTCATCCCGAGCGACATGCGCTACGCCGGCGCCCTGCTCATCCTCATCCTCGTCCTGCTGCTGCGCCCCCAGGGCATCCTCGGCCGCGCCGAGCGGATCGGTTAAGGAGCCGACATGGACTGGTCCCGCATCCTCGTCAACGTCGCGGGCGAGATCTTCGCCCCGACCACCGCCGCCTACGCGCTCGCCGCCATCGGCCTCAACGTGCACTTCGGGCTCACCGGCCTGCTGAACATGGGTCAGGCCGGGTTCATGCTGCTCGGCGCCTACGGGTTCGCGATCTCCACCATCGCCGGCTGGCCCCTGTGGGCCGCGGTGCTGGTCGCGATCGCCTGCGCCGCCGCGTTCGGCCTGCTGCTCGGCATCCCCACGCTCAAGCTCCGCGGCGACTACCTGGCGATCGTCACGATCGCGGCCGCGGAGATCGTCCGGCTCGTCGGCCGGTCGACCGCGCTCACCGAGCTGACCGGCGCCTCGTCCGGCCTGCGCGGCAACTCCTACAAGGACACGTTCCAGGACGCCTCGCCGTTCCCCGACGGGACGTTCGCGCTGGGGCCGTTCGAGTACTCGATGAACGCCTCCAACTCCTGGTGGGTCCGGATCGTCGGCTGGGCCGTCGTCGCCCTCGCCTGCCTGCTGATCTGGCTGCTCATCCGCAGCCCCTGGGGCCGGGTGCTCAAGGGCATCCGGGAGGACGAGGACGCCGTGCGCTCGCTCGGCAAGAACGTCTACTCCTACAAGATGCAGGCGCTGGTGCTCGGCGGCGTGATCGGCGCGGTCGCGGGCATCATCTACGTCCTGCCGCGCGCCGTGCAGCCCGACTCGATGGGCCGCCCGATGACGTTCTTCATCTGGACGATCCTGCTGCTCGGCGGCGCCGCGACCGTGTTCGGACCCGTGCTGGGGTCGATCATCTTCTGGGTGTCGCTCATGCTGATCAAGTCGGTGATGCGCGCCGGGGTGCCGGAGTCGGTCATGCGGACCGAGCAGATCGAGCAGTTCGGCTGGATCATCGTCGGCGTCACGCTGATGCTCCTGGTGATCTTCCGGCCACAAGGCATCCTCGGCGACAAGAAGGAGCTGGCGATCGATGTCCGCTGACCTCCCCCGGGGCCACGTCCCCGCCGCCGTGCCGCACGCCACGACCGCGTCCGGCCGGGACCGCGTCACCGCCGACCTCGCGCACGTCGCGCACACGCCCGGCGTGCCCAAGCCCGACGCGATCGTCGTCGCCGACCAGGTCACCCGGCACTTCGGCGGCATGACCGCCGTCGACGTCGGGCACCTCGAGGTGCAGCGCGGCGCCATCACGGCGCTCATCGGCCCGAACGGCGCCGGCAAGACCACGCTGTTCAACCTGCTCACCGGGTTCGACAAGCCGTCCACGGGCACGTGGTCCTTCGAGGGCCGGTCGCTGTCCGGGGTCTCCGCGGCCCGCGTCGCCCGGTCCGGCATGGTCCGCACCTTCCAGCTGACCAAGGCGCTGTCCCGCATGACCGTCATCGAGAACATGCGGCTCGGCGCCACGAGGCAGCCCGGGGAGAACCTGTTCACGGCCCTGGTCCCGCCGCTGTGGAAGGCGCGGGAGCAGGAGATCACCGAGCAGGCCGAGGAGCTGCTGGTCCGGTTCAAGCTGGACGCCAAGCGCGACGACTACGCCGGGTCGCTGTCCGGCGGTCAGCGCAAGCTGCTCGAGATGGCGCGCGCGCTGATGTCGAAGCCCACGATGGTCATGCTCGACGAGCCGATGGCCGGCGTGAACCCCGCGCTCACCCAGTCGCTGCTCGGCCACATCCAGGCCCTGCGCGAGGAGGGCACCACGGTGCTGTTCGTCGAGCACGACATGCACATGGTCCGGCACATCTCGGACTGGGTGGTCGTGATGGCCGAGGGGAAGATCGTCGCCGAGGGGCCGCCCGAGGACGTCATGGCGGACCAGGCCGTCATCGACGCCTACCTCGGCGCGCACCACGACACCGACCTGGGCGACGACGCGCTGCTCGACGACGGCAGCATCGAGCAGCTCGAGGCCGAGGAGCAGGCGAACCAGGCGGCGGCCGCGGCCGCCGCGACCACCGAGGAGGGCCCGCGATGAGCAGCACCGCCGTGCAGGGGTCCGACCCCTCGACCGTCCACCGCGGCGCCCCCGCCGGGGAGCCGCTGCTCGCGGCGACCGACCTGGTGGCCGGCTACGTGCCGGGAGTGAACATCCTCAACGACTGCAACCTGGTCGTGCACCCCGGCGAGCTCGTCGGCATCATCGGGCCGAACGGCGCCGGGAAGTCGACGCTGCTCAAGGCGCTGTTCGGGCTCGTGACCATCCGGTCCGGCTCCGTGGTGCTGAAGGGCGAGGAGATCACCAACCACCGGGCCGACTCGCTGGTGCGGCGCGGCGTCGGGTTCGTCCCGCAGACGAACAACGTGTTCCCGTCGCTGTCCATCCAGGAGAACCTCGAGATGGGGCTGTTCCAGGCCCCGAAGCGGTTCAACGAGCGGTTCGAGTTCATCGTCGACCTGTTCCCGGTGCTGGGCGAGCGGCGCAAGCAGCGCGCCGGGTCGCTGTCCGGCGGCGAGCGGCAGATGGTCGCCATGGCCCGCGCGCTCATGATGGACCCGTCGGTGCTGCTGCTCGACGAGCCGTCCGCGGGCCTGTCCCCGGTCCGGCAGGACGAGACGTTCCTGCGGACCCGGAAGATCAACAAGGCCGGGGTGTCGATCGTCATCGTCGAGCAGAACGCCCGCCGGTGCCTGCAGATCTGCGACCGGGCGTACGTGCTGGACCAGGGGTCGAACGCCTACTCCGGCCCCGGGCGCGCGCTCATGAACGACCCCAAGGTGATCGAGCTGTACCTCGGCACCCTGGCGACGGACGTGGAGGCCGCCGCGGCGGACCGCCCGACCGCGGCGCCCGCCGCGCCGCCTGCTCCGCCGGCGCCACCGGCTCCCCCGGCGCCGCCCGCGGGGTGACCCGGCGGACGGTCGACCCCGCCGACCCGGGCCCGGTGTCGACCGTCCGCGAGCGTGCATGGAACACGTCGAGTGCCTATCCGTCGGATAGGCACTCGACGTGTTTCGTGCTCACTCGGCGCGGCTCGACCCGTCAGGCGTGGGCGTGCGCGTGCTCGTGCGGGTGGTCGTGGTCGTGGTCGTGCGGGTGCGCGTGGTCGTGCTCGCCCTCGCCGTCGAACGGGGGCATGCCCAGGCGCGCCCGCACCTCCGGGCGGCGCAGCGGCGGCACCGTGGCCGGCGGCCGGCGCCGCTCGGGCAGCTCGTCGAGCAGCCGCGTCACGATCGCGGCGATCTCGTCGACCGCGCGGTCCAGCGGCTCGGCCGTCGCGGCGCTCACCGACTGCACGCCGGTGACCTTGCGGACGAACTGACGGGCCGCGGCCACGATCTCCTCGTCGGTCGCGGCGGGCTCGAGGCCCCGCAGCGTGGTGATGTTCCGGCACATGCCGCCCACGGTAGGTCGGCCCCCGCCTCCCGGGAAGCCCCCCGGGCCGCCGACCTCAGCCGGCCGAGGGGTACACGATCTGCTGCACGGCCCACCGGTTGCCGTCGGGGTCGGCGAAGAACAGGAACCGCCCCCACGGGAAGTCCTGCACCTCCCCCACCTCCAGGCCGCGGCCGGTGAGCTCCTCGCGCGCGGTCTCGATGTCCGCGACGACGAGCTGCAGCCCCTCGACGGACCCGGGCGGCATCGTCGTCAGCCCGGTCCCGATCGCGATGGACGCCCCCGAGCCGGGTGGCGTGAGCTGCACGAACCGGATGCCGCCGCCGACCTCGTGGTCGTGGTCGAGCACGAAGCCGGCGCGCTGCGTGTAGAAGTCCTTGGCCCGGTCCACGTCGGAGACGGGCACCTGCACGAGCTCCAGTCGGTAGTCCATGCCCCGGACGCTACGCCCGGCCGCCGACACCGCCCTCGTCCGCCGGGGACGACCGAGGGCCCGGGACGCCGCACGCGTCCCGGGCCCTCGTGCGCCCTTCAGGCCGGTCCCCTGCTCTGGCCGGGGGCTCGGGCTGCCGTCGTCACTCGCCGACGGAGCCCTCGACCGCCTTCACCCAGACGTTCTTGTTGTCGGCGCCGTACTTGTACACGCCGATGAACGCGGACGACGGGTCGTTGTCCTCGTTGAACGGGCCGACGCCGGCCTGGCCGACGTACTGGATGTCCTCGCCGGAGTCGATCAGCTCGACGCAGTCGGCGAACGAGGTGCACTCCTCACCGCCGTCGGCACCCGACACCGCGGCCATGTTGGCCTGGATGGTGGCGCCGTCGGTCGCGCCGCCCTTGGTCGCCGCGAGGGCGGCCAGGATGGTCGCGTCGTACGACTCGGGGCCGTAGGCGTAGTCCGTCAGCGACGGGTCGACCTCCTTGAGGCGGGCCTGGAAGTCGTCGCTCGGGAAGGCGCCGGGGATGGTGCCCTGCGCGCCCTCGAGGGTGCCGGCGTCGAAGTCCGCGGAGTAGTCGGCCGTGTTGCCGTCGACCATGTAGATCGTCGACGGGTCGACGCCGGCGGCGACGAGCTCCGGGATGATCTGCTTGGTCTGCTCGAAGGCGAGGACCACGACGGCGTCGGGGCTGGTCGCCATGAGCGCGGTGACGTCGGTCGCGAAGCTGCTCGCGGCCGGGTCGAACTCCTCGCCCTCGTTGCCGTAGACGACGGTGGCGCCCGCGTCCTCGACGGTGGACTTCACGACGTCGCGCAGCGAGGTGCCGTAGTCGTCGTTGAACACCAGGATGCCGATGTTCGCGTGGCCGTCGCCGGTGATGAGGTTGCCGAGCGCGGCGCCCTGCACGGTGTCCGGCGGCGCGGTGCGGAAGTAGAAGTCGGAGTAGCCCGACAGCGAGGTCGCGGTGTTCGCCGGCGAGATCTGGACGATCTCGGCGCCCGTGATGTCGTCGACGACGTTGAGCGTGACGGACGAGGACGCCGCGCCGACGATGACCTGGACGTCCTGCGAGATGAGGTCCGTCACCGACTGGGTCGCGACCTCGGCGTGGTCGGCGTCGGACGAGTCGGCGTGGATGACCTCGACGTCCGAGCCCAGGACGCCGCCGGCGTCGTTGATCTCCTGGACCGCCAGGTCGACACCCGCGATCTCCGGCGGGCCGAGGTACGCCAGCGTGCCGGTCTGGGGCAGCAGGGTGCCGATGATCAGCGGGCCGGCGTCGCCGCTCGCCGTCTCGTCGCCGCCCGACCCGCCGTCGTCGCCGCTGCTGCACGCGGTCAGCACGAGCGCGACGGCGCCGGCGAGGGCTGCCGCCTGGACGGCATGTGTCGTACGAATCATGCGTGGTACTCCTGTCGGTGAGTACTGCCTGCCGGGAGCCCCGGCCGGATGCCGGGGGTGGTGCCACCGGCGGTGTGTGGCCGTGAAGGTATGCGCCCTGTGTGTCCGCCGCGTGTCGTGCATGTCACACCGGATGATCGGTGCCGATTCGTGACCTTCCCGCGGGAAGACGCGGATCGTGGCACGACACGCCGCCGGTGTGTGGCGTGGATCACATCGTGGACACGACAGGGTGCTCCGACAGCACGAGGCCCGGCCCACCGTGCGGTGGGCCGGGCCTCGAGGAGACTCAGGACGCGGGGCTCAGGAGGCGGCGCCGCCGACCTGGTCGATGACGGCGTCCGCGACCTCGCGCATGGTGAGGCGACGGTCCATGGAGGTCTTCTGGATCCAGCGGAACGACTCCGGCTCCGTCAGGCCCATCTTCGTCATGAGCAGGCCCTTGGCGCGGTCGACGCGCTTGCGGGTCTCGAACCGCTCCGCGAGGTCGGCGACCTCGGACTCGAGCGCGGTGATCTGCGCGTAGCGGGAGATCGCGATCTCCACCGCCGGCAGCAGGTCGGCCGGGCTGAACGGCTTGACGACGTACGCCATCGCGCCGGCGTCGCGGGCGCGCTCGACCAGCTCGGTCTGCGAGAACGCGGTCAGCAGCACGACGGGCGCGAGGTGCGCCTTCGCGATCCGCTCGGCCGCGGAGATGCCGTCGAGCACCGGCATCTTGACGTCCATGACGACGACGTCCGGCTTGAGCTCCGTCGCGAGGGCCACGGCCTGCTCGCCGTCACCCGCCTCGCCGACGACGTCGAAGCCCGCCTCGCGGAGCGTCTCGACGACGTCCATCCGGATCAGGGCCTCGTCCTCCGCCACGACCGCGCGCCGGGCGGGCTTGGCGGACGCCTCGGGCGCCTGCTCGGCCGCACGGGACTGCGGGATGTCGAGGTCGAGGGTGGGTTCGGCGGCCTGGGGGTCGCCGCTCGGCGTCGCGTCCTGGGTGCTCACGAGGAGAGATTCTAGGACCTCGGGCGGTCCGGGCGCGTCCCCGGGCCTGTGAACCTGCGCACGCCGACCGGTCGGTAGCGAATGCCGGGGCCGCGCGGGCGGGCCCGGCGCCCGTCACGCGACGCCCTCCACCACCGGCCGCGCCCCCGCGGCCTGCGCCGGTCGTGCGCGCAGCCACCGCGCGAACGCGTCCGCCGGCATGGGTCGCCCGTGCAGGTAGCCCTGCACGCGGTCGCAGCCGAGCTCGCGCAGCAGCGACTCGGTCTCCGGGTCCTCGACGCCCTCCGCGACGAGGCGCAGGCCCAGGTGGTGCGCGAGCTCCACGGTGCCCGCGACGATCGCCCGGGTCCGCGGGTCGGCGAGCGCCCGGGCGGTGAACGAGCGGTCCAGCTTCAGCTCCTCCGCCGGGAGGTCGGTGAGGTACGCGAGGGACGAGTAGCCGGTGCCGTAGTCGTCGATGCTCAGGCCGATGCCGCGGTTCGCCAGCCGGTGCGTCACCTCGACCGCGCGGTCCGGGTCGTCCATCAGCGTGGTCTCGGTGATCTCGAGCACCAGCGCACCCGGTGCGAGCCCCGACCGGGCGAGCGCGTCGTCGACCACCCCGAGGAGGCCGGGCTCGCCGAGGCAGGAGGTGGACAGGTTCACCGCGACGCGCACGGCGCGCCCCTCGTCCGACCAGCCCGCCGCGGCCCGCGTGGCCTGGTCGAGGACGTGCCAGGTGAGCCGGCCCATGAGGCCGTGCTCCTCGGCCAGCCCCAGGAACGCGGAGGGCGGCAGCACCCCGTGCTCGGGGTGCTCCCACCGCACGAGCGCCTCGGCGCCGACCACGGCGCCGTCGGCGGCGTCCACCTGCGGCTGGAAGTGCGCGGTGATCCGCCCGTCCCGCGGGTGCCCGTCGGCCTCGAGCGCGCGGCGCAGCGCGTCGACCCGCTCGCGCTCGTCGCGTGCCCGGGCGTCGGACTCGCGGTCGTACAGCCGCACCCCGCCGCCGGCCGCCTTGGCGCCGTACATCGCCGCGTCCGCGCACCGCAGCAGCCCCGCCGCGTCGCGGGCGCCGACGGCGGTCGTCGCGACGCCGACGCTCGCCTCGAGACGGACGACCCGGCCCTCGACGCCGATCGGCCGGGTGAGCTCGCGCCGCAGCTCGCGCCCGAGCCCCACGGCGGCGTCCGCGTCGGCGTCCGCGAGCGCGACCGCGAACTCGTCGCCCCCCAGTCGCGCCACGAGCCCACGACCGCCGACCGTCCCGTCCAGGCGCGCGGCGGCCGCCCGGATGACGCCGTCGCCCACCGCGTGCCCGAACCGGTCGTTGACCTCCTTGAACCGGTCCAGGTCGATCACCAGGAGGGCGCCGCGCGGACCCGCCGCGACCGCGCGCACGTGCTCGACCAGGGCGCGCCGGTTCGCCACCCCCGTCAGCGGGTCGGTCCGGGCCTCCTGCCGCACCGTGGCGAGCTGCGCGAGGTCGCGCACGAGCCGCAGCACCCGCGCCCCGCCGCCCACCGCGGCGACCGCGCCGAACACCGACGACACCGGCTGGTCCCCCGGCAGCAGCGCCTCGACGACCAGGATCAGCACGCCCGCGGCCATCACGACGACCGCGCCGAGCGTGGTGTCCTGGGACGCGGCCTCCCGCGGCGGCAGCGCGCGCGCCCGGCCGACCCGGAGCACCGCCAGGAGCAGCACGAGGCCCGTCCACGCGACGACGACGACCGCGTTGGGCGCCGGGCCGGCCCCGCGGACGAGCGCCACCAGCTCGACGGCCGACACCAGCACGAGCCCGGCCGCCAGCGCCCACGCCCGCCGGTCGCGGCGCAGGCCGGCGATGGCCAGGACGGTGCCGGCGGTGCCCAGGGCGACCAGCAGCCCCGCGAGCCGGACGAGGCCGAGCTGGGCCGCCCACCACGGGGCGCTGCCGGGCGCGTCACCGACGAGCAGGTTCCCGATCGCCAGGACCGCCGCCGCCGCGCTCACGCCGTTCAGCCAGTCCCCGGGGTCCGAGAGCGCCGTGCGGATCCGGTTCCAGTGCACCAGCCCGTGGTACAGCGCCGCGGCGGTCAGCACGGTGCCCGACGTGAAGGCCGCGCCGCGCGGGCCGCCCGCGAGCGCCACGACGGCCTCGGTCGCGAGACCCGCGGCGAGCGCCCAGGCGGCCACGCCCGCCCAGCGCCACGTGACGTGGTCGCCGTCCCGGTGCCGCGCGGACCCGCCGAGCATCCCGCCGGCGAGCGCGGCGGCCGCCGCCGTGACGACCACGAGCGCGACCGACGCGGGACCCCGGAGCACGAGCGCGACCGAGCCCAGCGCGGCGGCCGTGGCAAGCAGGGCCGCGGAGCGCGTCCGGCGCTGCGGGGCGCGGTCGGGTGGGATGGGGGTCATGGGGGCTTCCTGGTGACGGGCCCTCGCGACGACCGCGCGCCCCCGGCGGCGTCGCACCACCGTCCCGGGCCACCGTCGTCGACCGCCCGGGGACGCACCGTTCGCTCGATGCACGTCGAGCATGCGCCCCGTCCCGCGGCCCCGGCGACCCGGGAGCGGGTGAATCGGCTGGTGGAACGGGTGATCGGTCCGCCGGCCGCCGGGGTCAGGCGTCGGCGCGGACGCCGTCCACCCAGTCGGTCAGCAGCGCGCCGAGCAGCGCCGGCCGCTCGTGCGGCAGCGCGTGGCCCGTCCCGTCGACGACCGCCAGCGTCGCCCGCGGGTACCGCTCCAGCAGCCCGACCGCGCCCGCGTAGCCCACGACCGAGTCCCGGCGGCCGGCGACCACGAGCACCGGGCCGGCGTACGGCGAGGCAGCGGGGTCGTCCAGGCCGGTGATCTCCCACCGCTCGCCGATGCGCGCGTTCGCCGCCTCGTCCGCGAGCGCCGCGCCCGGCTCGACGAACCGCCGGTACCGGTCGAGCATCGCCGGGGTCTGCACCACGAAGTACCCGCGGAAGTCCGCGCCGCCCAGGGCGTCGTCCCGGACGACCGGCTCGTGCGCGGGGACGTCGTGCCCGCCGGCGACCAGCGGGCACACCAGCGCCAGCCCGGCGACGAGGTCCGGCCGCCGGGCGGCCACCCCCCGTGCGTCGTGCGCGCCCGCGGAGTGCCCGACGAGCAGCACGGGTTCGCCGCCCGCCTCCCGGGCCACCGCCTCGACGAACCCGGTCAGCACGTCGACGACGTCGTCCTCGGACCGCAGCACCGGTGGTGCGGGGGTGCGGCCGTGACCGGGCAGGTCCGGGTACACCCGCCGCAGGCCGCCCGCCGCCGCGAGCGCCGGCTCGAAGCAGGCCTCGGGCTCCCGGTGGTCCACCCCCGCGCCGTGCAGGACGACGACGGTCCGGCCGGTGCCGTGCGCGACGTGGTGCACCGCGACCTCGCCTGTCGTGCGCCCCACCCCCGCCACCCCCGGT
>NZ_JAANNB010000404.1 GCF_011603975.1 Cellulomonas sp. IC4_254 | reverse complement strand
GTGCTCCGGCCGTGCCCGGGCGGTGCCGCGCCCGTGCCCCGGCGCGCCGCCCCCGCGCCCCGGCGCGCCGCGCCCGTGCCCCGGCGCGCCGCGTCTCAGCGTGCGGCCGAGTTCACCAGCGAGTGCGCGGCGCGCTCCAGGTAGTCCCAGAGCGTCGCCTCATACATGGGCGCCAGCCCGAGCGTGTCGACGGCGGCCCGCATGTGCCGCAGCCACCGGTCCCGCGCGTCGGGGTCGACCACGAACGGCAGGTGCCGCATCCGCAGCCGCGGGTGCCCGCGCTCCTCGGAGTAGGTGGTGGGGCCGCCCCAGTACTGCTCGAGGAACATCGTCAGCCGGCGCTTCGCCGGGCCGAGGTCCTCCTCGGGGTACATCGGCTTCAGCACCGGGTCGGTCGCGACGCCGTCGTAGAACGCGTCGACCAGGCGGGCGAACGTGACGTGGCCGCCGACGGCCTCGTAGAACGACTCCCGGCGGCGGGCCTCGCCGCTGCCC
>NZ_JAANNB010000040.1 GCF_011603975.1 Cellulomonas sp. IC4_254 | reverse complement strand
CCCGGTGGCCGCGCCGCCCATGCGCGGGCGGCGACACCCAGGCCACATCCGGCCTGGTCCGCGACCACCCTACGCCCGCGGGCGACGTCCTCGCCGAGATGGCAGCTCTCGGCTGTCCGCGCGCGCCGCCGCACAGCCGAGAGTTGCCGTCTCGCCGGGTGGGGGCGGGCGCGGGGTTACGGCGTCGTGGCCAGGGCCAGGGCCGTCGCGACCCGGGTCACCTCGTCCGGGCCGCCCGCCAGGGCGCCGACCGTGACGCGGACGTGGCCCGACCCCGACCCGTCCGCGTCCCCGTCGTCGGTGCCCGCGCGGAACGGCCGGCCCGGTGCGACCCGGATGCCCGCCGCCGCCAGCCGGACCAGCGCGGTCGCCTCGTCGGCCACCGGGACCCAGAGGTTGATCCCGTCGCCGGGCTGCACGGCCACCCCGCGCTCGGCGAGCGCCGTGCTGAGCGCCCGCTGCCGCGCGTAGTAGGTCCGCCGGGCCTGGGCGACGGCCGCCAGGGCCTCGCCGTCGTCGAGCAGGTCGGCGAGCACGTGCTGCAGCAGCCGGCTGGTCCAGCCCGGCCCGAGCATCCGGCGGGCGACGACCCGGTCCAGCACCGCGGCGGGCCCGCCGACGGCGGCGATCCGCAGGTCCGGGCCGTGCGACTTGGAGTAGGAGCGGACGTGCACGACGCGGTCGGGCAGGTGGCTGCCGAGCGACACGTCGGCCGACGAGGCGATCTCGCCGGAGTGGTCGTCCTCGATGACGGTCAGGCTCGCGCCGGGCGTCGCCGCGAGATGCCGTCGGACGACCGCGGCGAGCTCCCGCGCGCGGGTCGACGTCATGGAGACGCCGGTCGGGTTGTGCGCGCGGGGCTGGAGCACGACCACCTCGGCGCCGGTGCGCAGCGCCGCCTCGAACGCGTCCGGGCGCAGTCCCTGCCGGTCCAGCGGCACCGGCACCCGCTCGAGGCCGAGCTGGTCGCACAGGTCGAAGATCGGCGGGAACGACGGGTCCTCGACCACCACCCGGTCTCCGAACCCGGCGAGCTGCTCCAGCGTCCGGCTCATCGCGTCCACCGCGCCGTCCACCACCGTGACCCGCTGGGGCGTGAACGGCCAGGACGCGCGCAGCAGGCGCTCCAGCGGCTCCACCACCGGGGCGCCCAGGTAGGAGCCGGTGCCCGCGGCGGGCGTGGCGGCGGCGACCCGGGCGAGCGCGCGGCCGAGCGGCGGCAGCAGCGCCGGGTCGGGCGTCCCGGACGACAGGTCGAGGGCCGGGCCGGGTCGCGGCGCGGGCGCCGGGGCGGCGACGGCGCGCGTCGGACCGCCGGCCGCCGGCAGCACGTCCGACCGACCGCCCGTGGCCAGGTCCCGGTACCGCGGCGGCAGCCACGACGCCGGCTCCGGGAGCACCACCGTGCCGGCGCGCCCGCGGGAGGCGACCAGCCCGACCGCCGCGAGCGCCTGCCACGCGCCGCTGACGGTCGCCGGGCTGACGCCGAGGTCGGCGGCGAGCCGGCGCACGGTGGGCAGCCGGTCGCCGGGCCGCAGGTCGCCGCTGCGCACCAGGCGCGAGACGGCGGCGGCGATCCCGCGAGGACTGCGGTCCTCCACGTGCTGGGCCACGTCCATGGGCGTCATCGTGCCCCCGCGCCACCCGCCCGGACGGCCGCCCGGCGACGGGGTGCCGCAGTGTTTACAACCCCGTCATCGACGTTCTCGGGGCCGTTACGGGCAGAAACGCCGCAGAAATGTTCAACCCCCACAGTCACATTCCCATCGGGCCCCGCGGTCCGAGCCCGACCAGCAGCACCCCACCGAGCAGCGGAGGTCCTCCATGTCAGTCGTGCGCGTTGCCTTCACCCAGGCCACCTGGACCGGCGACAAGGAGTCGATGATCCAGCTGCACGAGGACTGGACGCGCAAGGCGGCCGCCGAGGGCGCGCAGGTCATCGGCTTCCAGGAGCTGTTCTACGGCCCGTACTTCGGGATCACGCAGGACACGAAGTACTACGAGTACGCCGAGACGGTCCCCGGCCCGACCACCGACCGGTTCTCGGCGCTGGCCAAGGAGCTGGGCATCGTCATCGTGCTGCCGATCTACGAGGAGGACCAGCCGGGCGTGCTCTACAACACCGCGGCGGTCATCGACGCGGACGGCACCCTGCTGGGCACGTACCGCAAGCACCACATCCCGCACCTGCCGAAGTTCTGGGAGAAGTTCTACTTCCGGCCCGGCAACCAGGGGTACCCGGTGTTCGAGACGGCGGTCGGCAAGATCGGCGTGAACATCTGCTACGACCGGCACTTCCCGGAGGGCTGGCGGGTGCTCGCGCTGAACGGCGCCGAGATCGTGTTCAACCCGAACGCCACCGCCCCCGGCATCTCGAACAAGCTGTGGGAGGTCGAGCAGCCCGCGGCCGCCATCGCGAACGGCTACTACGTCATCGCGAACAACCGCGTCGGGCTCGAGGACAACGAGTACGGCGACGAGGCGGTCAACTTCTACGGCTCGTCGTACGCGGTGGGCCCGGACGGCAACTACGTCGGCGAGGTCGGCTCGTCGACGGAGAACCAGCTGCTGATCCGCGACCTCGACCTGGACGTCATCCGGACGACCCGCGAGCGGTGGCAGTTCTTCCGCGACCGCCGGCCGGACGCCTACGGCCCGATCGTGGCGCCCTGACCGGGGGAGGACGAGGCATGAAGACCCTCATCACCGGCGGCACGGTCGTGAACGCGACGGGTCGCGGCGCCGCGGACGTGCTGATCGACGGCGAGACCATCGTCGCGCTGCTCCAGCCCGGCTCGACGGCGCTCGGCGTCGACCTCACCGCCACGGTCGACCGCGTCATCGACGCGACCGGCAAGTACGTCATCCCCGGCGGCATCGACGCGCACACCCACATGGAGATGCCGTTCGGCGGCACGTTCGCCTCCGACACGTTCGCCACCGGCACCACGGCGGCGGCCTGGGGCGGTACGACCACGATCGTCGACTTCGTGGTGCAGTACCCGCACGAGAACCCGGTCGACCAGTACGCGCTGTGGCACCAGAAGGCGGCGGGGAACTGCGCGGTGGACTACGCGTTCCACCAGATCCTGTCCGACGTGCAGGACTCGTCCCTGAAGACGATGGACGAGCTGATCGCCGAGGGCGTGACCAGCTTCAAGCTGTTCATGGCCTACAAGGGCGTGTTCCTGTCGGACGACGGGCAGATCCTGCGGGCCATGCAGAAGGCGTCGGACAACGGCGCGATGATCATGATGCACGCGGAGAACGGGTCGGTCATCGACACCCTCGTGCAGCAGCACGTCGCCCGCGGCGAGACCAGCCCGTACTACCACGGGGTCTCCCGGCCCTGGCAGGCCGAGGAGGAGGCGACGCACCGCGCGATCATGCTCGCCGACCTCACCGGCGCGCCGCTCTACATCGTGCACGTCTCCGCGAAGCAGGCGGCCGAGCAGATCGCCCAGGCCCGCGACCGCGGCCAGAACGTGTTCGGCGAGACGTGCCCGCAGTACCTGTACCTGTCGCTCGAGGACCACCTCGGCGCGAGCAGCGAGCAGTGGGGCGACTTCGAGGGCGCCAAGTACGTCTGCTCGACGCCGCTGCGGTCGAAGCACGAGGGCCACCAGCACCAGATGTGGAACTCGCTGCGGACCAACGACCTGCAGCTCGTGTCCACGGACCACTGCCCGTTCTGCATGAAGGACCAGAAGGAGATGGGCCTCGGGGACTTCTCCAAGATCCCGAACGGCATCGGCTCGGTCGAGCACCGGATGGACCTGCTGTACCAGGGCGTCGTCACCGGCGAGATCAGCCTGGAGCGCTGGGTCGAGATCTGCTGCACCACCCCCGCGCGGATGTTCGGCATGTACGGGCAGAAGGGCGTGCTCGCACCCGGCGCCGACGCGGACGTCGTGGTCTACGACCCGAACGGCCACACGTCGATCGGCGTCGGGAAGTCGCACCACATGGCCATGGACTACTCGGCCTGGGAGGGCTTCGAGGTCGACGGCCACGTCGACACGGTGCTGTCCCGCGGCGAGGTCGTCGTCGACGGCGGGCTGTTCCTCGGCCGCGCCGGCCACGGGAAGTACGTCAAGCGCGGCCTGTCGCAGTACCTGATCTGAGCCGTCCCGACCCCCTCGACCCCGAGAAGGAGGCACGCCCATGGAGTTCGGCGTCGTCCTGCAGAACGACCCGCCCGCGTCCCGGGTGGTCGACCTGGCCCGCCAGGCCGAGACCCACGGGTTCGACTACGTCTGGACCTTCGACTCGCACCTGCTGTGGCAGGAGCCGTTCGTGGTGTTCTCCCAGATCCTCGCGGCCACCCGCAAGGTCATCGTCGGCCCGATGGTGACCAACCCCGCCACCCGGGACTGGACCGTGCTGGCGTCGTCGTTCGCCACGCTCAACGAGATGTACGGCAACCGGACCGTGTGCGGCATCGGCCGCGGCGACTCCGCGGTCCGCACGCTGGCCGGCAAGCCGTCGAACCTCGCCACCCTGCGCGAGTCGATCCACGTCATCCGCGAGCTCGCGAACTCCCGGGCCGTGGAGCACAACGGCCGCACGGTGCAGTTCCCGTGGTCGCGCGGCTCGGCGCTGGAGGTGTGGGTCGCCGCGTACGGCCCGCTGGCGCTCAAGCTGACCGGCGAGGTCGGCGACGGGTTCATCCTGCAGTGCGCGGACCCCGACGTGGCGTCCTGGATGATCCGCACCGTCCGGGACGCCGCCGAGGCCGCGGGCCGCGACCCCGACGCGATCAAGTTCTGCGTCGCGGCCCCGATGTACGTCGGCGACGGCGACTCCCCGGCGGCCCAGGCGCACATGCGCGAGCAGTGCCGGTGGTTCGGCGGCATGGTGGGCAACCACGTCGCGGACATCGTCGCCAAGTACGGCCAGGGGTCGCAGGTGCCGAAGGCGCTCACCGACTACATCGCGGGCCGGCAGGGCTACGACTACAACGAGCACGGCCGCGCCGGGAACTCGCACACCCAGTTCGTCCCCGACGAGATCGTCGAGCGGTTCTGCCTGCTCGGCAGCCCGCGCGAGCACGTCGAGAAGCTGCAGGCGCTGCGCGCGCTCGGGGTCACCCAGTTCGCCGGCTACCTGCAGCACGACAACAAGGACGAGACCCTGCGGATGTACGGCGAGCGGGTCATCCCGGCGATGGCCGAGCACGTCGTGGCGACGGCATGACGACGGGGGTCGCGGAGGCCGGGGACGCGGCGGTCGTCGCCCCGTCCGCCGCCGCGCTCGCGCCCGCCGCCCGCCGGTCCCGCCGGCTGCCCGCTGCGCTGCGCGCACTGCGCCCCGTCGCCCTCGGCCTCGCCGCCCTGGTCCTGCTCGCGGCGCTGTGGGAGCTGGTCAAGGCGGTCGTCCCCGAGGACGGCTGGAGCATCGGCGAGCTCCGGGTGCTGCCGCGCACCACCGACCTGGCCATGCCGCACGTCTCGGAGATGCTGGCCCGGCTCGGCGAGCCGCTCACGTCCCAGCCGGGCGCCGACCCGCTGTGGCTCGCCGTGCTCCGAGCCGGCGGCACCAGCCTGCGGATCGCGGCGGTGTCCTGGGTGATCGGGGTCGTCGTCGGCTTCGCCCTCGCCCTGCTGATGACCCGGTTCCGGGTCGCGCGGTCGGCGGTGCTGCCGCTGGTCGTGCTGAGCCAGACCGTGCCGCTCATCGCGCTCGCCCCGCTGGTGAAGGGCTGGGGCGCCAAGCTCGAGCTCGGCTTCACCTGGGAGCCGTGGATGTCGGTCGCCGTGATCGCCTCGTACCTGGCGTTCTTCCCGGTCGCGGTCGGGGCCCTGCGCGGCCTGACCTCGCCCGACACCCTGCACCGCGAGCTGTTCGCCGGCTACGCCGCCTCCTGGACCCAGGAGCTGGTCCGGCTGCGGCTGCCCGCGAGCGTGCCCCACCTGCTGCCCGCCCTCCGCCTGGCGGCCACGAGCGCCGTGCTCGGCGTCGTCGTCGCGGAGGTCTCGACCGGGATGCCCGGAGGTATCGGACGCATGATCCTCGAGTTCGCCAACTTCGCCAGCAGCGACCCCGCCAAGCCGTGGGCGCCGATCTTCGGGGCGGTGCTGCTCGGCCTGGTCGCCTCCGGGGCGGTCGCGCTGCTCGGCACCGCGCTGCGCCGGTTCCGCCGGGCGGAGGTGGCCGCGTGACCGCGCCGACCACCGCCGGGGCGGCAGCGCCCGGGACGCCGGGCACCACCGCCGCCGCCGTGCAGGTCTCCGGCGTCGGCCGGGTGTTCCCCGGCGAGGGCGGCCGGGCCGTGACCGCGCTGGAGCACGTCGACCTCACCGTCGGCGCGGGGGAGTTCGTCTCGCTCATCGGCCCCTCGGGCTGCGGCAAGTCGACCCTGCTCCGCCTGATCGCCGACCTGGACTCCCCGACGTCGGGCTCGATCGCCGTGTTCGGGCGCCCGGCCCGGGAGGCGCGGCTCGGCCACGACTACGGCATCGCGTTCCAGCAGGCCGGCCTGCTCCCGTGGCGCACGGTCCGGGCGAACATCGAGCTGCCGCTGTCCCTGCACGGCGTCGGCCGCGGCGCCCGCCGGGAGCGGGCCGACGAGATGCTGGCGCTGGTCGGCCTGGCCGACTTCGCCGACCACTTCCCGGACCAGCTGTCGGGCGGCATGCAGCAGCGCGTCGCGATCGCCCGGGCGCTCGCCGAGCGGCCCAGCCTGCTGCTGATGGACGAGCCGTTCGGCGCGCTGGACGAGATGACCCGGGAGCGCCTGCAGTCCGAGCTGGTGCGGATCTGCGCCGAGACGCGGGCGGCGGTCGTGTTCGTCACGCACTCGATCCCCGAGGCGGTGTTCCTGTCGGACCGGGTCGTGGTCATGTCGGCCCGGCCGGGTCGGATCGCGGGGATCGTCGACGTGGGCCTCGGCCGGTCCGGGGACCGCGGCGACGGGCTACGGGAGGACGCGGCGTACTTCGCGGCCGTGACCGCGGTGCGCGAGGCGCTGCACGGCGGCGCCGAGAGCGTCCCGAGCCGCGGCGTGGAGACCCGGTGAGCGCCGCCGCCGCGCCCGGCGCCGCGCCGGCCACCGCCGCCCCGGCCCCGGCCCGCGCCCGCCGCGCCGCCGCCGCGTGGGGCCACCGCGCCGCCCCCGTGCTGCTGCTCGCCGCCTTGGTGGCCGCGTGGCAGGCCGTGGTGACGCTCGGCGACGTCCCGCCGTTCCTGCTGCCCAGCCCGGCCGCGATCGTCGGCGAGTTCGCCGAGTTCCTGCCGACCATCGCCTCCGCCGCGCTGGTCACCGGGACGAACGCGCTCGTGGGCCTCGTGATCGGCGCGGTGGTCGCGATCGCCGCGGCGGTGCTCGCCTCGGCCGTGCGGGCGGTCGACCTGCTGCTCGACCCCGTCGTGGCCGGCCTGGCGGTGGTGCCGATCGTGGCGCTCGCCCCGGTGCTCTACACGATGTACGGCGCCTCGGTGGAGACCGGGCGGCAGATCGTGGTGGCCGTCGCGGTCGGGGTGCCGGTGTTCGTCAACACGCTGCGCGGGCTCCGCCAGGTGCGGCCCGTGCACCGGGACCTCATGCGGGCCTACGCCGCCACGCCGCGGCAGGCGGTCCGGGCGGTGACCATCCCGACGGCGCTGCCGTTCGTGTTCACCGGCCTGCGGCTGGCGTCCTCGCTGGCGGTCATCTCGGCGATCGTCGCCGAGTACTTCGGCGGCCCGCGCTCCGGCATCGGGTCGTTCATCACGACGGCCGCGGCCGGGTCGAACTACGCCCGGGCCTGGGCGTACGTGCTCGGCGGCGTGCTCGTCGGGCTCGTGTTCTACGGGGCCACCTCCGCGATCGAGCGGTGGGGGACCCGAGGGGTGCGCCGGGCCTGAGCGCCCGCGCACGACCACACGTCCCGCGGTCGGGGGTCCGCGGGCCGGCACCACCCCGCCTGCCGACGACGCCAGGAGGGCCGCACGACGGCTGATCCGACGGACAAGGGGATGACATGAGGAACACCACCAGGCGGGCCCGGCTCGGGCTCGGGGCGCTCGGCGTCGTGGGGGCGCTCGCGCTGACCGCGTGCGGCGGGTCGGACGACGCGTCCGGCGACGCCTCCACGGGCTCGGGCGGGGGCGACGGGGACCTGACCCCCGTCAAGCTCCAGCTCCAGTGGCTCACCCAGGCCCAGTTCTCCGGCTACTACGCCGCGCTGGACCAGGGCTACTACGAGGACGCCGGCCTCGACGTCGAGATCATCCCGAGCGGCGGCGACATCGTGCCGCAGGACGCGCTCGCGAACGGCGAGGTCGACTACGCGATCGCGTGGGTGCCCAAGGTGCTCGGCTCCATCGAGCAGGGCGCGGACATCACCAACGTGGCGCAGATCTTCGAGCGCTCCGCGACCCTCCAGGTGTCGTTCGCGGACGCGGGCATCGACTCCGTCGCGGACCTCGAGGGCAAGAAGATCGGCTCCTGGGGCTACGGCAACGAGTGGGAGCTGTTCGCCGGCCTCAACAAGGCGGGCGTGACGGACTTCGAGATCGTCCAGCAGGCGTTCGACATGAACGCGTTCCTCGCGGGCGACATCGACGCGGCCCAGGCCATGACCTACAACGAGTACGCCCAGCTGCTCGAGACCGAGAACCCCGAGACCGGCGAGCTCTACCAGCCCGACGACTTCAGCGTCATCGACTGGAACGACGAGGGCACCGCCATGCTCCAGGACGCCATCTGGGCGGACGCGGGCCGGCTGGCCGACGACCCGGAGTACGCGGAGACGACGGTCGCTTTCATCAAGGCCTCGATCCAGGGCTGGATCTACGCCCGGGACAACGCCCAGGAGGCCGCCGACATCGTGACCGCCGCGGGGTCGACCCTCGGCACCAGCCACCAGCTCTGGATGACCAACGAGGTCAACAAGCTCATCTGGCCGTCGACGTCCGGTGGAATCGGGCTCATCGACGAGGACGCGTGGAACGCCACCGTCGAGATGGCCAAGGAGACCTCCAACGAGACCGGCGCGACGATCATCACGGCCGACCCGCCGGAGACCGCGCACACCAACGAGTACGCGCAGCAGGCGCTGGACGAGCTGACCGCCGAGGGCGTCGACGTCGAGGGCGCGGACTTCGAGCCCCTCACGGTCGACCTCCAGCCCGGCGGCAACTGACCCGCCTGCGCCGAGTGTCCAGGACCCGCGGCGGTTCGCCCCGGTTCGTCCCGGGGGTTCTGGACACTCGGCGCGCCCCCTCTCACGGAAGGCCCGCACCATGACCGCACTCGACGCCGACGGCGCGCTCGCCCTCGAGCTCGACCGCGCGCACGTGTTCCACTCCTGGTCCGCCCAGGGCGCGCTCGCCCCGCTCGTCGTCGCCGGCGCGTCCGGCTGCGAGGTCACCCTGGCGGACGGGCGGACGCTGCTCGACTTCAGCAGCCAGCTCGTCAACACCAACATCGGCCACCAGCACCCGCGGGTCACCGCGGCGATCGCCGAGCAGGCGGGGCGGCTCGCGACCATCGCCCCGTCGCACGCGGTCCTGCCACGCGGCCGGGCGGCCGAGGCGATCCTCCGGCACGCGCCGGACGGGTTCTCGAAGGTGTTCTTCACGAACGCCGGCGCCGACGCGAACGAGAACGCGATCCGGATGGCCCGCCTGGTCACCGGCCGGGACAAGGTGCTGTCGGCCTACCGGTCGTACCACGGCAACACCGGCGCGGCGGTGGTCGCGACCGGCGACTGGCGGCGGGTGCCCAACGAGTACGCCCGCGGGCACGTGCACCACTTCGGGCCCTACCTGTACCGCTCGGAGTTCTGGGCCACGACGCCCGAGGAGGAGTGCGAGCGGGCCCTGCGGCACCTGGCCCGGGTCGTGGAGTCGGAGGGGCCGGGGTCGATCGCGGCGATCCTGCTGGAGACGGTGCCGGGGACGGCGGGCGTGCTGGTGCCGCCGCCCGGGTACCTGGCCGGGGTGCGGTCGATCGCGGACCAGCACGGGATCCTGCTCGTCCTGGACGAGGTGATGGCCGGGTTCGGCCGCACCGGGTCGTGGTTCGCTTTCGACCAGCACGACGTGGTGCCCGACCTGGTGTCCTTCGCCAAGGGGGTCAACTCCGGCTACGTGCCCGCCGGCGGGGTGCTGATGTCCGACGCCGTCGCGCACGCCTTCGACGACCGGGTGTTCCCGGGCGGGCTGACCTACTCCGGGCACCCGCTGGCGATGGCCGCGATCGTCGCCACCATCGAGGCGATGGAGGACGAGAAGGTGGTCGAGAACGCGGCCCGGGTCGGCGCCGACGTGCTCGCACCGGGGCTCGCGGCGCTCGCGGACGCGCACCCCTCGGTCGGCGAGGTGCGGGGGACCGGGGTGTTCTGGGCGCTGGAGCTGGTCACGTCCCGGGCGACCCGGGAGCCCGTCGGTCCGGCGGCGATGGGCGCGGTCAAGGCCGGGCTGCTCGACCGGGGCCTGCTGCCGTTCCTGCAGGACAACCGGATCCACGTCGTCCCGCCGTGCGTGGTGACCGACGCGCAGGTCGCCACGGCGCTCGCGGCCTACGACGAGGTCCTCACGGAGCTCGACGCCACGCTCTGACCGCGCACCCCGCCGCCGGTCGTAGGGTCGATCCGGCACCACCTGGCACCACCCCGCACCACCCCGCACCACCGAGAGGACCACCCCGCATGTCCGAGACCGCCACGCCCGCCCTCCGCGCCGTCGTCACCGGCGCCTCCAGCGGGATCGGCGCCGCGACCGTCCGCCGGCTGCGCGCCGAGGGCTGGGACGTCGTCGCCGTCGCCCGCCGCGCCGACCGGCTGGAGACCCTGGCCGCCGAGACCGGCGCCGAGGCGTTCGTCGCCGACCTCACCAGCGACGAGGACGTGGCCCGCCTGGCGGCGCACGTCGAGGCCACCGGCGGGCTCACCTCGCTCGTCAACAACGCCGGCGGCGCGCTCGGGCTCGACCCGGTCGCCGAGGCGGACGTCGACGGCTGGCGCCGGATGTACGAGGTCAACGTGCTCGGCACGCTGCGCGTCACCAAGGCGCTGCTCCCGCTGCTCAAGGCGAGCGGCCGCGGCGACGTCCTGGTCGTCACGTCCACCGCGGCCATCGCGCCCTACGAGGGCGGTGCGGGCTACACCGGTGCCAAGCACGCGGAGCGGATGCTCACCACGACGCTCCGCCTGGAGCTCATCGGCGAGCCGGTGCGGGTCATCGACATCGCCCCCGGCGCCGTGGCGACCGAGGAGTTCTCGCTGGTCCGGTTCGGCGGCGACGCCGAGCGCGCGGCCAAGGTCTACGAGGGCTACCAGCCGCTTCTCGCCGAGGACATCGCGGACGTCATCGCGTTCGCGCTGACCCGGCCGCACCACGTGAACATCGACACGCTGGTCGTCCGGCCGCGGGCGCAGGTGTCGAACACGCAGACCGCCCGGTCCTGACCGAGCCCGGGCGCGGGCGCGAGGTGGCAGCATCCGAAGCGTGCTGAACCGCCTCGCGCTCGTGCCCGGCAGCGTGCCGGAGCGCGCCGCGTTCTTCTGGGAGCCCACCGTCGACGGGGTGCCCGCCGCCCTCCCGGCGACGGTGGCGCTGCGCGAGCGGCAGCCGGCTGGCCGGCGCACGTGGCGGCACTGGTGGCGGCGGGACTGAGAGCGCGTCGTCCCGGCGCCGCGCCCGACGCGCGCGGTCACGCCCCCGCGCTGACCGTGCCCTCCATCTCGTCCGCCCGGCGGATGTGCCGGGTGACCCACGGCGACAGCGCGAGCAGGATCAGCGCGAACGCCAGCGCCACGGCGCCGATCCCGCCGAAGTACGCGGTGTCCGACGAGCCCTCGGTCGCCTTGATGAGCTGCGCCGTGATCGCCTGCCCGGCGGCGGGCGCCAGGAACCAGACCGCCATCGCCTGGTTCCGGAACGCCCGCGGCGCGAGCAGCGTGGTCGCGGCGAGGCCGACGGGCGACAGGCACAGCTCGCCGAGCGTCTGGATCACGTAGACCACGACCAGCACCCACGCGGGCGCGAGCCGGTCCACGAACACCGCCGACGCGAGCGACATCACCAGGAACGACAGCGCGGCGAGCGCGAGGCCGATCGAGAACTTGGTGGCGGTCGGCGGGCGGTCGTGGGTCTTCGACCAGATCCACGCGAACACCGGCGCGAGGACGATGATCGACAGCGGGTTGACCGACTGGAAGAACTCCGGGCTGATCGTCACGCCGAAGAACGACAGCTCGGTGCGGTTGGCCGCGAACGCGGCGAGCGTGGTGGCCGCCTGCTCGAAGATCATCCAGAACAGCATCGCCGCGACGAACAGCGGGATGTACGCGATCACGCGCGGGCGCTCGGCGTCGGTGACCTTGGGGGAGCGGTACATCACGATGAAGTAGGCGACCGGTGCGATGAACGCCAGGTACGACATCGTGTCGATGAAGGTGTCGAGGTTGAACCCGCCCGCCACGAGCGCCGCGACCAGGCCGACGACCACGATCCCGCCGACGATGACGAGGAACCCGCGGATTAGCGTCACGCGCTCCTCGGGCCGCACCGGGTTCGGCGCGACCCCGCCGGCCCGGCCGAGGTACTTCGCGCCGGCCACGAAGAACACCAGCGCGATCGCCATGCCGACGGCCGCCACCAGGAAGCCCGCGTGGTACCCGCCCCAGGCGCGCGCCGCGCCGACGAGGAACGGCGCCGTGAACGACCCGATGTTGATGCCCATGTAGAAGATCGAGAACGCCGAGTCGCGGCGCTCGTCGTCGCGGGCGTACAGCTCGCCGACCATGCTGGACACGTTCGGCTTCAGCAGGCCGGTGCCGAGGGCGACCAGCGCGATGCCGAGGTACGAGAACCCGGCCGACGGGATCGCCAGGCAGACGTGGCCGGCCGCGATGATGATGCCGCCGATCAGCACCGACCGCCGGGCGCCGATCACGCGGTCGGCTAGCCAGCCGCCGACCACCGACAGCAGGTAGACGCTGGTGCCGTAGATCGACACGAGCGCCAGCCCGGTCGTCTCGGCGATGTCCAGGCCGCCGTTCGCGACCGTGTCGGTCAGGTAGTACAGCAGGATGGCGCGCATCCCGTAGTAGCTGAACCGCTCCCACAGCTCCGTGGTGAACAGCGTCATCAGCCCGCGCGGGTGGCCGAAGAAGGCGCGGTCGCCGGCCAGCTCGCCTGCGGGGGGTTCGCCGTGGGCCGCGGTGGTCATGGGGTCTCCTGACGGTGGACTGGCGCGCCCCGGCTGCGAGCACGCCGTCTTCCAGGATGTGACCCCTGCTCGCAGGGCTGCAACAGCACATGGTCCCGGGCGGAGCGTGCGACCGGCGCTGCTACGGTCGCGTCGTCCGGACGGGCCCCCGCCGTCGCCACGCGTCACCGACGCCCGCGAGGTGCTGCCCCTCATGACCCACGACGGCCACGCCCTGCCCATCCACGGGCGGGCGAGCTTCCGCACCGCCATCGACCGCACCGACTTCCCCGAGCACGGCCTGGACCCGGACGAGGTCTACGAGCTGCTGCACACCGGCCTCATGCTCGACGGACGCGAGACCCTGAACCTCGCCTCGTTCGTCACGACCTGGATGGAGCCGCAGGCCGAGGCCCTGATCCACGACACCCTGCGCAAGAACCACATCGACCACGAGGAGTACCCGGTCGCCTCGCTCGTCGAGGAGGCCTGCGTGCACATGCTCGGCGACCTGTTCCACGCGCCCGACCCGGCGACCGTCGTGGGCGTCGCGACCATCGGGTCCTCCGAGGCGATCATGCTCGGCCTGCTGGCGCACAAGCGGGCGTGGGTGCACCGGCGGACCGCAGCCGGGCTGCCCGCCGACCGGCCGAACGTCGTGTTCGGCGCCGAGACCCACGTCGTGTGGGACAAGTTCGCCAACTACTTCGACGTCGAGATGCGCAAGATCCCCATGCGCCCCGACCGGTACACGATCACCGCCGAGGACGTGGCGTCGCGGGTGGACGAGCGGACCATCGCCGTCGGCGCCGTGCTCGGCACCACGCACATCGGCGAGGCCGACCCGATCGCCGACATCGACGCCGCCCTGGTGCGGATCAAGGCCGAGCGCGGCTGGGACGTGCCGCTGCACGTGGACGGCGCCAGCGGGGCGTTCATCGCGCCGTTCGCCGAGCCGGACCTCGCGTGGGACTTCCGGCTGCAGCAGGTCGCGTCGATCAACGCGTCCGGGCACAAGTACGGGCTCGTGTACCCCGGCGTCGGGTGGCTGGTGTTCCGGGACGCGTCGCGGTTGCCCGAGGACCTCGCGTTCAGCGTGAACTACCTGGGCGGCGCGCAGCCGACCTACACGTTCAACTTCTCCCGCGGCTCGGCGATGATCCAGGCGCAGATGTACAACTTCCTGCGGCTCGGGCGCGACGGGTACACCGCGATCGTCGAGACGATGCTGGCGAACGCGCGCTACCTGAACGAGGCGCTGAAGGCGACCGGCCGGTTCGAGATCCTCAACCCCGGCCTCGCGGAGCCCGTCGTCACGTTCCGGCTCGCCGGCGACCCCGGGTTCGACGTCTACCACCTGTCCGCCCGGCTCCGGGAGAACGGCTGGATCGTCCCCGCGTACAGCCTGCCGCCGGACGCCGAGGACGTGCACCTCATGCGGGTCGTCGTCCGGCTCGACCTGAGCCGGCTCATGATCGACCAGCTGCTGCGCGACCTCGACCTCGCGTGCACCGCGCTCGAGGCGGAGTCGCCGGTGCCCCGCGCGCACCACGCCGCCGACCTGTGGACCGCGCCCGCGCACGCCGCCGCCCGGAGCAAGGCGCGCACCGGCCTGCAGCGGTGACCGGGACGGGGCCGGCCGGGGACGCGGGGCGGGCGGTGCGCGCCGGGCGGGCGGGGCGCGCCGGGCGGCCCGCGCGTGCGACGCGGCCCAGCGTCGCGAGCGTCCGGCTCGCGCTGCTGTTCGGCCTCGGGTCGGTGTGCTTCGCCGTCGGGTCGCTGCCGCTCTACGCCGCGCGGGCCGCGCCCGGGGTGGTGGCGTGGACGTTCGTCGTCGGGTCGGTGCTGTTCACCTCGGCGGCGGCGTTCCAGGTCGCCGGGACCCCGCGCGACGACCGCACCGACCGCGCCGCCGCGTGGGTGCAGCTGGTCGGCACCGTGTGCTTCAACGTGAGCACCTACGCGGCGACGCGGGACCTCGCGGCGCAGCCGGCCCGGCGCCTGGTGTGGGCGCCCGACGTGTACGGCTCGGTGTGCTTCCTCGTGGCGAGCGTGCTGGCGTCCGTGGCCGTGCGGCGCGCCGTGCGGCCGCGGGCGGTGCACGGCGTGCCGGGCGGGGCGGCGGCCGCGCGGGACAACCTGGGTGCGGCGCGCGGGCCGGACCGCGGGCCGGGTGCGCGGGTCGCGTGGCGGCGCGGGTCGGTGGACTGGTGGGTCGCGGCGGTCAACCTCGCGGGGTCCGTGGCGTTCGGCGCGGCGGCGGTCGCGGCGCGGTACGTCGCCGGGACGACCGAGGAGACGAACGTGGCGCTGGTGAACGCGGGCACGTTCGCGGGGGCGGTGTGCTTCCTCGCCGGTGCGGCGCTGCTGCCGGTCGGGTCGGCGCGCCAGCGGGCGCGCGCCGACGGCGCAGGTGCGTAGGCCAGGTGGGGCTTGAACCCACGACCGACGGATTATGAGTCCGCTGCTCTGACCGGCTGAGCTACTGGCCCTCGATGCCGCACAGGCTAGCGCGCGGACGGCCACGTCCCGCTCCGACGGGCCCCGCGATCCGGCTACGGTGGGTCACCGTGCCGCTCTTCTCCCGCCGCCACGCCCTGCCCGACGACGTGCGTCGCGCCCTCGACCTGCCGGCGGGCGACCGCGTGCTCGCCGCCGCCGCGTCGGGTGAGCGCTGGCTGGCCGCGACCCGCCTCGCGCTGTACGTCGCCGGCAGCGGCGCCGACGCCCCGGTGCGCCGGCACCTGTGGTCGGACGTCGACCGGGCGTCGTTCGCGCCCGAGCCCGCCGCGATCACCGTGCACTGGGTGACCGGCTCGGTCGAGGAGCTGCCGCTCGACCCGCCCGTGCCGGTGACGTTCGCGCAGACGCTCCGGGAGCGGGTGCAGTCCTCCGTCGTGCACGTCGAGACCGTCACCGTCCCCGGCGCCGGGCCCGTGCGGGTGGCGCTCCGGCGGGGCGAGGCGGGGGAGCTGTTCACGCAGGTCATCGGCACGGGACGCGTCGACCTGACCGACCCGGGGGTGGCGGCGCTGCTCGACGCGGCCGAGGCGCGGGTGCGCGCGGCCGCCGGGCTGCGGGCGTGACCCGCGCCGTGATCGGGACCACGCGGGACGTGTCAGGAGCAGGGCCGGAGGGCTGCTAGAGTTCTTCCCGCACGATCCCTCGTAGCTCAATTGGCAGAGCATCCGACTGTTAATCGGACGGTTACTGGTTCGAGTCCAGTCGAGGGAGCAACCACGACCCCCAGCGGCCACCGGCTGCTGGGGGTCGTCTGCTTCTCGGCTGGTTCCGATGGAGCGCCGGCGTCGGGTGGTGCCGCCGTGGCCCGAAGGTGGGTCGAGCGCGGTCAGGCTCTGGCCATCGCGGTGAGCAAGTTCGGACGCTCATGGATGACACATGGGGATCGCGCCGTCGATGCATAGCCACGGGGCCGCTGTAGTGGACTGTCTCGACACGCCGTCACGGGTCTACGGAGGCAAAGCGGGAGGAAGCGGACTCGTCCGTGCGTCGCGTAACCCCGTGACGGCGATCCGCGGTATGACATCTGCTGTCAGGGGGGTGCGAGACGGGCGACCTGAGGAAACGGGAGCACTGTGGACGCAGAGGTTCACGAGGCAAGACGGGCCGACAGGGCCGGTCGCGCGATCGATGTGATCGTCACGGTCAAGGCCACGCCGCAACCGTCCGCTTCCTATGGGGAGACGGTGTGCGTGGCGGGTATCGCCACCGACCCGCTGCGGCTGGTCCGGCTCTACCCGGTGCCGTTCCGCTTCCTCACTGAGACCCAGCGCTTCCCCAAGTACTCGATCCTGCGAGTGAGGGTGCGGAGCGCAGGCTCGGATGCTCGCCCCGAGAGCCTGAAGATCGACGCCAGCAGTGTTCAGGTCATCCGGCCTCTGAAGGACTGGCGTGAGCGAGCCCCCTATGTTGAGCCGCTCGTCGGCGGGAGCATGTGCTCGTTGGTGGCGGCCGCCGCTGAGAACCCGAACGCCCAGTCTCTCGGCCTGGTGACGGTCGGAGAGTTCCACAGCATCGACGTGAAGCCGCACCCGGGGTGGACGCCCGCCGAACTCCAGCGGTTCGCAAGATTTGCCGAGCAGGGAGACCTGTTCCGCGCTGATGTGCCGCAGATGCGTCAGGCTCCTCGGTTCAAGGCATGGTTGAGGTTCACCTGCCCGGAGGACTCGTGCACGCAACCGCACCGAGTCGGCATGCTGGACTGGGAGCTCACGGCTCTCCAGGGACATCTGCGCGACCGTCCCGACCATGAGGTCGTGGAGGCGATCCGCTTCAAGTTCGGCACCCAGATGTTCGGCCCCGGACGTGCGACCGCGCTCTACCTTGGGAACCAGGAGAACGTGACTCGGCGGCGTCAGTTCATGGTCCTCGGGACCTACTACCCGCCAGAGCGGCTGGCGGCTGCGCCGCTCTTCCAGATGCTCTGAAGCGCGCGCTTCTAGACGGTCTGGAGCGCGCGAGCCTGCAACGCGTCCATGACGAGCGAACGGTGGCAGCACGACGCAGAGGATTCGAAGCACAGCAGCACGACCGCGCCGCACTCCGCGAGGTTCTCGATCTGCTTCAGCGCAGCATCTGCCTCACTGGTTCCGAGGACCTCTTCGTTGAACCGAGCGTGCGCCGCGTCCGCTTGCGGGCTGTCAGGGACCGCGAAGCCGGCACGGTTGTCCGTCGGGTTGCCCAGGGCCTTGAGGTGCACGTACTGGATGCCCGCCTGCTGCAGCGCCGCAGCCAGCGACTTGCGCGAGAAGCCGGGCTTTCGGGAGACGGGATTGAGCCGGACGTCGACCACAGTGGTCGTCTCCCATGTGCGGAGCGTCGCGAGCATCTCCTCGACGGTGCGGCCCTCGTAGCCCCACCCCAGAACGTTCCCCAACTTGCGCATCGGGCCATCTTCCCACCAATCGGCTCGGTCACTCGTTCGAGGACCGGGCGAGCCCGGTGGACGACTGACGTGGGTATCAGGCTGCCAGCCGGGACCGGGATGGCCGGGGAGCGGGATGCCGGGCGTCGACGCGTCACGGCGCACCGCACCGTGACCCCCGGGGACCTACGGCCCGTCCGCCGCACCCCGCGGATCTGGCAGGATGCCCCGGTTCGTCCGAATCGCTGCAGGAAGTCAGGGTCATGCGCAGGATCGCCGTCGTCGGCATCGTGGGAGTCGTCGCACTCGGTCTCGTCGGGTGCGGGGAGCTCGAGGTCCACCGGACCGGGTCGCCGGACGCCCAGGAGATCGCCGAGGCCCGGGCGGCGCAGGCGGGGTAGCGGTCAGTCCGCGGCCTCGGGCGGCCACACCACCCGGAACCGCTCCAGGACGATCTCGTCCTGCTCGCTCCACACCGCCCCGCGGGCCGCGCAGGTGCGCTCCCAGTAGATCCGGTGCTGCTCGCGCCAGCTGCGCAGGCTGCGGTCGTCCTCGGCCTCGTCGAACGCGAAGTCGGCGTCGACCTCGCGGAAGGTCGCGATCCGCAGCTCGACGGTGCGCAGGACCAGACGGGGTGCGCCGCGGCCGTCGCAGGCCACCCAGTGGGCGCCGACCCGGGGCAGCGCCTCCCCGCGGTGGGCGAACTCGGTCACCAGCTCGGCGGTCGCCCGCTTGCCGCCGTGCCGGACGATGCCGAGGAGCTGGTCGCTCAGCTCGACGGAGTCGCCGAACCGGTCGACCACGTACTCGTCGCCCGCGGCGACCGCCTCGGGGTGCGCGGCGACGTAGTCGTGCCAGAGGGCGTCGGCGGCGGCGGTGTCCAGGGGGCCGGGCGGGGTGCGGTGCGTGCTCACGAGGGCATTCTCCCGTGCGGGGCCGCCGGGGTGCGCCTCGCGAGCGCGGCCGACGCCCGGGGACGCGCGCCGGCCCCGCTACGGTGGCGGCATGGCGATCATCCACCGGGCCACCCTCGTGCCGACCAAGGTCGAGCTGATCGCGGCCTGGCTCCCGGCGCAGCCGTGGTTCGACGCCCCGGCGGGCGAGGTGCACCCCGTCGGGGCGTATCGGTTCGACGACCCCGAGGGCGAGGTCGGCATCGAGTCGCACCTGGTGGAGGTCGGCGGCCGGCTGCTGCACGTCCCCCTGACGTACCGCGGGGCGCCGCTGGCCGAGGCCGAGGAGTGGCTGGTCGGGACGACGGAGCACTCGGTGCTCGGCACCCGCTGGGTGTACGACGGCCCGGGCGACCCGGTGTACCGCGACGAGCTCGCGCGGGTGGTCCACGAGGGCGACACGCAGGTGCGGATGTGGGTCGAGACGCCCGAGGGCCGGGTCGAGCGCGAGCCGACGGTGCGGGTGCGGGGGAGCGGTGCCGACGACGCCGGGGCCGCCGACGCCGGGGTCGTCGTGGTGCGGGAGCCGCGCCCGGGTGCGGACGTCGCGTCGGCCCGGACGCTGACCGGCACCTGGGCCGGTCAGGACGAGCCGGTGGTGCTGGCCTACCTGGCCTGACCCGCGTCCGCCGGCGACCCGGCCCGGCGCGACCCGGTCCGGCGCGGCCCGGTCCGGCGACGGCGCACCGCGTCGAGCACCAGCGCGGCGCCGAGCGCGAGGCAGGTGCCGAGCGCCGCGCCGGCGAGCGTGTCGGTGAGCCAGTGCACGCCCAGAGCGGTGCGGCTCAGCGCCATGCCGGCGGTCCACACCGCCGCGAGGGCGAGGAGCCCGCGACGGCGCAGCAGGACCGCGAGCAGGACGGTGACGGTCGCCGCGGTGGTCGCGTGGCCGGACGGGAACGCGGCCGACGTCTCCAGCACCTGGCCCGCGGGCCGCTCCCGGCCGACCAGCGCCTTGCCGACGTGCACCACCACCGCCGAGGTGGCCACCGTGACCGCGAACGCCACCGCCTCGGCACGCCGGCCCCGGGCGAGCAGGACAGCCGCGATCGCCGCGGGCACGACGACCACCCCGAGGACGCCGCCGCCCACGCGGGAGACGGCGGTGAGGGCGGGGGTCGCGACGGGTCCGCCGACGGCGGCCGCCACGGGCTGCCACCAGCGGTCGACCGCCGGCGGGACCGGCCCGGCCGCGAGGACGAGCGCCAGCAGCAGCACGAGCAGGCCGCCGGCCAGGGCGGCCCCGAGGAACAGAGGTCGTCGGTCGCGCACCCGGCGACGGTAGGCGCGCCGGGTCGCCACCTACGACCACGCAGGGCCGCACGGGCCGGCGAGCACGGCGCGGCGGCGACCCGCGGCCGTCAGGCGAACAGCGCCTGCCCGATGAACGGCGCGTCGTCCGTGAGCACCGGCGTCCCGTCCGACCCGGTCGGCAGCGCCCCGTCCGGCACGCCGGGCGGCACCGCGAACAGCCCGGACCCCGTGTGCACGAGGTACTCCATCAGCCCGTCCTGCGCGGACAGCCGGGTCTGCATCGGGACGAAGTGCGTGCGCGGGTCGACCACGAACGCGAGGAACAGCAGCCCCGCGTCGAGCCGCCCGAGCGCGTCGTTCCCGTCGGTGAAGTTGTACCCGCGGCGCAGCATCCGGACGCCGTCGTTCTGCGTCGGGTGGGCCAGCCGCACGTGCGAGTCGAGCGCGACGAGCGGCTTCCCGTCGCCGCCCGTGGCGTCGAGGTCCGGCTCGGTGAACTCGGTCCCGCCGGACAGCGGCGCGCCCTCGCCCTTGGTCCGGCCGACCAGCGCCTCCTGCTCCCGCAGCGAGGACCGGTCCCAGGTCTCGACGTGCATCCGGATCCGGCGGGCGACCAGGTAGGTGCCGCCGGTCAGCCAGGCGGCGTCGGTCCCGCCCTCGGTGGCGGCGTCCGCGGGGACCCAGACGTGCGTCTCGACGTCGGCGGTCTCCTCGGCCTTGAGGTTGGCGGTGCCGTCCTTGAAGCCGAACAGGTTGCGCGGCGTCCGCTGCGCGGTGCTCGTCGAGGAGGTGCGGCCGTAGCCGAGCTGGGTCCAGCGGATCCGGGCGGTGCCGAACGCGGCGCGGGACAGGTTGCGCACGGCGTGCACGGCGACCTGCGGGTCGTCGGCGCACGCCTGGACGACGAGGTCGCCGTCGCTGCGGGCCGGGTCGAGGTCGTCGCCGGCGAAGTGCGGCAGCTCGACGAGGCCCGCGGGCAGCCGGCCGCCGAGGCCGAACCGGTCCGCGTCCGGGGCGGTGGCGCCGGGCGCGCCGACGAACAGCGACCGCCCGAACCCGAACGTGATCGTCAGGCCGGCGGCCGGCAGGTCCGCGGCCTCGCCGGTGTCGTCCGGCGGCGCGTCGTACGGCCCGGAGGCGGGCGCGAACGGCCCGGCGGGCAGCCCCTGCGTCATCCGGGCGGCCATCACGGTCCACCGGCGCAGCAGGTCGACGAGCGCGTCCCGGTCGGTGGTCGTCACGTCGAACGCGGCGAGGTAGAGCCGGTCCTGGGCGGGGGTGACGATGCCCGCCTGGTGCGCGCCGGTGAACGGGTAGGTCCGGTCGGCCGGCGACGGGGCGGGGTCGGGGGTGCGCGCGGCGTCGACCGCGACCGCGCCCGCGGCACCCGCGGCGGCCGCGCCGACGACGAGACCCCCGCCGAGCCCGAGGAGGGCTCGCCGGGACATCCCGCGCCGGGTGCCGCGCGCGTCGGGCGTGCCGGCGTCCGACGCGCCGGCGTGGGGTGTGCTCGGTCCGGGCGCGGCGCCTCCCGCCGCGCCCGGACCCTCCTGCGTGTCCGTGTCAGGCCCCCGTGACGGTGGTGGTCAGCCGGGACAGCGGCTCGGACAGCGCGTCGACCGCGGCGGCCAGCTCGGCGACCTGGGACTCGGTCAGGTCGGTGTACGGCACGAAGCCGGCGTCCACGGACCCCTGCGCGGCGAGCAGCCCCTCGAGCTCCACGAACCGCTGGTCGAGGTCGGCGGCCAGCTCGGGGTCCTGCTCGGTGACGACGTCCTGCAGCACCTCGTACGCGACCCGCGCGCCGTCGACGTTGGCCTGGAAGTCCCAGAGGTCGGTGTGCGACCAGATCTCCTCCTCGCCAGTGACCTTGCCGGTGGCGACCTCGTCGAGCAGGCCCTTGGCGCCGTTGGCGATCTGGAACGCCTCGAACGTGAACCCGTCGGCGGTGACCTGGTCGGCCAGCTCCTGGGTGTTCGCGACGAGGTCGGCCGCGGCGGCGGCGCGCTCGTCGGCGGTCAGCGGCACGTACGTCTCGCCGCCGTTCGCGTCGGGCGCGGGCTGCCACAGGTCCTTCTCGATCAGGTGCCAGCCGGTCCACGCCTGGCCGTCCTCGACGTCGGCCTCCCGCAGGTCCAGCGCGGGGTCGAGGTCGCCGAACGACTCGGCCACCGGCTCGACGCGCTCCCAGTGCACGCGGGTCGCGGCGTACAGGTCGCGCGCCCGGTCGTCGTCGCCGGCGGCGTACGCGTCGGCGAACTCCTGGGTGCCGGCGATCAGCGAGCCGACCTGGTCCTTCACGTACGCGACGTAGGAGGTCTCGGCGGCGGCGAGCTGGTCGGCGGTGTCGCCCGTCGGGCCGACCTCCTGGCCCGAGTCGGTGACGGTGAACGCGGCGCGGATGCCGTCGCCGACCATGCCGGGCTTGCACGCCGTGTAGTAGTCGCCGGGCGCGGCCTGCACGACGAGGTCGCGGGAGATGCCGGGGCCGATGTTCTCGATCTCGGACACGATCCGCAGGCCGTCGTCGGCGAGCAGGTAGAACTCCGTGACGTCGCTGCCGTCGTTGGTGACGGAGAACGTCAGGGTGCCGCTCGGCGCGGTGTCGGCGGACACCTCGCAGGCGTCGGCGGTCGAGCTGACGGTCAGCGCGCCGGCGGCGTCGCTGCTCGCGGCACCGCCGGCGGGGTCGTTCGGGACGCACGCCGCGAGCAGCGGCAGCAGGGCGACCGCGGCGGCGGCGCTCCAGGAGGTGCGGGACATCAGGGCTCCTTGTCAGGGCACGG
>NZ_JAANNB010000403.1 GCF_011603975.1 Cellulomonas sp. IC4_254 | reverse complement strand
TGTCGTCGTCGTCGGTGCCGGTGATGGTGAACCGGACGTCGTTCTCGATGGTCTCGCGGTCCCAGGTGGTGCCGTCGTCGAACTGGAACGTGCCCTTGTAGGCCAGGGGGTAGTTCTTGTTGGTCTCGGCGTAGACGTACCAGTTCTGGAAGGTGACTGATCCTTCGGGGTGGGTCAGCAGCAGGTTGCCCGTGCGGGTGACGGTGACGTCCTGGGGTGCCAGGCCGGGGGGCATCGTCACGATCGAGTCGTTCCCGGTGTCGGCGATGGTGTCGTTGCCGGTGCTCAGCACGTAGGTGTCGGCGCCGGCGCCGCCGTCGAGGTAGTCATCGCCTGCCCCGCCCACGAGGGTGTCGTTGCCGTTGTTGCCGTAGAGCTTGTCGTTGCCGTCCTCGCCGTGGAGGTGGTCGTGGGTGGGTCCGCCGCGCAGGGTGTCGTTGCCGGGTCCGCCGTGGATGGTGGTGGGTCCGGTGCCGGCGGTGATGGTGTCGTTGCCGTCGAGTCCGTGCATGGTGGTGGGGCTGTAGGGCACGGAGGTGAGG
>NZ_JAANNB010000402.1 GCF_011603975.1 Cellulomonas sp. IC4_254 | reverse complement strand
CCGCCCCGCTGTCGGGTGGAGCGTGCTGCCCGACGCGCCTCGGCGTGTCCGGCACAGCACTCCACCGCGTGGCCTCGGGGGGCTGGCAGCACCCCACATGGCGCCCGGATCCGGACATCTCGGGCGCGCCGTGGGGCGGGTGGCGACCTGGCGCTCTACGGTCGGACGGAGCACCGACGTGACCAGCACGGCCGCGTCGCACACCGAACCCGCTGCGCGGGAGGCGCTACCGCTCCTGCCCCGCACACCGTCAGCCGGCGACAAGGGAGCAGACATGAGCAGCAGCTCGGACCGCGAGCAGGACGAGACGCCGTCGACGACGCCCGACACCGCGGAGCGGGGCGCGTCGGAGACCGGCACGGCCGGAGCCACGGCGCCGGCCGGCTCCGGCGACGCCACGACAGCGGGCGCGGACGCGGCGTCGGCCCCCCGTGCGGCTGCCGCCGCCGGCACGGCCACCAGCGGCACGACTGCCAAGGACACGACCACCTCCGGCGCAGCCCGCGGGACCCGTCCCTCGACCACGCCCACCGAGCGCGTGCCCGCGGTCCCGGCCACCGGCGCGAGCACCGCCGAGGCGGCCGGCGCGGCCCCGGCTGAGCAGCCGACCACGCCCCCGCGCCCCGACGCCACCGGCACCACCAGCGCCACCAGCGCCACCGGCTCCACCAGCACCTCCCG
>NZ_JAANNB010000401.1 GCF_011603975.1 Cellulomonas sp. IC4_254 | reverse complement strand
CACCCAGGGCCTTCGCCGCCCGGGCGGTGTGGTCGAGGACCCCGTCGACGCGGGTGGCGTCCTCGGCCGCCATGACCACCCACATCGAGGCCATCCCGTGCGGCTGCGGCCGCGGATGGGTGACCCGCCGCGTGCACCGCGCCCGCCGGTGACGTCCGGCCGCACCGTCCGGGTCGACCAGCCGGATCTCCTGCTCGACCCGCCGCTGCAACTGCCGTGCCGAGCACTGCGCCGCGTCCGGCAGCACGGCGTCCTCGACCGCGTGCGCCGCCTGGTACGGCAGGTCCGCCAGCCCTGCGGCTAGCACCTCGGCCTTGGCGGCGTCGAGGTGCCCGGACGCCAGCGCCTCCCCGGTCGCGACCAGCATCCCGTCCAGCACCAGCGCCCGGTGCACCACCTTGGTCGCGGTCACCCGGGCCCAGCCGAGCCGCATCGACAGCTCGTCCCCGGCCACGCACGGCTGCGTCGGCGGCGCCCCCGCCAGCGGCGACCAGTCCGGGCGCATCTCGGGGCGGGAGGCGAGCTCCGCGACCGCCTCCAGCATCGCGGCGTGCTGATACGCCTGCATCCGCACCCGCGCGGCGACCACCTCGACCACCACCGCCGAGGGCAGCACCTTCAGGTCCAGACCCCGCAGCCAGGCGTCCAGGCCGGGTCCGGGTGGGCACGCGGCGATCGCCTCGACCTGCCGCTGCTCACCCGTCC
>NZ_JAANNB010000400.1 GCF_011603975.1 Cellulomonas sp. IC4_254 | reverse complement strand
CGTCGCGCAGCCACCCACCCGTCGGGGCGGTGAGGCGACGATCGGGTGGGGATGCGGCCGCGAGAGGATGGGGCTGTGCCCCCGATCCGCGTGCGCCGAGCCGCCGTCGTGCCGGCCGACGCGCTGGTGCCGCGGCTCGCGCCGCGCGAGCGCGAGCGGCTCGACCGCGCCGCGCCCGCCGACCGGGACGCGGTCGCCTCGGCGCTGCTGCTCGTGCGCCTCGCCGTCGCCGAGCGGTGCGGGGTGGCGCCCAACGAGGTGGGGGTTCGACGGCGGTGCCCTCGCTGCGGGTCCGCGGCGCACGGCGTGCCCGTGGCGGATCGCGCGGACGGCGGGCCGGTGCCGCACCTGTCGCTGAGCCGCGCCCGCCGGCTGGTCGTCGTCGCGCTGTCTGACGCCGGACCGGTCGGGGTGGACATCGAGCAGGCGCACCCGCACCCCGGGCCGGCGCGCACCCGCGACCACCTCGCGTGCGTGGTGCTAGCCCCCGGGGAGCCGCCCGCCGTCGGACCGCACGGGCTCCTGCGGACGTGGGCCCGGACCGAGGCGGTCCTCAAGGCCGCGGGTACCGGCCTGGCCGTCGACCCGCGCGCGCTGCGGGTGTCCGACGCGGCCGGCCGCCCGGAGGTGCGGGTGGTGGACCCGGCCGCAGCCCGGCCGCTCGCGCCCCCGCCCGGCACCCGCCGGTGGCTGACCGACCTGGACGCCGGCCCCGACCACGTC
>NZ_JAANNB010000399.1 GCF_011603975.1 Cellulomonas sp. IC4_254 | reverse complement strand
CGCAGCACGCCCCGGCCGACGACGAGCAGTCGACGCGGTCCCGCGGCCGCCGCGCCGCGGCCGGTTCGCCGGCGCCGGTGGCCGAGCCCGCGCACCGGCCCGGCGGCGGTGCCCTGCGGCACGTGCTGGGTGCGCTCGTCGGCCTGGTCGTGGGCGCGATCGGCGTGTGGACGGTGCTGTTCGGGCAGTCGCGCGTGCTGGCGGCGCAGGCCCCGGGGTGGGACGCGTCGTACGACGCGATCGGCGTCGTCCTCGTGACGGCCGGCGTGCTGGTCCTCGCCGTCGTGCTCGGCCTGGGTCTGTGGACGCCCGCGGTGCCGATCAGCGCGGGGCTCGTCGCCTCCGTCGTGGGCGTGGTGCTGCTCTACGTGCCCGCCACGACCCACGTCGACATCGTCCGGTGGGTCGCCACGGACGGCACGGAGTACTCGGTGGTCCGGGCGACGGTGACGGCGACGTCGGGGACGGTGTTCGTCGTCGGGGCGCTGCTGCTCGTCGCCGGTCTGGTGCTGGCCGCCGCGCGTCGCCGCTGGCTGCCGCGGGTCTGAGCACCCAGCCGGGCGGGCGCCACCGCGCGCCCGCCCGGCGCCGACAACCGCACTCGCCAGGGACGAAAGTCCTACTAGAGTGCCCAGAGACGCGGCATCCGAGCCGCGCCAGCCCGCACCGACGTCGTTGCGCTGGAGGCACACGTGGCCCTCGACAGCTCCACCCCGCAGTCCG
>NZ_JAANNB010000003.1 GCF_011603975.1 Cellulomonas sp. IC4_254 | reverse complement strand
GGCCACCGCCGCCCCGGCCACGCCGACCGGCGCCGCCCCGGCCGCCGCCCTCGCCGCTCACGCGTCCGCCCCCTCGCGGTGCGCGTCGGTGCCGGCCGCGTCGTCCCGGCCGAGCAGGGTGCCCTCGTCGAGCCGGGCGCCGCGCGCCCAGTCCGCCGCGGCCATCGCGCGCTTGCCCGCGGGCCGCACCTCGCCGAGCCGGACGGCGTGCGTGCCGGTGCCGACGAGCACCTCGCCGCGTCCGACGCGCACGGCGCCGGGCGCCAGGTCGGTCACCTCGGGGGCGAGCCGCACGGGACCCAGGCCGAGTCGCGCGCCGTCGGGCAGCGTCGTCCAGGCGCCGGGCGCCGGGGTGCAGCCGCGGACCCGGCGGTCGACCGCCATGGCCGGGTGCTGCCAGCGGACCCGCGCGTCGTCGGTGGTGAGCCGCGGCGCGAGGCTGACGCCGTCGGCCGGCTGCGGGACGGGCGTCAGGATGCCCTCCTCCAGCGCGTCGAGGGTCTTCACGAGCAGGCCGGACCCGGCGACGGCGAGCCGGCCGAGCAGGTCGCCGGACGTGTCCAGCGGCCGGATCGTCTCGGTGAGCGTGCCGAGCACGGGTCCGGTGTCGAGCCCCGCCTCCAGCAGGAAGGTCGAGGCGCCGGTGACCTCGTCGCCGGCGATGATCGCGTGCTGCACGGGCGCCGCGCCGCGCCAGGCGGGCAGCACGGAGAAGTGCAGGTTGACCCAGCCGTGCCGCGGCAGGTCGAGCACCGCGGGCGGCACGAGGTTGCCGTACGCGACGACGGGAGCGGCGTCGGGGGCGATCTCGGCGATCCGCGCCTGCGCCTCGGGGTCCCGGAGCGTGGCCGGGGTGAGCACCTCCAGGCCGGCCTCGAGCGCGCGCTCCTTGACCGGGCTCGGGGTCAGCGTCCGGCCGCGGCCCGCGCGTGCGTCGGGGCGGGTGAGGACGGCGACGACCTCGTGGCGGGAGGCGAGCAGGGCGTCCAGGGCGGGCAGCGCCACCGCGGGCGTCCCGGCGAAGAGCAGGCGCATGGGCACCGATCCTAGTGCCGCCCCGGGCTCAGCCCGGCAGCGCACCCCGCGCGACGAGGTCGGCCCGCAGCGCGTCCGCCGAGGTGAACAGCACGGCCTGGTACCCCAGCACAGCGGCACCGGCGACGTTCGCGGGGCTGTCGTCGACGAACACCGTCCGCGCGGGGTCCAGCCGGTGCCGCTCGGCGAGCACCGCGAAGATCCGCGGGTCCGGCTTCACCACGCCTTCCCGCCCCGACACCACGACGCCCTCCAGCCGGCCGATGACGGGCGCGACCGTCTCGCCGTGGTGGTACGTCTCCGCGGACCAGTTGGTCAGCCCGAGGACCCGGACGCCCGCGGCGCGCAGGTCGTCGACCACCTCGGCGCTGCCGGGCACCGGCCCGGGCAGCGCGCGGGCGAACCGCTCGACGTAGAGGTCGACGGTCGCGGCGTGCTCGGGGTGGGTCCGGGCCACCTCGTCCCGGGCGTCGCGCCAGGACCGGCCGGCGTCCTGCCGGAGGTTCAGCGCCGGGAAGTCGACGTCGGCGAGGAACCGCTGGACCTCCGCCTCGGTGAGCAGGCCGTCGAAGGCCCGCTCGGGCTCCCAGCGCACCAGGACGTTGCCCAGGTCGAACACGACGGCCTCGACGGTCACAGCATCTCCTCGGGGTCGAGCCGCACGCGCACGGTCCCGCCCTCCCGGCGGGCGCTGCGCACGGCCAGGGACGCGGCCAGCGACCGCGCCAGCGCCCGGCCGTGCGCGACCGGCACCCGTACGAGGGTGCGCACGGGCGGGTCGAGCGACTCCTGGACCGCGGTCCCGCCGGGCGCGAGCGGCTCGGGCTGCGGGACCGGCCCGAGCACGTCGGAGCCCTCGGGCAGCTCGACGCGGGCCAGCACGGCGGCGACGACCTCCCGGGTGCCGATCAGCTCGGCGACCCGGACCGCCGGCGGCAGCCGCACCTCCTCGCGCTCGGCGAGCTCGCGCTCCGCGAGGCCGACCGGGTCCCAGCGCACGAGCGCCTGGGTGGGCCGCTCCGCGCCGTCGCCGACGAGGAGCACCACGCCGCCGTCCCGAGACGACCGCACCAGCGCCGCCGCGGCCAGCCACCGGCGCACCGCGTCCTCGGTCGCTCGCAGCGACGTCGACCCGGTGGTCACCGCGGCGTCCAGCAGCACGGCCGCGGCGTACCCCCCGGGGGCGACGGGCTCCGCGCCGATGGTCGACACGACGAGCGCGGGCCGGTCGGGCACCTCCGCGAGCACCCCGGACCGCGCGCCGGAGTGCCGCACGGTGACGCCCGGGAACGCGCGGCCGAGCTCCTCGGCGGTCCGGTCGGACCCGACGGCCACCGAGCGGAACGTGCCGTTGCCGCACGCCTCGCACCGCCACTGGATGGCCAGCCGGCCGCACCACCGGCACTGCGCGGATCCGTCGCCGGAGGTCAGCGCGAGCGGCCCGTGGCAGTGCGTGCAGCGGGCGATCTCCCGGCACCGCGCGCAGGCGACGGCCGGCAGGTAGCCGGCGCGGGGCACCTGGACGAGCACCGGCCCGTCCGCGAGCCGGTCCCGGATGGTCCGCCACGCCTCGCCGGGCAGCCGCGCGGCCGCGGCGGCCCCCTCGCGGGCGAGCTCGACGCTGGTGAGCGCCCGCACGCGCGGGGTCCGGGCGCGCACGACGTCCCGGTCCGCCGCGACCGCGCGGACCCAGCCGGAGGCGACCAGCGCCTGCACCTCCGTGGACCGCGCGTGCGCGGCGAGCAGCAGCCCGCAGCCCTCGAGCTCGGCGCGCAGCCCCAGCACCTCGCGGACGTGCGGGTACGGGGCGCGCGGCTCGGCGTGCAGGTCGTCGCCGTCGTCCCAGCACACCGCGAGGCCGAGGTCCCGGACCGGGGCGAACGCGGCGGCGCGGGTCCCGACGACCACCCGCGCGTGCCCGCGCAGCACGGCGAGGAAGGCGCGGTACCGGAGCGCAGGACCGTCGTCGGCCATGAGCCGGACGTGGCTGGCGTCGGGGCCGTCGGGCGTCCACGCGGGCACGCCCGCGGCGACGAGCGCGGCGCACACCCGGTCGACGTCGCGCGCGTCGGGCACGACGACCAGCGCGCCGCGGCCGCTCGCCAGGGTGGCCCGGGCGGCCTGGGCGACGCCGTCGGGCCAGCGCTCCCCCGCCGGGCCGGGCAGCGCGGACCAGGCGGCGCGCGGGGAGCCGCCGGCCGCGAGGTGGGCGAGGAACGCGGGGCCGCCGCGGTACGGGGCCCAGGCGGGGGCCGGGGAGTCGGCCGGGAGGTCCGGCGTGGGCGCGTCGGCGGGTGCGGCCGGGTCGGCGGGCGGAGCGGACCCGGCGGGCGCCGCGGGGGCCGGCGGCACCTCGCCCTCGGTCCGCGCGTGCCGCGGCGGCACCGCCAGGCGCAGCACGTCGGCCAGCGTCCCCGCGTACCGGTCGGCCACGGCGCGCGCGAGCCGCGCGACCTCCGGGGTCAGCACGGCCTCGGGCGAGACCACGCGCCGCAGCGGAACGAGCGCGCCGTCGTGATCGGGCTCGGCGGCCCGGTCGAGGACGAAGCCGTCGACGTCCTGCGACCCGAACCGGATCTTGACCCGGGTCCCGGGCGCCGCGGCGTCGGCGAGCGTGGCCGGCACGAGGTACTCGAACGGCCGGTCCAGGTGGGCGGGCGCGAGCTCGACGGCCACCCGCGCGACGGGCAGCTCGGCGGCCGGCTCGACGTCGACGTCCCGCGCGCGGGCGCGCCGCCGCGGCCGGGTCCCGGCCGCGCGCCCGGCGGTCCCCCGCGCACCGCGTGCGGGGCCGCCGGACGGCGCGGCGGCGAACCCGTCCAGCCCGAGCAGCGTCGGCTGCTCCGGCACGGGGTCGCCCGCCGCCGCGGGTCCGTCCGCCACGCGGCCGCTCAGGACAGGGCGGAGCGCAGGGCGTCCACGCGGTCGGTCCGCTCCCAGGTGAACTCGGGCAGGGCCCGGCCGAAGTGGCCGTACGCGGCCGTCTGCCGGTAGATCGGCCGCAGCAGGTCCAGGTCCCGGATGATCGCGGCCGGACGCAGGTCGAACACCTCGCGGATCGCGGCGGTCAGCCGGTCGACCGGCACGGTCTCGGTGCCGAACGTCTCGACGTACAGGCCGACCGGGTGCGCCTTGCCGATCGCGTACGCGACCTGGACCTCGCAGCGGCGGGCCAGGCCCGCGGCGACGACGTTCTTGGCGACCCAGCGCATCGCGTACGCGGCGGAGCGGTCGACCTTCGACGGGTCCTTGCCGGAGAAGGCGCCGCCGCCGTGCCGGGCCATGCCGCCGTAGGTGTCGACGATGATCTTGCGGCCGGTGAGGCCGGCGTCGCCCTGCGGGCCGCCGACGACGAACTGCCCGGTCGGGTTCACCAGCAGCCGGTAGTCGCTGACGTCGAGGTCCAGGCCGGCGGACTCGAGCACCGGCGCCACGACGTGCTCGGCGATCGCCGGCGCGAGCTCGGTCTCCAGGTGCACGCCCGGGCCGTGCTGGGTGGACAGCACGACGGTGTCGAGCCGCACCGCGCGGTCGCCGTCGTAGCCGACGGTGACCTGGGTCTTGCCGTCGGGGCGCAGGTTCGGGACCACGCCCTCCTTGCGGACCAGCGCGAGGCGCTCGGCGAGGCGGTGCGACAGCCAGATCGGCAGCGGGAGCAGGCTCTCGGTGTCGTCCGAGGCGTAGCCGAACATGAGGCCCTGGTCGCCCGCGCCCTGCAGGTCGAGCGGGTCGTGGTCGGACGCGTCCTGGCGGGACTCCCACGCCTTGTCGACGCCCTGCGCGATGTCCGGGGACTGCTGGCCGATGGAGACGGACACGCCGCACGAGTCGCCGTCGAAGCCGATGTCCGAGGAGGTGTAGCCGATGCCCCGGACGACCTGGCGGATGATCTGCGGGATCTCGACGTACGCGGTGGTGGTGACCTCGCCGGCGACGTGCACCAGGCCGGTCGTCACCATCGTCTCGACGGCGACGCGGGCGGTGGGGTCCTGCTCGAGGATCGCGTCGAGGATCGCGTCGGAGATCTGGTCGCAGACCTTGTCCGGGTGCCCCTCCGTGACGGACTCGGACGTGAAGAGGCGCATGTCGGCGATGGTCATGGGCACAGGCTAGCGGGGCGGACGGACAGACGAGTCACGCGGGCAGCACGCGGACGACGGCGTCCCAGAGCCCGTCGGACACCGCGTCCTTGCTGCCCTCGGCGGTGGCGACGACCTCGCCGCGCGCGTCGAGGACCGTGACGGCGTTGTGCTCCGCGCCGAAGCCGCGGCCGCCGCCGACCGCGTTGACGGCCAGCAGGTCCGCGCCCTTGCGGCGCGCCTTGGCCCGCCCGTGGTCCAGCACGCCGCCGGTGTCGTCGCCCGTCTCGGCGGCGAACCCGACGACCACCTGGCGCCGGCCGTCGCGGCGAGGCGGGTCGGCGACGAGCCCGGCGAGCACGTCCGGGTTCTGCACGAGCTCGAGCGGCGGCACCGTGCCGTCGGCCTGCTTCTTGATCTTGTGCGCGGACCCCGTCGCGGGCCGGAAGTCGGCGACGGCCGCGGCCATGACGACGACGTCGGCGTCCGCGGCCGCGGTGCGCACGGCGTCCTGCAGCTCGGCGGTCGTCTCCACCTCGACGACCCGCACGCCGGCCGGGGGCCGCACCGTGAGGTTGGCGGCGACGAGCGTCACCCGGGCGCCGCGCGCCTGGGCGGTGCGGGCGAGGGCGACGCCCTGCTTGCCCGAGGACCGGTTGCCGAGGAACCGCACGGGGTCGAGCGGCTCGCGGGTGCCGCCCGCCGACACGACGACGGTGCGCCCGGCGAGGTCCTGCGGGCGGGGCTTGCCCTCGGGGTCCACCAGCGCGAGGGCGGCCGCGGCGATGGCGTCCGGCTCGGGCAGCCGGCCCGGCCCGCTGTCGGCGCCGGTGAGGCGCCCGGAGTCGGGGTCGAGCACGTGCACCCCGCGCTCGCGCAGCGTCGCGACGTTGGCGCGGGTCGCCGGGTGCTGCCACATCTCGGTGTGCATCGCCGGGGCCATGAGGACCGGGCAGGTCGCGGTGAGCAGCGTGGCCGCGAGCAGGTCGTCGGCGCGCCCCGAGGCCGCGCGGGCCAGCAGGTCCGCGGTGGCGGGCGCGACGACGACCAGGTCGGCCTGGCGCCCGAGGCGCACGTGGGCGACCTCGGGCACGTCCTCGAAGACCTCGGACGTCACCGGGTGCCCGGACAGGGCCTCCCAGGTGGCGCGTCCCACGAACTCCAGGGCCGCCCGGGTGGGCACGACGCGGACGTCGTGACCCGCCTCGGTGAACGACCGGAGCACGTGGGCGGCCTTGTACGCGGCGATGCCGCCGGCGACGCCCAGGACGATGCGCACGTCAGCGCGGGAGGCTCAGGCCTCGTTCGGGGCGACCGTCAGCAGGCCCGCGTCGATCTCGCGCATCGCGATGGACAGCGGCTTCTCCTGCGGGCGGGTCTCCACCAGCGGGCCGACGTACTCGAGCAGGCCCTCGTTGAGCTGCGAGTAGTACGCGTTGATCTGGCGCGCGCGCTTGGCCGAGTAGATGACCAGCGCGTACTTGGAGTCGGCGCGCTCCAGGAGGCGGTCGATCGGCGGGTCGGTGATGCCGATGGGCTCGGCGACGGTTCCGGACACGGTGGCTCCCGTAGTCGAAGGGGGTGGGGACTGCCGGTCAGTCTACAGCCGCGGGCAGGCCCATCAGCGCGACCAGCTCGTCCGTGGCGCGCCGGACGTCGTCGTTGACCACCACGTGGTCGAACTCGGGCTCGGCCGCCATCTCGACCTCGGCGGTCGCGAGCCGGCGCGCCCGCTCCTCCTCGTCCTCCGTGCCGCGGCCGACGAGCCGGCGCACCAGCTCCTCCATCGACGGGGGGGCGAGGAACACGAACTGGGCCTCGGGCATCGTCGTCCGGACCTGTCGTGCGCCCTGCAGGTCGATCTCGAGCAGCGCGGGCTCCCCGGCGGCCAGCCGCTCCTCGACGGGCCGCCGGGGGGTGCCGTAGCGGTTCCGGCCGTGCACGACCGCCCACTCGAGGAGCTCGCCCTCGGCGACCATCCGGTCGAACTCCTCGGGCGACACGAAGTGGTAGTGCAGGCCGTCGACCTCGCCCGGCCGCGGGGACCGGGTCGTGGCCGACACGGAGAGCCAGACCTGCGGGTACCGGGCCCGGAGGTCGGCGGACACGGTGCCCTTGCCGACGGCGGTCGGTCCGGCGAGGACGGTCAGCCGGGCGCGAGGCGTCGTCATGCTGCTCTGGTGCTCCTGGAGTTGTGCGGCCCGGGGGCCGGCGTCTGCGGCGCCGCCGGTCACCCGAACCGGTCGACGAGCGCCTTCACCTGGTGCGGGCCGAGGCCACGCACGCGGCGCGTCTCCGAGATCCCGATCTCGGAGATGATCTGGCGTGCCTTGACCTTACCCACTCCCGGGAGGGACTCGAGCAGGGCGAGCACCTTGAGCTTGCCGATGGTCTCGTCCTTCTGGCCCTGGGCGATCACCTCGGACAGCGAGCCCTGCGAGTACTTCAGCCGGTTCTTGACCTCCGCGCGGGCCTGGCGGGCTGCGGCCGCCTTCTCGAGCGCCGCTGCGCGCTGCTCGGGGGTGAGAGTCGGAAGTGCCACGTGAGTCACCTTCTCATCACTGTCAGGAGGCAGGACATGGATCGTGCGTGATCCCCGGGGTGCCCGGTGCGACGCCGCCCCGGGTCCAAGGGCCCATCTCCCGAGGATGGCACGCCGCAGGCGAACCGGCACGTCCCAGCAGCGTGTCGCCCTGAAGACGCCCCGGACCCGTCGCTCGGGGCAACGGGTCCGGGGGCGTCGGGCGGGTCGGTGCGCGGGCCGTCAGCGCAGCGCGGCGCCCGCTGCGTCGGCGGCCGCCCGGGCGGCGTCGCGCAGGGCGCCCACGCCCGGCCCCGCGGACAGCACGCCCCGCGAGGACGACGCGAGCACGGCCGACCGGGCGTCGCCGAACACGGCCGCCAGCTCCGCCGGGCCCGCGCCCTGGGCGCCCACCCCGGGCGCCAGCAGCGGGCCCCGCACGGCGGCCAGGTCGACGCCCAGCCGCGCCGCGGCGTCGCCGATGGTGGCGCCGACGACCAGGCCGATCGAGCCCAGCGACTCCCCCGCCGCCGGCCCGCCGGCGGCGAGCTCCGCCGCGTTGGACGCCGCCGCCGCGCGCGCCACCCGGTCCGCCACCGCCACGCCGTCGGCGTCCCGCGCGTGCTGCACCTCGGCGCCCTCGGGGTTCGAGGTCAGCGCCAGCACGAACAGGCCACGCCCGGTCGCCAGCGCCAGGTCCACGGCCGGCGCGAGCGAGCCGAACCCCAGGTACGGCGACACGGTCAGCGCGTCGCCCGCCAGCGGGGAGCCGTCCCGGAGGAACGCGTCCGCGTAGGCACCCATCGTCGAGCCGATGTCGCCGCGCTTGGCGTCGACCACGACCAGCGTCCCGGTGTCCCGGCCCGCGGCCACGACCTCCTCGAGCGCCGCCACGCCCGCGGAGCCGTGCCGCTCGAAGAACGCGGCCTGCGGCTTGACCGCCGCGACCCGGCCGCCGACCGCCTCCATGACCGTCAGGGCGAACCGGCGCACGCCCTCGGCGCTGTCCGGCAGACCCCACGCGTCCAGCAGGGACGCGTGCGGGTCGATGCCGACGCAGAGCGGGCCGTGCTCGGCCGTCGCCGCCGCGAGGCGCGCGCCGAACGGCCTCACGCGACGGCCCCGGAGTCCCCGGCGACGGACGCGCCCGCGGCCACCGCCGCCCGGCGCCCGGCCGTCGCCGCGTCGTGCTCCTGCAGGCTCGCCACGCCGAACGGCCCCGCCAGCGCCGCCTCGATGCCCTGCACCGCGGCGCCGAGCTGCTGCACGGTCGTGACGATCGCCTTGTCCGCCGCCGTGGTGGCCGCGCGGATCTCGTAGCCGTCCGCGCGCGCGCCCTGGCCCGAGGGGGTGTTCACGACGATGTCGACCTCGCCGGCCGAGATGAGATCGACGATCGTCGGCTCCCCCGCCGGACCGCGGCCCGAGGAGAACTTCCGCACGACGGTCGAGGCGATGCCGTTGCGCTTGAGCACCGCGGCCGTCCCGTCGGTCGCCAGGATCTCGAAGCCGAGCTCCTGCAGCCGCTTCACCGGGAACACGATCGACCGCTTGTCCCGGTCGGCGACCGAGATGAACGCCCGGCCGGACGTCGGCAGGCCGCCGAACGCCGCGGACTGCGACTTGGCGAACGCCGTCGGGAAGTCGGTGTCGAAGCCCATGACCTCGCCCGTGGACCGCATCTCCGGGCCGAGCACGGTGTCGACCACGGTGCCGTCGCCGGTGCGGAACCGCTTGAACGGCAGCACGGCCTCCTTGACGGCGATCGGCGCGTCCAGGTCGATGACGCCCGCGTCGTCGGCCGGCAGCACGCCCGACGCCCGCAGGTCGGCGATCGACTTGCCGGTCATGACCAGCGCCGCCGCCTTGGCCAGCGGGACGCCCGTCGCCTTGGACACGAACGGCACGGTGCGGGACGCGCGCGGGTTCGCCTCCAGGACGTAGAGCACGTCGGACACCAGCGCGAACTGGATGTTGAGCAGGCCGCGGACCCCGACGCCCTGCGCGATGGCCTCGGTCGACACCTTGATCCGCTGCAGCTCGGACTCCGAGAGCGACACAGGCGGCAGCACGCAGGCCGAGTCGCCGGAGTGGATGCCGGCCTCCTCGATGTGCTCCATGACGCCGCCGAGGAACAGCTCGGTGCCGTCGTAGAGGGCGTCGACGTCGATCTCGATGGCGTCGTCCAGGAACCGGTCGATCAGCAGCGGGGGCAGCGCGCCGCCGCGGGCGCTGGCGTCGGCCAGGGCGCGCTCGACGTACTCGGTCAGCTGCTCGTCGGAGTAGACGATCTCCATGCCGCGGCCGCCGAGCACGTACGACGGGCGCACCAGCACCGGGTAGCCGATCCGGGCGGCGGTCTCCCGCGCGACCGGCAGCGTGGTCGCGGTGCCGAACGCCGGCGCGGGCAGCCCGGCGGCGGCGAGCACCGCGCCGAACGCGCCGCGGTCCTCGGCGGCGTCGATGGCGGCCGGCGGGGTGCCGAGGATCGGCAGGCCGGCGTCCTCCAGGCGCTGCGCGAGCGACAGCGGGGTCTGGCCGCCGAGCTGCACGATGATGCCGGCGACCGGGCCGGCCGCCTTCTCCGCCTCGTAGACCTCCAGGACGTCCTCGAAGGTCAGCGGCTCGAAGTACAGCCGGTCCGCGGTGTCGTAGTCGGTCGACACGGTCTCGGGGTTGCAGTTGACCATGACGGTCTCGAACTCGCCCTTGAGCGCCAGCGTCGCGTGCACGCACGAGTAGTCGAACTCGATGCCCTGGCCGATGCGGTTCGGGCCCGAGCCGAGGATGAGCACCGCGGGGCGCTCGCGCGGGGCGACCTCGGTCTCCTCGTCGTAGGACGAGTAGTGGTACGGCGTGCGGGCCGCGAACTCGGCGGCGCACGTGTCGACGGTCTTGTAGACCGGGCGGACTCCGAGCGCCTGCCGCACCTCGCGGGCGACGTCCTCGCTCACGCCCCGCAGGGACGCGACCTGGACGTCGGACAGGCCGTGCCGCTTCGCGCGGCGCAGCACCGCGGCGGTGAGCTCCGGCGCGGCGGCGGTCTCCGCGGCGACCTCGTTGATCAGCTGCAGCTGGTCGAGGAACCACGGGTCGATGCCGGTGCGGGCGTACACCTCGTCGACGGACACGCCGGCGCGGAGCACCTGCTGCACGTCGACCAGGCGGTGCTCGGTCGGGCGGGAGATGGTCGCGACCAGGGCGTCCAGCGCCTCGCCGGTGAGGGCCTCGCCGTCCCAGTGGAACGTCGTGCCCTTCCGGTCGATGGACCGCATGGCCTTGCCGAGCGCCTCGGTGAAGTTGCGGCCGAGCGCCATGGCCTCGCCGACGGACTTCATCGTGGTGGTCAGGGTCGGGTCGGCGGCCGGGAACTTCTCGAACGCGAACCGCGGCACCTTGACGACGACGTAGTCGAGCGTGGGCTCGAAGGACGCCGGGGTGGAGCCGGTGATGTCGTTCGGGATCTCGTCCAGCGTGTAGCCGACGGCCAGGCGCGCCGCGATCTTCGCGATCGGGAAGCCGGTGGCCTTCGACGCCAGCGCCGAGGACCGGGACACCCGCGGGTTCATCTCGATGACGATGATCCGGCCGGTGTCGGGATTCACCGCGAACTGGATGTTGCAGCCGCCGGTGTCGACGCCGACCTCGCGGATGACCGCGATGCCGATGTCCCGCAGCCGCTGGTACTCGCGGTCGGTCAGCGTGAGCGCCGGGGCCACCGTGACCGAGTCGCCGGTGTGCACGCCGACCGGGTCGACGTTCTCGATCGAGCAGACGACCACGACGTTGTCCGCCTTGTCGCGCATGAGCTCGAGCTCGTACTCCTTCCAGCCGAGGATCGACTCCTCCAGGAGCACCTCGGTGGTCGGCGAGTAGTGCAGGCCCTGGCCGACGATCCGCCGCAGGTCGGCCTCGTCGTAGGCGATGCCGGAGCCCAGGCCGCCCATGGTGAACGACGGGCGGACGACGACCGGGTAGCCGAGGTCCTCGACCGCGACCAGCGCCTCGTCGATCGTGTGGATGATCGCCGAGCGCGCGGACTCGCCGCCGCAGACCTCGACGACCTGCTTGAACTGCTCGCGGTCCTCGCCCTTCTGGATGGCGGGGATGTTGGCGCCGATCAGCTCGACGCCGTACTCCTCGAGCACGCCGGCCTCGTCCAGCGCGATCGCCGCGTTGAGCGCGGTCTGGCCGCCCAGCGTCGGCAGGATCGCGTCCGGGCGCTCCTTGGCGATGATCGAGGTGAGCACCTCGGTGGTGATCGGCTCGACGTAGGTCGCGTCGGCGAACTCCGGGTCGGTCATGATCGTGGCCGGGTTGGAGTTCACGAGGACGACCCGCAGGCCCTCCTCCTTCAGCACGCGGCAGGCCTGGGTGCCGGAGTAGTCGAACTCCGCGGCCTGGCCGATGACGATCGGGCCGGAGCCGATGACGAGGACGGAGTGGATGTCGGTGCGGCGAGGCATCAGGCGCCCTTCGGGGAGTCGGTGACGTCGGTGGCCTGGCCGGCAGCAGCGGCACCCGCGGACGGGTCGCGCATCAGGTCCAGGAACCGGTCGAACAGGTAGGCGGCGTCGTGCGGGCCCGCGGCGGCCTCGGGGTGGTACTGCACCGAGAAGGCCGGCAGGTCGAGGGCGGCCAGGCCCTCGACGACGTCGTCGTTGAGGTCGACGTGCGAGACGGTCACGCGGCCGTACCGCCCGCCGTCGTGCGGGGCGACGGACACCTCGTCCAGCGGCGCGTCGACCGCGAAGCCGTGGTTGTGCGCGGTGATCTCGACGCGGCCCGTCGCGCGGTCGAGCACCGGCTGGTTCACGCCGCGGTGCCCGTAGCCGAGCTTGTAGGTGCCGTAGCCGAGCGCCCGGCCGAGCAGCTGGTTGCCGTAGCAGATGCCGAAGAACGGGATCTTCCGGTCCAGCACCTCGCGGAGCAGCTCGACCTCGTGGGTCGCGGCGGACGGGTCGCCAGGGCCGTTCGAGAAGAACACGCCGTCGGGCGCCGTGGCCAGGACGTCGTCGATGGACGACTGCGCCGGGAGCACGTGCACCTCGATCCCGCGCTCGGCCATCCGGTTCGGGGTCATCGACTTGATGCCGAGGTCGACGGCGGCGACGCGGGCGACGGGCTCCCCGAGGGGCGCGCCGTCCGGCCCGAGGGCCTTGACCACGTACGCGGTGTCGGTGGACACCTCGCCGGCCAGGTCGGCGCCGGCCATCTGCGGGCGGTCCTGCACCTCGGCGACCAGGTCCTCGGCCGCGCGCCGGCGGCCGGCGGCGTCCAGCAGCGCGTCGCCGGACACGATCGCGGCGCGCATCACGCCGCGCTCGCGCAGGTGCCGGGTCAGGGCGCGGGTGTCGATGCCGGAGATGCCGACGACGCCCTGCGCGGCCAGCTCCTCGTCCAGGCTGCGGTCGCTGCGCCAGTTCGACGCGCGGCGCGCGGGGTCCCGCACGACGTAGCCGGAGACCCAGATCCGGCCCGACTCGGGGTCCTCGTCGTTGACGCCGGTGTTGCCGATGTGCGGCGCCGTCATCACGACGATCTGGCGGTGGTAGCTGGGGTCGGTCAGCGTCTCCTGGTACCCGGTCATGCCGGTGTTGAAGACGATCTCGCCCCAGGTGGTGCCGGTGGCCCCGTAGGCCTCGCCGGCGAACGTCCGCCCGTCCTCGAGGACCAGCAGTGCGTCCGTCATGAGCTCTCCTTGGACCCGCCCGCGGCGGGTGTCGATCCGATGAGTGTCTGGGTGGCCGCGCGCAGGGTGTCCGCCTCCTGGCGGTGCCGCAGGCGCAGGCCGGTGTCGAGGCCGCGGGGGTCGTCGTCCGGGCTGGGGACCCAGGTCAGCACGACCAGCCCCTCGCCGCCGACGACCTTGCCGGCCATGCCGCCGGAGGTGCCCACCGCGCGCAGCGCCGCGCGCGGGACGAACACGTCCGGCGCCCCTCGTCGTCGCACCACCACGCCGTGGTCGTGGACCCGCACGGTGGCGGCCGACCGGACGCCGAGGCCGTGCGCCCCGACGCGGTCCAGCCAGTCGCCGGCCCGGGTGGTCGAGACGTAGGTGGCGTCGAGCGGCTCGGTGCGCGCGTCGCCGAGGGCCTCGTCGGCGGGGACCGCCGGGGGCGCCGGGACCTCGCTCGGGCCGCGCCGCAGCCGGCGCCAGCCCTTCGCCATGCCGAGCAGCAGCGCGGCGCCCAGCACGACGAGGATCGTCACGGACAGCCAGGGTGGCATCAGGGCGTCACCCGCCCGGCGGCGAACCGCGGGTCGGCGGGGTCGTCCTGCGGCACGCCGTCGAGCACCGTGGCCCGGCCGCGCAGGAACGTCGCCACGACCCGGCCCGGCAGCTCCCGGCCGCGCAGCGGCGAGTTCGCCGACGCGGTGGCCTGCCGCTCGGGCTCGACCACCCGGCGCTGCTCCGGGTCGACCAGCACGAGGTTGGCCGGCTCCCCCACCGCGATCGGGCGGCCGTGGCCCTCGACCCGGCCGATCCGCGCCGGGTTGGTGGACAGCACCCGGGCGACGTCGGCCCAGGTCATCCGGCCGGTGTCGACCATCGTCTGCTGGACCACCGACAGCGCGGTCTCCAGGCCGGTCATGCCGAACGCGGCCGCGGCCCACTCGCAGTCCTTGTCCTCGCGGGTGTGCGGGGCGTGGTCGGTGGCGACGATGTCGATCGTGCCGTCGGCCAGGCCCTCGCGGACCGCGTCGACGTCGGCCTGCGTGCGCAGCGGCGGGTTCACCTTGAACACCGGGTCGTAACCGCGGGCCTCCTCGTCCGTGAGGACCAGGTGGTGCGGCGTGACCTCGGCGGTGACGTCGATCCCCCGCGACTTCGCCCAGCGGACGATCTCCACCGAGCCGGCCGTCGACAGGTGGCACACGTGCAGCCGCGACCCGACGTGCTCGGCCAGCAGCACGTCGCGGGCGATGATCGCCTCCTCCGCGACGGCGGGCCAGCCGGCCAGGCCGATCTCGGCGGACACGACGCCCTCGTGCATCTGGGCGCCCTCGGTCAGCCGCGGCTCCTGGGCGTGCTGGGCGATCACGCCGTCGAACGCCTTCACGTACTCCAGCGCGCGGCGCATCAGGACCGGGTCGTGCACGCACTTCCCGTCGTCGCTGAACACCCGGACCCGCGCGGCGGAGTCGGCCATCGCGCCGAGCTCGGCGAGGTGCTCCCCCGCCAGGCCCACGCTGACCGCGCCGACCGGGTGCACGTCGGTCCAGCCGGCCTGCGCGCCGAGGCGCCACACCTGCTCGACGACGCCCGCGGTGTCCTGCGTCGGCGTGGTGTTGGCCATCGCGTGCACCGCGGTGAAGCCCCCGGCCGCCGCGGCGCGGGTGCCGGAGGCGATCGTCTCGGCGTCCTCCCGGCCGGGCTCGCGCAGGTGGGTGTGCAGGTCGACCAGGCCGGGCAGCAGCACCATGCCGGTCGCGTCGATCACGTCGAGGTCGTCGGGCGCGTTCTCGGCCGCGTCGCCGGCCTCCGGGCCGATCGCCGCGACCAGGCCGCCGGCGACCAGGACGTCGGTGGGCTCGCCGTCGAGGATGCGGACGTCCTTGAGCAGGTACTGCGCGGTCATGCGGTGGCTCCGGCGGTGGTGGTGGGCGCGGCGGTGGTGGCGGGGGTGCTGCCGCTGCTGCTGGCGCTGGTCAGGGCGGGGACGGCTCCCGTGGCGGGGGCGGTGCCCGCCGTGTCACCGTCGCCCGCGAGCAGCAGGTAGAGCACCGCCATCCGCACGGCCACGCCGTTCGCGACCTGCTCGACGATCACCGCGCGCGGCGAGTCCGCCGCGTCCGCGGAGATCTCCAGGCCGCGGTTCATCGGCCCGGGGTGCAGCACGATGCTGTGATCGGGCAGCGTGGCCAGACGGCGCGCGTCCAGGCCGTACAGCCGGGTGTACTCCAGCGGGCTCGGGAAGAACCCGCCGCCCGCCGTCGACATCCGCTCGCGCTGCACGCGCAGCATCATCACCGCGTCGGGGCCCTGGGCGAGGACGTCGTCCAGCCGGTAGGACACCTCGGCCGGCCAGGGGCCGACGCCGACGGGCAGCAGGGTGGGCGGGGCGACGAGAGTCACGCGGGCGCCGAGGGTGTGCAGCAGGTCGACGTTCGACCGGGCGACCCGGCTGTGCAGCACGTCGCCGACCACCGCCACGTGCAGCCCGGCGAGGTCGTTGCCGACGCCGTCCGGGTTGCCGGGGCCGCCGGTCAGGTGCCGGCGGATCGTGAACGCGTCCAGCAGCGCCTGCGTCGGGTGCTGGTGCATCCCGTCGCCGGCGTTGACCACCGCGGCCTCGGTCCAGCCGGCGTGCGCGAGCGTGTGCGGCGCGCCCGACGCCTGGTGCCGGATCACGATGGCGTCCGCTCCCATCGCCTGCAGGGTCAGCGCGGTGTCCTTGAGCGACTCGCCCTTGGACACGCTCGACCCCTTGGCCGAGAAATTGATCACGTCCGCGCTCAGCCGCTTGGCGGCCGTCTCGAACGAGATGCGCGTGCGGGTCGAGTCCTCGAAGAACAGGTTCACGACCGTGCGGCCGCGCAGCGTGGGCAGCTTCTTGATCTGCCGGCCCTGGGTCGCGGCCATCTGCGCGGCCGTGTCGAGGACGCGGATCGCGGCGGCGCGGTCGAGGTCGGTCGTGGAGAGCAGGTGCCTCATCGCGCGCCCCCGTCCGTGCCGCTCTCGATGACGACCTCGGTGCGGCCGTCGGTCTCGGCGAGCAGCACGCGCACCCGCTCCGCCGTCGACGTCGGGAGGTTCTTGCCGACGAAGTCCGCCCGGATCGGCAGCTCGCGGTGCCCGCGGTCCACCAGGGCGGCCAGCTGCACCGCGCGCGGGCGGCCCAGGTCGTTCAGGGCGTCCAGCGCCGCGCGGATCGTGCGGCCGGAGTACAGCACGTCGTCCACCAGCACGACGACCTTGCCGTCGATGCCGCCGCCCGGGACCGTCGTGGCCCCGATGCTGCGGGTGGGGTGCTGCGCCAGGTCGTCGCGGTACATCGTGACGTCCAGGCTGCCGACCAGGTCCTCGGCCACCAGGCCGGGCTCGACGGCCGCGAGCCGCGCCGCGAGGCGGTGGGCCAGCGGGACGCCGCGGGTCGGGATGCCGAGGACGACGAGGTCGTCGCCGCCCTTGTTGCGCTCGAGGATCTCGTGGGCGATGCGCGTCAGCGCGCGGGCCACGTCCTGCTCGCCCAGCACGACCGTGGCTGCGGTGGCCGCAGCGGTGTCGTCGGGCACGGGGGTACCGGAGGTCATCCGGGCCGCTCCTTCCCCGCCTCACGGGACGGTGTTAAAGGAATGCTCGTTCCCCGGCACCTTACACAGACCGGCTGGGCGCGGCCCGCCGCGTCCACGCCGCGGGCGCCGTGACCCGCGCCACGCCCGCCCTGCGCCCGTTCCGCCGAGCGGGCAGTAGATGTCCCCTTCTCGCCTCCGGAGGGGACGTCTACTGCCCGCTCGGCGAGGACGTCCGGGACGCAGGACGGCCCCGTGCGCCCGGTCGGGGCGTACGGGGGCCGTGCGTGCGCGGGCGTCAGGCCAGGAGGGTCGGCTTCAGGTCGACCAGACGGCCCAGGAGGCCGTTGACGAAGCCCGGGGACTCGTCGGTCGACAGGGACCGGGCCAGCTCGACGGCCTCGTCCACGGCGACCGCGTCGGGCACGTCGTCGTTGAACAGGATCTCCCAGGTGCCGATCCGCAGCAGCTCGCGGTCGACCGCGGGCATCCGCTCGATCGTCCAGCCGTGCGAGTGCGTCGCGATGACCTCGTCGATCCGGGCGCGCTGCGCCTGCACGCCCTCGACCAGCTCCACCGAGTACTGCGGCAGGGCCGCCTCGGTGCCGGGCTGCGCGATGCGGTCCGCGAGCACGGTCAGCGGGTCGAGCCGGCGCTGCTCCGCCTCGAAGAGGACGTCGAGGGCCCGCTTGCGGGCCTTGGTGCGAGCTCCCACCTCAGTCGTTCACGCGACCCAGGTAGCTGCCGTCGCGGGTGTCGACCTTGACCTTGGTGTCCGACTCCAGGAACAGCGGGACCTGGATCTGGTAGCCGGTCTCCAGCGTCGCGGGCTTGGTGCCGGCCGAGGAGCGGTCGCCCTGCAGGCCCGGCTCCGTGTAGGTCACCATGAGCGTCACCGACGGCGGCAGCTCGACGTACAGCGGCACGCCGTCGTTCGTCGCCACCATCGCGCTGGTGCTCTCGAGCATGAAGTTCGCGGCGTCGCCCACGGTCGCGGCCGGGACCGTGATCTGGTCGTAGGTGTCCGTGTCCATGAACACGAAGTCCTCGCCGTCCTTGTACAGGTACTGCATGTCGCGCTTGTCGACGTTGGCCGTCTCGACCTTGGTGCCCGCGTTGAACGTGCGGTCGACGACCTTGCCGGACAGGACGTTCTTGAGCTTGGTGCGGACGAAGGCGCCGCCCTTGCCGGGCTTCACGTGCTGGAACTCGATGACCGTCCAGAGCTGGCCGTCGATCCTCAGCACGGTGCCGTTCTTCAGGTCGTTCGTCGTCGCCACGTGTCGCTGCTTCCTGTCCTGGGGTGCGTCTGCCGGGGGCCGCCACGCGCGCCCGCGGATCGCGGGCGGGGCTGGGCCGCCGACCATCGTACCGTGCCGACGGTCGCCCGACGGATCGGGCGGGCTCAGCGCGTCAGCAGCCAGCGACCGAGGACGCCGACCCCCGCCGCCCACACGAGCGAGGCCAGCGTGCCGATGACGAACCGCTCGGACACCGCCGGGTCGTCGCCCGCACGGAGCTCGGGGTACCGACCCAGGCCCTTGACGGCGACCACGACGGCCACGCCGCCGGGCTCCCCCGCGAGCAGCGTCCCGGTGATCGCCAGGCGCTCGAGCACGCCGATCCAGGTCCCGCCGCGCAGCTTGGCACGGGCGCGGTCGCTGTCGGGGCCGTCGCCGAGCGCCCGGGCGTCGGCGTCACCGTCGGGGCCGGGGTTGACCCGGCCCTTGCGGTAGTCGCGGAGGCGGTCGTTGGCGGGCAGGTCCGGCGCCACCTCGGGCGCGCGCGCACCCCGGGGGCGGCGTCCGCCCCGGTCGGCCAGGCGCAGCACGCCCGCGGCGGCGACCCAGCCGAGCCCGACGCTCACGGCCAGGGCCGCGACCACGAGCACGGTCCCCCACAGCGTCGTCACGCGCGCCCCTCCCGGTCGTCGGCGGACCCATCGTGGCCGTGGCCCCCGGCGAGCCGGAGCAGGCGCGCCGCAGCGGGTCGGGCCGCGACCTCCTCCGCCCACAGCGCGGCGCGCAGCCGGGCGCTCACGGCCTGCTGGCTGATCCCGAGCGCGGCGGCGACGTCCTCCTGCCGCGCGGCGGGCCCCCCGGGGCGCGGGGTCAGGCGGTCGACGACCGTCCAGCCTGCGGCGGTGCGGCGGGCGACGACGGAGCCGAGCAGCGTGAGCACCCCCTCCGCCTCGGCGGCGAGGTCGGCGCGCGGGCCCCGCACGGCGAGCGGGACGCTGCGGAGCCGGGACTTCGCGGCCTCGACCGCCTCGCGCGCGTGGATGAACGCGCTGCCGGACCCGGCGCGGGACGTGGACGGCAGCGGGGTGTCGACCACGCCGGCGCCGATCCCGACGCTCCAGCCACCCGTGCGGACCAGGTGGAGCGCCACCGCCACCACCAGGTCCGCGTCGGCGAGCACGGCCTGGACCTCGTCGCCCACCGTGCGCTCGAACGGCAGCACGACCGCCCCCGGTCCCGAGCCGGCGAGAGGGGACGCGGTCGCGAGGTCGGCGAGCAGCGCGTCGACGCGGTCACCGACCCGCCGGCTGCCCTCCTGGTCCACGGTCAGGGTCCACATGCCGTCCAGCGTAGGACCTGGTACGACTGCGTACAACCTTCGGGGGTTGTACGCAGCGTTACAAGCCGCAGAGATTGTGCGGGCTCACCCCAGCGAGATGCCCCGCACCGGGGCGACGCCCTCGGAGATCTCCGCGTACGCCGCCACCAGCAGCGACGGGTCCGGCCCCTCGAGCCGGGACGGCCGCGCGACGTCGTCGAGCACCACGAACCGCAGCAGGTCGCCGCGGGTCTTCTTGTCCCGGCGCATGGCGGCGTGCAGCTGGTCCCACCGGTCGCCGCGGTACGCCGTCGGCAGCCCGAGGCCCGTGAGGATCGACCGGTGCCGGGCGACGACCGCCTCGTCCAGCCGGCCCGCGAGCCGCGCGAGCTCGGCGGCGTACACCATGCCCACGGACACGGCGGCGCCGTGCCGCCAGGAGTACCGCTCGACATGCTCGATCGCGTGGCCGAGGGTGTGGCCGTAGTTCAGGATCTCCCGGAGGCCGGCCTCCTTGAGGTCCTCCCCCACGACCCGCGCCTTCACGGCGACCGACCGCTCGACCAGCTCGGCCAGCACCTCCGACGACGCGGCGCGCTCCGGGTCGGTGATCTCCGGCCCGTGCGCCTCGACGAGCTCGAGGATCCGCGGGTCCGCGATGAACCCGCACTTGACGACCTCACCCAGCCCGGCGACGTAGTCGTGCTTCGGCATGCTCGCCAGCGCCGCGAGGTCGCAGAGCACCCCGGCCGGCGGGTAGAACGTGCCGACCAGGTTCTTGCCCTCGACCGTGTTGATGCCGGTCTTGCCGCCGACCGCCGCGTCGACCATCGCCAGCAGCGTCGTCGGGACGTGCACGACCTTGACCCCGCGCAGCCACGTCGACGCGACGAAGCCGGCGAGGTCCGTGGTCGCCCCGCCGCCGAGGCCGATCACGGCGTCGCTGCGCGTGAAGTCGGCCTGGCCGAGCACCTGCCAGCAGAACGACGCCACCTGCGCCGACTTCGCCGGCTCCGCGTCCGGCACCTCCGCCAGCAGCGCCTCGTAGCCCTGCGCCGTCAGGTCCTCGCGGACCGCGTCCGCGGTCGCGGCCAGCGCCGTCGGGTGGATGACGAGGACCTTGCGCACGCCGTCGCCCAGCAGCCGCGGCAGCTCGCCCAGCAGGTTGCGCCCGATCACCACCTCGTACGGCTGGTCGCCCGCGACCTGCACCGTGCGCGTGCTCATGCCCCGCTCCCGTCCTCGCCCGTCGCGGCGCCCGCACCGGCCGCGGGATCCCCCGCGCGCAGGTCGGCCAGCGCCGCCTCGATCCGCTCCGCCACGACGGCCGGCGGGATGCCGTCCGTCGACACCACCACCGTGGCCACCGCCTCGTACACCGGCCGCCGCTCGGTCATCAGCGCCTGCCACTTCGCGCGCGGGTTGCCGAGCAGCAGCGGGCGCGACTGGTTGAACCCGACGCGCGGCGCCGCGTGCCGCAGGCTGACGTCGAGGAACACCACGACGCCGCCCTGCTCGCGGTACGCCGCCAGCGCCTCCTGCGTCGCCGGGTGCAGCACCGCGCCGCCGCCGAGCGCCAGCACGCCGTCGTGCTCGGCCAGCGCGACCCGCACCGCCTCGTGCTCGAGCTCGCGGAACCGCGGCTCGCCGTCCTCCACGAAGATGTCCGTCACCGGCTTGCCGGCCACGGCCTCGACGTCCGCGTCGGTGTCCCGCTCCGCGAGCTGCCACCGGCCGGCCAGCGCGTGCGCGACCGTCGACTTGCCCGACCCGGGCGGGCCGACGAGGACGACCCGCGGGCGGGCGGCCGCGGTCATCGCAGCAGGTCGGGGACGGACGCGACGTAGGCGTCGAGGTTCCGGCGCACCTCGCCCACCGAGTCGCCACCGGTCTTCTCCAGCAACGCGTCGGCGACGACCAGCGCCACCATCGCCTCGGCCACGACGGCCGCCGGCGGCACCGCGCACACGTCGGAGCGCTGGTGCTGCGCCTTCGCGGGCTCGGGGCTGGAGGTGTCCACGGTGTCGAGCGCGCGCGGCACGGTCGAGATCGGCTTCATCGCCGCGCGCACGCGCAGGACCTCGCCGTTCGTCATGCCGCCCTCGAGCCCGCCCGCGCGGTTGCTGCGCCGGCGGATCACGCCGTCGGCGTCGCGCTCCATCTCGTCGTGCGCCTGCGAGCCCCGGCGGGTCGCGGTGCGGAAGCCGTCGCCGACCTCGACGCCCTTGATCGCCTGGATGCCCATGAGCGCGCCCGCGAGCCGGGCGTCGAGCCGCCGGTCCGCGTGCACGTACGAGCCGAGCCCGGACGGCAGGCCGTACACCAGCACCTCGACGACGCCGCCGAGGGTGTCGCCGTCCTTGTGGCACTCGTCGATCTCGGCGACCATCGCGGCCGACGTCGGGGCGTCGAAGCAGCGCACCGGGTCGGCGTCCAGCGCCGCGACGTCGTCCGGGGTCGGCAGCGCCGCGTCGTCCGGGGTCGCGACCGGGCCGATGCCCACCACGTGCGACACCAGCCGGATGCCGGCGGCCTGCTCGAGGAACCGCGCCGCGACCGTGCCGAGCGCCACGCGGGCCGCGGTCTCGCGCGCCGACGCGCGCTCCAGGACCGGGCGGGCGTCGTCGAAGGCGTACTTCCGCATGCCCACCAGGTCGGCGTGGCCCGGACGCGGCCGGGTCAGCGGGGCGTTGCGCGCACGGTTCAGCTTCTCCGGGTCGTCCACCGGGTCGGCCGACATCACGTCGACCCACTTCGGCCACTCGGTGTTCCCGATCTCGATCGCGACCGGGCCGCCCTGCGACTCGCCCAGGCGCACGCCGCCGAGGATGCGGACCTCGTCCTGCTCGAACTTCATGCGCGCGCCGCGGCCGTAGCCGAGCCGGCGCCGCGCCAGGGCGTCGCGGATGTGGGCCGACTCGACCTGCACACCCGCGGGCAGGCCCTCGAGGACGCCCACCAGGGCGGGGCCGTGCGACTCACCGGACGTCAACCAACGGAGCATGGACGGGATCTTCCCATGTCGGAGGGGAACGACCGCGCCCCGGTCCACGTCGTGGGCCGGGGCGCGGGGGTGGTGCGGGTGGTGCGGGTCAGGCGCCGGAGAGCGAGGGCGCGCCCTCGGGCAGCGCCGGGGTCTCGGGCGCGGTGCCGTCGCCGGTCGCCGGGGTGGTTGTGTCCTTCAGGACGTAGATGTACCCGGAGATGACGAGCTCGAGGTCGCCCTCGGCCGTGGCCGGACGCCCGCCGCTCTGCTCCTCCTCCGCCTGCCCCGTGCCCTGCAGGTTGGTGACGAGCATGAGCCGGTCGGACTGCTGCTGCAGGGCGTCGAGGAACGTCAGGACGCCGACCGGGTTCCCGAGCGCGGTGACGCTGACCGGGATCGCGACGAACCCGGGGATCACGGGGGCCGCCGCTGCCGCCGGGTCGGCGGCCGCCGTGTCGGTGCTGGTGTCCGTGCTCGCGTCCGCGCTGCCCTCGGCGGCCGTGTCACCGCCCTCGGTCGTGCCCTCGGTCGCCGGCGCCGCGGCGGCGGTGCCGTCGGCGACCGCCGCGGCCGGGATCACGTCCTCCGGGACGCCGAACTGCACGTCGACCACGTTGGTGCCGGCGGCGTTCTTCAGGTTCTCGACCGTCCGGAGGAACGCCGAGGTGTTCGCCGTCGCCGGCAGCTGCGCCGCGATGACCGCGAGCTCGTCCTTCGACGCCTGGAGGTTCGCGAACTGGTCCTTGAGCGTGTCCAGCTGGTTCGTCAGGGCCGCGTTCCGGTCCTGCGCCACCTGGGTGTCCGACGCCACGGTCGAGGTCTCCTCGACCACCGGGGCGACGAACACGAACCAGGCCAGCGCCAGGATCGCCACCGCGAGCAGCACCGTGCCCGCGACCCACGTCGTGCGCTTCGAGTCCTGCATGTCAGCCCTCACCCTCCTCAGGCAGGAACCGGTGGGCGTACGCCTCGTCGGTCACCTGGACGCGCACGGAGAGCTCGAACCGCGGCGTGTTGTCGTCCTCGTCCTCGCCGACCGTCACGACGTTGACCCACGCGTCCTGGAAGCCCGGGACGCTGTTGAGCCCGTCCTGCCACTGCGCGATGTTGGGCAGGGTGTCGCTGACCGCGGTGAGGTCGAGCTGCGTCACGGCGCCGGGGCCCTGCAGCGGGTTCGTCTCCGCGGCGGGGGCGAGCAGCGGGGTCGCGCCCGCCACCGTGATGCTCGCGACTTTGACGCCGCCGGGCATGACCGCGAAGACGGCGCCGAGGTAGTCGGCCCACAGCGTCTCGGTGGACATGCCGAGCTGCCGCGCCTCCTCGAGCTGCTGGAGCCGGCTCAGCACGACGGGCACCTCGGCGTACTGCGCCTGCGCCTGCGTGAGCGCGAGCGTGTCGGCCTCGGCCGCCGCGAGCTCGGTCTTCTGGTCGTCGAGCCGCATCGAGGCGAGCGTGTACACGCCGCCGCACAGCGCGACCACCAGCACCAGGCCGAGCGCCAGGTAGCGCTTGAGCTTGCCGACCGCCTGGGAGGCGTAGATCTCCGGCGGCAGCAGGTTCACGCGCGGCGGGACGTACCCCCCCGGCACGGCCCCGACGGGCGTCGGGACGCTGTGCTCCTTGGTCGTGGTCATGCCGCCGCTCCCATCGCCAGGCCCACCGACACGGCGAGCCGGTGCTGCTCCTCGGCCAGCCGGCCGTCCAGGGCCGCGCCCCGCCCGAGGGCCACCGAGCCTAGCGGCTGGCCCAGGGTGACCGGGAGCCGGCTCGCGCTGGACAGGTACTGCCCCAGGCCCGGGAGCTGCGAGGCCCCGCCCGTGAGGTAGACCGCCTGCGCGGCGGCGCCCGGGTGCGACGCGGCGTAGTACACGAAGGTGTTCCGGATCGACTCGACGAGCGACGTCGTCGCGGTCGCGAGCGCCCGCGCGGCGGCGTCGTGCTCCGGGGCCGTGGCGTAGCCGAAGCCGATCTGCCGCTTCAGCGCCTCCGCCTCGACCGTCGGCACGTTCAGCGCCTGCTGGACCGCGTCCGTCGCGTCCTGGCCGCCGGTCGGCAGCAGCCGCACGAGGCTCGGCACGCCGTTCGCCACGATGACGACCGTGGTCACGCGCGCGCCGATGTCGACGAGCGCCACCGTGTGCACGTCGTCGGAGACCGCCGGCAGCGCGCGGGCGAGCGCGAACGCGCTGAGGTCGACGCTCACCGGCCGCAGCCCCGCCGCGCGCACGGCGGCGATGTTGGCGCGCACGGTGTCCTTGGTCGCCGCGACGAGCAGGCCGGAGACGACCGGCCCGTGCTCACCGGCCCGCGACCCGGTCGGCAGGTAGTCGAGGATCGCGTCCTCGACGGCCACCGGCAGCAGGTCCTGGACCTGGAACGGCAGCGACGCCTTCAGCTCGGGCAGCGGCATCGCCGGCAGGTCGAGCTCGCGCACGACGACCCGCTGGTTGCCGATGCCGATCACCACGTTCTTGTGGGAGAACTTCTGCTGGGACCACAGCTGCTTGATGGCGGTGCCCACGGTGGACGGCTCGGAGACCTCGCCGTCCCGCACCGCGCCGAACGGCAGCGGCACCTCCCCGGCGCGCAGCAGGGTCGGCTGGCCCCCGCGGCCGCCTCGGCCTGCGCTCAGCTCGACCTCGGTCGCCCGCACCTGGGTCGTCCCGATGTCGAGCCCGATCACGCGTGTCTTGGCCACGCCAGGACCCCATTCTTCCGACATCCGTACTGCTGACTGATCGGGTGCCGCTGCACCCGACTTGAGGATTTCCCGGGGCGATCTGGCGCCCTCAGGTGACCAGCTCCAGGTATCCGCTCCAGGTGGCCTGCCCGACGGTGATCCCGAGAAATGCACCGGCCAGCATCCACGGCCCGAACGGAATGCCGGACTTGCGTCCGGCGCGCCGCGCCGCGATCAGCCCGACGGAGAACAGGCCGCCGAGCAGGAAGGCACCGAACGCACCGACGGCGAATGCGCCCCAGCCGAACCACGCGAGGTACATGCCGAGCACGCCGGCGAGCTTCACGTCCCCGAGGCCCATGCCGGCCGGGTACGCGAGGGCGGCGGCGAAGTAGAAGATCAGGAGGGCCGCTCCCCCGATCGCGGCCCGCAGCAGCGCGGCCCAGTCGCTCGCCCCGCCCGGGTTCCAGGAGGCGAGCGCGAGCAGCGCGGCGCCGACGAGGTACGACGGCAGCACGAGCGCGTCGGGGAGCCGGTGGTGGTCGAGGTCGATGAGCGCGAGCGCCACGGCGACGGCCGCCAGGTACAGCACGGCCGGGAGCACCCAGGACCACCCCACGACGGCGGCCAGCGCCGCGAACAGCACGCCGGTGCCGAGCTCGACGAGCGGGTACCGCGCGCTGATCGGCTCCCCGCAGTCCCGGCACCGTCCCCGCAGCAGCAGCCACGACAGCACCGGCACGTTGTCCCGCGCGCGGATCCGCGTCCCGCAGCGGGGGCACGCGCTCGGCGGGGCGACCACCGACTCGCCGCGCGGGACCCGCCACACGACGACGTTGAGGAACGAGCCGATGACCAGCCCGAGGACTCCGGACAGCCCGGCGAGCAGCAGCACGTCGGCGGTCATGTCAGCGGTACGTCCCGTCGGGCTTGAAGGCGGGCTGGACCTCGACCCAGGTGTTGATCCCGTAGGTCGTGGTCACGGGTGACAGGAACTTGGGCGGCGCCGTGTTCTTGAACCGGTCGTCGTAGTCGTACGCCTTGATGTAGCCGTTGACGATGGTGCCGTTCGAGCTCGTGCCGACCGGCCCGCGGTACTTCTGCGCGATCGCCCCCACCACGATGAGCTTCCCGCGGGTGCCGCCCACGTTGTAGTTCTGCACCATGAACGTGTGCGCCACCGACAGGATGGCGGCGTTGATCGTCCGGTTGGTGCCCCCCAGGAGCTGCGTGTACGTCGTGTTGTTGTTGCTGGTCGTCTTCTTCATCGGGTTCCAGACCCAGACGGCGTTCTGGCCGACGAGGCCGAGCATGTCGGCCGTCGCGTCGTTGTACTTGAGGTCGCCCGTGATGTAGACGTAGTTGTCCGCCGACAGCGTCGCCCGGCCGTTCAGGGTGCCCTTGACGAAGATGTCCCCGTTGCGGCATCCGTACGCCCCGGTGAACGGCTCCGTCTCGTCCTTGATCGGGTAGCCCAGGTTGTTCGTGGTCGTCGACGCGCAGGAGATCGGATCGGTCCCGGGGGGCGTCTTCGTGCTCGCGGTGTAGTTCACGTCGCTGGACGCGCCGGGCACCGTCTGGACGTGCACCACGAGGTTCGCGGGCACCGAGATCGTCTGACCGACGTAGGCCGAGCCGGACTTCTTGGCCAGACCGGTGGCGCCGGGCGTGCCGCACTTGGCCGGGTTGCTGCCGCCGGTGTCGTTGTCGCCCGTGGTGTTCGTGAACTTGGTCCACGGCGAGATCACGGTCATCGTGCCGTTGCTGTTGAAGACGATCGAGGTCGGGCCGGTGTAGAGGCAGCCCGTCACCGGCACCTCGCTCGGCAGGTCCGACCGCGTCTCCTTCTTGATCTGCGCGTTCGTCGCCGGCATGCCGATCGTCGCCTGGTAGGTCGGGTCGCCGTCGAACTTGAACACCGGCTTGACGTTGCCGTCCTTCACGTAGTTCGGGCCGGAGCTCGCCTTCCAGGACGTCGTGGTCTTCCCGAGGAACTGGGCGCTGCCGTTCACCTGGATCGCGTCGTTCGTGTGCATCGGGCCGTCGATGACGTCGCTGTTGCCGAAGTAGATCGTGTTGCAGTTGGGTCGGCTGTTCGGGTACCGGATCGCGCAGTTGGTGGTGCTGGTCGGGTTGCTGGCGGTCGGGTCCGAGACCTCGTAGTCGGTGAAGTACAGGAAGTCGATGAACCCCTGCTGCTTCAGGTCGGCGACGACCGACCGCGTCTGGTCGCCGGACCGGCCCGTCGCCCGCACCCGCAGCGTGCCGTCCTGGTAGTACCGCGAGTTGTCCACCTCGTAGCGGAAGTGCGCGGTCCCGTCGCTGCCCGGCACCGTCGCCCAGGTCCCCGTCGCGCCGAGGCCGAACGCCGGGTTGGCCGCGGCGCCGGTCGGCAGCGTGAGCAGCGTCGACACGCTGTGCGAGGGGTTGGAGAACTCCGACGCCGGGTTCCCGTACGCGAAGTAGCCCGTGTCGTTCGCGAGCCGGCTCTCGTACTCCTCGATGCCCGCGTACGCGGCGGCGAGCGCCGCGCCCCAGTCCTGGTCGGTCCCGGCCTTGCGCAGCGACCCGACGCTGAACGCGACGGCCGCGACGATCAGGGCAGCCATCACCGAGGTGATGCCGATGACGAGGGGCAGCGCGAGACCGCGGTCCCGCGGCTCGCCCGCCAGCACGCGACGCAGAGCTCTTCTCATGGCTTGATCCTCGAGACGCCGAGATTGGGGATGCCGACGGTGTTCTGCAGCGTCACCGGGTCCACGCGGGATGAGGTGTCCGACTGCACGGTCAGGGAGATCTGCACCGACGCCACCAGGTCGATCTGGGCCGCGGTCAGCGTCCCGGTGTCCGGCACGGTGAGCTCGTCGCCACCCGCGTCGTAGTACCGGAACAGCTGGGGCGCCCCGGCCGGGACGGAGCGCGCGATGGTCCGCACCGACGACGAGGTGGAGAACGTCCAGGGCGACTTCGACGTCGTGGCGAGCCACCGGGTCTCGCGCACCCGGCCGGCCGAGTCGATGCTGAACTGCACCTTGAGCGGCCGGGGGTTCGCCGAGTCCGCGTCGATGTACACGTACATCTGCACGGAGTTCGTCCCGGCCGACACGAACGGCGGCTGCTGCTCGGCGACGCCGGTGAGCTGCAGCGCCGTCCCCGAGCGGATGACGCGGGTGAGCTCGTTCATACCGTTCGACGCGTTCATCGCGTTGTCGGTGGCGGTCCGCTCGTGCGTGAAGTTCCGCGCGACAGTGGTGACCATGACGAGGATGAGGGTGGTGACGACGCTGAGCAGCGCCATCGTCACGATCAGCTCGGTGATCGTGACGCCCGCGTCACCGCGCTGCCGCAGCACCGCGCGCACCCGCCTCACGGCGCCACCACCACGCGCGGGTCGAGCGTGACCGTCCCGTCGGCGGCGACCGTGCTGCGCTGCGGCACCGCGGGCGCCGGGAACGAGATGCTGCTCGCGGGCGCGAGCGTGGTCTGGGTGCCCGCGGTCGTGCCTCGGTACAGCTGCCAGCTCCCGTAGGGCAGGGCCACCACCGTCGTCCCGCCGCCCAGCACGTTGCCGAAGGTGAGCGTCTCGACCGCCGCGCAGCCCGGCAGCGGGGAGCCCTTGGGGGGGTTCACGGACACGGCCTTGAGGTAGGAGCCCCCGGACCCGCCGGTGATCTGGACCAGACCCATCGGGACGTCGACCGTGGCCGCGCCGCCCGGGGCCGCCGCGACGTTGGGCAGCCGTTCGCCGTGCAGCGTCCCGCCGGCCACCGCCTCGTCCGGCCACTGCATCGGGTCGGCGGCGTCGCAGGTGCCGGCGTAGGCCTGGTAGCCCTGCGAGAACGGGTGCAGGTTGAACTTCTGCGTCGTGCCCGAACCGCTGTCCGCGGTGCGGTTGAAGATGCCGTACGTGTTGGTGAACGTCGTCTTCATGTTCGTCGCGATCTTCGGAGCCACGCCCGCCGGGGCGGTCGAGGCGAGCCGGGCCGTGAACACCGCCGCCTTGTCGTACTGGAACCCGACGGTGGTCGACTGGCCCGCGACCACCGACACCGTCTGCGACGCCGAGCTCTGCTGGTTCGAGTCGACGTAGCCGGACCGCGAGATCGAGACCGTGTAGCTCTGCGGCTTGACCTTGAGCACGTAGGTGCAGCCCTGGGCGTCCGTGGGGCTGATCACGGAACCCGCCGACGGCGAGGTGGAGACCGCCACGTCCTTGGACCCGGTGCCGGCCCCGTTGAGCACCGAGACGATGATCGTGCCGAGCGTCGGGTCGTTGAGCTTCGCCCCGGGGTTGATCACGGTGTCGGAGCGGACCGCACGCGCGCCGTCGCGCATGTTGTCCCACGTCACCGCGACGCTCACCCGCTTGTAGCGCAGCGTGCCGCCCGCCGCGGCGCCGATGCCGCCGGCGCCGCCGCACGAGAAGTCCTGGTCGGGGTTGGTCACCCAGCTGGTGGTGCGCGTCACGTGGAAGGTGTCGCCGTTCAGGCTCACCGACCGGGACCCGTCGAGCAGGGTGAACAGGTCCTCGGTGTCGCGCGCGAGGTCGATCTCCTCCGCGGCGAGGTTGGCCGCCACCTCGCGGGCACGCGAGTCCCGGGTCACGGAGATGACGGTGATCGAGGTGGCGATGAAGCCGGTCGAGATGATCGCGAAGATCAGCATCGCGACCAGGACCTCGGCGAGCGTGATGCCCGCGTCGGACCGCCCCGCGTGCCGCGCGCGTGCGCGGGCCAGGAGTGCTCGCACTGCCTCACCTCTCGTGGTCGTGCCGGACATGCGCGGTGCGGGGTGCCGCCGAGGCGACACCCCGCACCGTTGTGGGACTGCTGCTGCGTCAGTTCGCCGGCGGCGTGATCACACCGGTCGCGCTGTCGTACGTCCAAGTCTTGCCGTCCAGGTTCGCGTTGACGCCCTTGAGCTTGTAGCCCGAGACCGTCGGCGCACCGTCGAGCGTGACCGTGACGTCCTTGGTGGGGTTGTAGCCGTTCGACTTGAGAAGGTCCGTCGTCAGGTCCTCGTACGAACCGTTGTTCCCGACCGCGTACGACTCGGCGGCGATCGCGGCGTTCTTGAGGTCGGACTCGACCTGCGAAGCCCACGCCTTCTGGCGCTGGTTCAGGAACGCCGGGATGGCGATCGCGGCGAGGATGCCGATGATGATGATGACGACCAGGAGCTCGATGAGCGTGAAGCCCTTCTCACCGTTCTGGCGCTTGTCCATGACCTCACGGATGCGAGCGTGCATTGTTGACCTCTTCTGGGAAAGTTCGGGACGAGTGCCGCGAAATGCGGCGTTCAAGGTCTTGCACCCAGTTCATCGGCCTGTGACCAGGTGTCTTGATCCCCCGAACGGGTGGTCCTTCTCGCCCGGAAGGCGGTGCAATGTGACAGATGTCCGATTCGTCAGCCGACGAGCTCGAAGATCGAGAAGATCGGCATGTAGAGCGCGATGATCATGCCGCCGATGATCGTGCCCAGGATCGCGATCATGAGGGGCTCGATGAGCGACGTGAGCTGCTCCGTGGTGGCCGAGACCTCCTCGTCGTAGAACTCGGAGACCTTCTTCAGCATCAGCTCCAGCGAGCCGGAGTCCTCACCCGTCGCGACCATCTGCGTGACCATCGGCGGGAACACCGGGTGATTCGCCAACGGGGCCGCGAGCGACTGCCCGGTGCGCACGCTGTCCTGGACGTCCTTGACCGCCTGCTCGATGGCCCAGTTGCCCGACGTCTGCCCGACGATCTCCAGGGACTGCAGGATCGGCACGCCGGCGCTGAGCATGGTGCCGAAGTTCCGGGTGAACCGGGCGATCGCCACCTTCTTGAACAGCGGGCCGAAGATCGGCACCCGCAGCGTGAACGGCTGCACCCGGGACCGGATCGCGTCGTCGTTCTTGTGCTTGCGCCACCAGAACGCGAACACGATGGTCACCACCAGCAGCACCGGCGCGAGCCACTTCATGACGCCGGACAGGACCACCAGCACCTGCGTCGGCCACGGCAGCTTGCCGCCGAGGTCGGTGAACATCTGCTCGAAGATCGGCACGATGAACAGCAGCATGCCGACGACCGCCAGGATCGCCATGATGAACACCATCACGGGGTAGGTCATCGCGGACTTGATCTGCGCCTTGAGCTTGACCTCGGACTCGAAGTTCTCGGCGACGGACTTCAGCGCCTCCTCGAGGAAGCCGCCGACCTCGCCGGCCTTGATCATGTTGATCATGATCGGCGGGAACGTGTCGGGGTGCCGGGACAGCCCGTCGGACAGCGAGTTGCCGGTCTCGACGTCGGCACGGACCTGCGCGAGCACCTTGGCGAGCGCCTTGTTCTCGGTCTGCGCCGCGAGGATCGACAGCGCGCGCAGCAGGGACAGGCCGGCCGAGATCATGGTCGCCATCTGCCGGGCCATGACCGCGAGGTCCTTGAGCTTCACCCGCTCGCCGAAGCCGGGGATCGTGATCTCCCGCTGCAGGCCGGTGTTCTGGACCTCGTTGATGGACAGCGGGGCCATGCCCATGGTCCGGAGCCGGTTGACGACGGCGGCCTGGCTGGGGGCCTCGATCCGGCCCTTGACGAGCTTGCCGCCGCCGTCCCGGATCGAGTACTCGTACGTGCGGGCGACCGCCATCAGAACTGCCCTCCGAACCCGGACCCGACGCCGGTGCTGTTGAGCGCCGACGCACCCTGGTTCATCCGGGCGGTGCGGCCGACCATCTTGTTGAAGTCCTCGATGTGGTGCGCCTTCTCGAGCGCGACCTCGTACGTGACCTTGCCGGTGCGCACCAGGTCGGACAGGTTCTGGTCGAGGGTGTGCATGCCGGCGTCGGTGCCGGCCTGCATCGACGAGTAGATCTGGTGCGTCTTGCCCTCGCGGATCAGGTTCCGGATCGCGGGCGTCGCGATCATGACCTCGGTGGCCACCACACGGCCCTGCCCGTTGGCGGTCTTGCAGAGCGTCTGGCAGACCACGGCCTGCAGCGAGGCGGCAAGCTGGGTGCGCACCTGGTCCTGCTGGTGCGACGGGAACACGTCGATGATGCGGTCGATCGTCTGCGCGGCGTCCTGCGTGTGCAGCGTGGCGAACACCAGGTGGCCGGTCTCCGCGGCGGTCAGCGCGACGGAGATGGTCTCCAGGTCGCGCATCTCGCCGACCAGGATGATGTCCGGGTCCTGGCGCAGCACGTGCTTGAGAGCGTTCGCGAACGAGTGCGTGTCCGCGCCGACCTCGCGCTGGTTGATGATCGACCGCTTGTGCCGGTGCAGGAACTCGATCGGGTCCTCGACGGTCATGATGTGGTCGGCTCGGGTCCGGTTGGCGAGGTCGATGATCGACGCGAGCGTCGTCGACTTGCCGGAGCCGGTCGGACCCGTCACGAGGACCAGGCCTCGGGGCAGGCCGGCGAACGAGCCGACGACCGGCGGCACGCCGAGCTGGGCGAGCTCCTTGATCTCGTACGGGATCACGCGGAACACCGCGCCGATGGACTCCCGCTGCTGGTACAGGTTCACGCGGAACCGCGCGTGCCCGCGCACGGCGTACGCGAAGTCGAGCTCGAGGGCCGCCTCGTACTGCTCGCGCTGCTTCTGGGTCAGCACCGAGTAGATCGTGCGGCGCAGCGCGTCGGGGGCGAGCACCGGGAACTCCTCGAGCGGGTGCAGCGTGCCGCTGACCCGGACCATCGGCGCCGAGCCGCTGGTGAGGTGCAGGTCGGAGGCCCCGAGCTGGACCATGCGGACCAGGACGGCGTCCAGGGGCACGTCGCCGTCCTCGGCGCGCTGGCCCATGCCGGCGCGCTGCGGCACCGGGGCCGCGACCGGGGCCGAGGGCTGCGACGGCGCCGCGGGACGGGCCGGCGGCGCGCCCTGCGGCTGGGCGAGCACCTGCGTCGGCGCGCCGGGCTGCGGGGGCGCGACCGGCGGCTGCGCCTGGCGGAGCGACGCACGCGTCGGGGCGGCGCCCGGGGCTCCCGGCGCACCGGACGGCGCCGCCACCGGGCCGCCGTACCCCGCGGTCGGCAGCGTGGAGCCGTAGCCGGCCGGCGCGCCCTGCGGCGGCAGCACCGGCGGGACCGCGTACGCCGGCGGACCCGCCGGCGCCTGGGACGCGGCCGGCGCCTGGCCCGTCGGCGGCAGGTACGGCGGGAGTGCCCGCGTCTCCGCCGGGTCGCCCGTGTAGGACTCGCTCACCGTCGTTCCCCTTCCTCGCCCACCCGGTGGCACACCGGGCCCTGCTACGCATCCCCTGATCGGCGCAGTGGTGCGCTCTCTTGAGGGTTCTGCCGCGCTTCCACTCCCCCGCCCGGGCGGACCACCCGTGGGCGCGGGTCAGCGGCCCGCGGGCCGACCCGCCGACGGACCGGTCAGGCGACGACCCGGAGGATCTCCTCGACCGACGTCTGCCCCAGCGCGACCTTCTGCCAGCCGTCGTCGCGGAGCGTGATCATGCCCTGCTGCCGCGCGGTGGCCCCGATCTCGGCGGCCGAGGCGCGGGCGACGGCGAGGCGCTCGATGTCCTCGGTGACCCGCATGACCTCGTGCAGCGCGACGCGGCCGCGGTACCCGGTGCGCGAGCAGGCGACGCAGCCGACGGGCCGGAACAGCTCGGGCAGCGGCTCCCCCGGCACCCAGGGGAACCGGGCGCCGATGAGCTCGGTCTCGGTCGGGATGTACGGCTCGCAGCACTTGGCGCAGAGCCGGCGGGCGAGCCGCTGGGCGACGACGGCGTCGAGCGCGGAGCCGACGAGGAAGGGCTCGATGCCCATCTCGGTGAGCCGGGTGATGGCCGACGGCGCGTCGTTGGTGTGCAGGGTCGACAGCACGAGGTGACCGGTGAGCGCCGCCTCGATGGCGATCTGGGCGGTCTCGTGGTCGCGGATCTCACCGAGCAGGACGACGTCGGGGTCGGACCGCAGGATGGAGCGCAGCGCGCCGGCGAACGTGAGGCCGGCCTTGGGGTTCACCTGGACCTGGTTGATGCCGGCGAGCCGGTACTCGACCGGGTCCTCGACGGTGATGACGTTGATCTCCGGCTTGGAGACGGCGTTCAGGGTCGCGTACAGGGTGGTCGACTTGCCGGAGCCCGTGGGGCCGGTGACCAGGATCATCCCGTAGGGCTTGGTGTACGCGTCCTTGTACGACTCGTAGTTGTGCTCGAGGAACGCCAGGTCACGCAGGTCCAGCGAGGCCGTGGAGTTGTCCAGGATCCGCATGACGATCTTCTCGCCCCACACGGTCGGCAGCGTGGCGACGCGGAGGTCGATCTTGCGGCCGTTGTGCGTGACGGACATGCGGCCGTCCTGCGGCTTGCGGCGCTCGGCGATGTCGATGTCCGACATGATCTTGACGCGCGAGATCACGCCGCCCTGGATCTGCTTGGGCGAGCGCTGCATCTCGTGCAGCACGCCGTCGATCCGGTAGCGGACGCGCAGGTCGTGCTCGCTGGGCTCGATGTGGATGTCGGAGGCCCGGTCGGAGATCGCCTGGGTCACCAGCAGGTTGACGTACCGGACGATCGGGGCGTCGTCGTCGACGGAGCTGCCGATGCTGGACAGGTCGACCTCGGCCTGCTGGGACTGCTGCTCCTCCTCGAACGCGGAGGACAGGTCCTCCATCTCGCCGTCGGCGCGGCAGAACCGCTCGATCGCGCGGCTGAGGTTCTCGTAGGTGGCGACGATCGGCAGCACGGCCATGCCCGAGACGGTGCGCACGTCGTCGACGGCGACCACGTTGCCCGGGTCGGCGGTCGCGAGCACGAGCGCGCCGTCCTGGAACCCGACGGGCAGCACGGTGTACCGCCGGCAGAGCGCCGCGGGGACCATCGACACCGCGGACCGGTCCACCTGGTACTCGTCGAGGTCGACGAACGCCATGCCGACCTGCCGCGCCAGCGCGGCCACGAGCTGACCCTCGGTGAGGACCCCGATCTCGACCAGCGTCCGGCCGAGGGACTGCCCCCGGGCCATCTGCTCGTCCAGCGCGGCCATGAGCTGCGCCTCGCTGACCAGGCCCTCGTCCAGCAGGATCTCGCCGAGCTGCTTCACCCCGTTGCCCTTTCGTCCGGGGCAGGCAGGTGCACCGGCCCCGTAGGACCCATCGGCACGTGGGTGCGGGGAGATGAGGGCCCGGTCGGCCCGCGACGCCCGGACGCCGGCCGGACGCCGGGTGAATCAGCCGGTCAGGCGGGCGCGGTCGCGTCGAGCGCGGCGCCCAGCGCCGCGTCCATCGCGGCGAGCGGCCCCGGGCGCCCGGTCATCAGCCGCACCTGCTCGACGGCCTGGTGCAGCAGCATCCGCTCCCCCGGCACCGCGACGCCGCCCGCGCCGGCCCACGCCGTGTGCAGGGCGGTGGGCCGCGGGTCGTACGCGACGTCGAGCAGCACGGCACCGGGGCGGGGTGCCGTCGTGGCGCCACCCCCGGCGAGGGCTGCGGCGAGGTCGTCGGCGGCGCGCGGCGGGAGGGTCGAGACGACGAGGTCGGCGCCCGCCATCGCGGCGAGCGCGCCGTCCAGCGGTCGGAACGCGGGCTCGACGCCCATCCGGTGCGCGGCGCGGGCCAGCGCCCCCGTGCGGCCCAGCGACCGCGCCAGGACGACGGGCGTCGCGCAGCCGAGCTCGGCGAGCGCGGCGAGGGCGGAGGCCGCGGTGGCCCCGGCGCCGAGCACGACCGCGGTGCGCGCCGGGCGCTCGCCCGCCGGTGCCGAGCCGTCCGGCGCGCCGGCGGCGGCCAGGCCCTCGGACAGCGCCGCCACGATGCCGTGCACGTCCGTGTTGGCCCCGGTGAGCACCGGCCGTCCCGACCCGCCGGCCTGGACGAGCACGGTGTTCACGGCGCCCACGACCGCGGCCAGCGGCTCGACGTGGTCGAGCAGCGGCAGCACGGTCTGCTTCAGCGGCATGGTCAGGCTGAGCCCGGCCCAGGAGGCGTCGAGGTCGCCGACGAACGCCGGCAGCTGCTCCTCGGTCACGTCGACCGCGTCGTACGACCACCCGTCGAGCCCGAGGGCCCGGTAGGCGGCCCGGTGCAGGACCGGGGACAGCGAGTGCGCGATCGGGTGGCCGAGCACCGCGGCGCGGCGCGCGGCTCCGGTCACTGGTGCGCCGCCTCCCACTCGCGCAGCTCCGCGACGTACGTCTGGTGCTCGTCGTACGTCTCGGCGAACTTGGTCTCGCCGGTCTCCGGGTTGACCGTGACCCAGAACAGCCACGGGCCGTCCGCGGGCGTGACGACGGCGTCGATGGACGCCTCGCCCGGGTTGGCGATCGGGGTCGGCGGCAGGCCCGTCGTCTTGTACGAGTTGTACGGGTTCGACGCGTCGTCGAGCTCCGCGCGGGTCGGCGAGCGGCCGGTCACGCCCACCCCGTACAGCACGGTGGCGTCGACCTGCAGCGGCATCTGGATGTCGAGGCGGTTCTCGATCGCGCGGGCGATCTTCGGCCGGTCCTCGTCCAGCTTGCCCTCGCGCTCGACGATCGACGCCTTGTTGAGCACCGTCTCCCACTGGTCCTGCGCCACGCCCTTGCTCGTGAGCAGCGCCGTGGTCCGCGCGACCATCTGGGACAGCACGCTGGCCGCGCTGGAACCGGGCTCGACCTCGTAGGTCATCGGGAACAGCCAGCCCTCGACGTTGCCGCCCGCCTCGGCGGGCAGCCCGATCGCGGCCGGGTCGGCAGCGGCGGCCTCGAGGTCCTCGACGGTGATGCCGGTGACCTCGTACACGCGCTGGTAGATCTGCTGCGCGGTGTAGCCCTCGGGGATCGTCACCCGGTTCGACACGCGGTTGGCCGGGTCGAGCAGCGCGTTGACCGCGTCGCTCGCCTTCATCTCGAGCTGCAGCCCGTAGGTGCCCGGCTGGATGCCGGTCGCGGCGGGGTTGGCCGCGTACGCGCTCGTGAACGCGCCGACCGTGGCGACGACGCCGTTGTCGACGAGCGTCTGCCCGATCGCGCCCCCGGTGTCGCCGGACGCGACGGTCACCTGGACCTCGCCGCTGCCCGGGCCCGGGAAGTCCTGGACGGTCTCCTCGGTGCCGCCACCGCCGGAGAACAGGTCGCCGAAGACGCTCCACACGACGAACCCGGCGCCGCCGACGAGGACCAGCGCGAGCAGCAGCACCACGACGCTGCGGCGTCGACGGTGCTTCTTCTGCTTGGCGCGCTGCTCCTGCGAGTCGCGGCGCGAGCGGCGCGAGGGCGGGGGCGCCTCGTGGTGCTCCTGCTGCGGAGCACCGAGGAACAGGTCGCTCACTCGGTCGTCCCTTCGGTGTGTCCTGCTCGTCCGTCCTCCTGCGGACCCCCCGGGCGCTCCTCGGCGGGTCGCTCCGGGCGGGTCGCCGTGACCCGCTCACCGGGCCGGCGGCCCGAGGAGCGCTCCGCGTCGAGCGCGGTCTGCAGGATCACCACCGCGGCCGCCTGGTCGACGACCGCCCGGTGACGACGCCCGGACCGGCCGGACGCGTGCAGCGCCTGATGGGCGGACACCGTGCTCATCCGCTCGTCGACCAACCGCACCGGAACCGGGGCGACGGCCTGCGCCAGCGCACCAGCGTACGCGCGTGCGGCCTCTGCTGCCGAGCCCTCGGCGCCGGAGAGGTGCTTCGGCAGCCCGACGTACACCGCCCCGGCGGACCGCTCGGCCACCTCGGCGACGATCGTGGCCACGTCCGCGGGCAGCGCGCCCGGGGCCGGCGGGCGGGTGTCGCGGGGCAGCGTGTCGACCGGCGTGGCCACCAGGCCGTCCGGGTCGCTGGCCGCGAGGCCGACCCGGACGGAGCCGACGTCCACGGCGAGCCGGGCCCCGCGCACGACGGCGTCGGGGTCCGGCACGACGGGCGCGTCGGCCGCGCCCGGGGCACCCGCCACGGGGCTCAGGCCCCCGCCCCGATCGCCTCGCGGATGCCGGCGAGGGCCTCGGGCAGCCGGGCCGCGTCGGCGCCGCCGCCCTGCGCGAGGTCGTCCTTGCCGCCGCCACCGCCGCCGAGCACGCCGGACGCGGTCTTGACCAGGGCACCCGCGCGGACGCCCTTCTCCCGCGCCGCGGCGTTGGTCGCGACGACGACCACCGGGCGGCCCTTCGAGACGCCGCCGACCGCGACGACCGCGGGCGCGGACTCGCCGAGGCGCGACCGGACGTCGAGGACCAGCGTGCGCAGGTCGTCGGCCGCGGCCTCCCCCGCGTCGTGGGTCACCACGCGCGTGCCGTCGACCTCGACCGCCGAGGAGGCCAGCGAGCCGGCGACCGCGAGCACCTGCGCCGCGCGCAGCCCCGCGAGCTCCTTCTCGGACTCCTTGAGCCGGGCCATGAGCGAGGACACCCGGTCCGCGAGCTCGTCGGGGCGGGCGCCGAGCAGGCCGGAGATCTGGCCGACCAGCGCGCGCTCCTTGGCGTGGAAGCCGTACGCCCCGTCGCCCACCAGCGCGTCGACCCGGCGGACGCCGGAGCCGATCGACGACTCGCCGAGGAGCGTGACCAGGCCGAGCTCGCCGGACTGCCGCACGTGCGTCCCGCCGCAGAGCTCGCGGGACCAGTCGCCGCCGATCGACACGACGCGCACCTGGTCGCCGTACTTCTCGCCGAACAGCGCCATCGCGCCGAGCGCGCGGGCCTCGGCGATCGGCATGACCGCGTCGGTGACCTCGAGGTTCTCCTGGAGCCGGGTGTTGACCCGCTCCTCGACCTCGGAGAGCACGCCCTGCGGGACGGCCTGGCCGGCGCGGAAGTCGAACCGCACGCGGCTGGGCGCGTTCTCGGAGCCCGCCTGGGTGGCCGACGGGCCGAGCGACTCCTGGATGGCCTTGTGCACCATGTGCGTCGCGGTGTGCGCCCGGCTGATCGCGATGCGGCGCGCGGTGTCGATCGACGCGACGCCCGGCTCGTCCAGCGTGACGGTGCCCTCGACCAGGCGGCCGCGGTGCACGGGCAGGCCCTTGACCGGCGCCTGCACGTCGTCGACCTCGATGGTCGCGCCGCCGTCCAGCACGATCGAGCCGTGGTCGGCCAGCTGGCCGCCCATCTCGGCGTAGAACGGGGTCACGTCGAGGACGACCTCGACGTCCGCCGGCGCGGTCGCCGCGGGCGCGGGCACGCCGTCGACCAGCAGCCCGACGACGCGCGAGCGCGACGTGGTGCGGTCGTAGCCGACGAACTCCACGGGCTTGGCACCCGACCCGCTGAGGGTCGCGTGCAGGTCCTGGTACGCCGCGGTGTCGGTGCGACCCGCGCGCTTGGCCAGGGCGTCCGCCCGGGCGCGGTCGCGCTGCGCCTGCATCAGCGTCCGGAACGCCTTCTCGTCGACGGAGACGCCCTGCTCGGCCGCCATCTCGAGCGTGAGGTCGATCGGGAAGCCGTAGGTGTCGTGCAGCTGGAACGCCTTCTCGCCCGACAGCAGCGGCGTCGCGCTCGGCGTGCCGGTACCGGTCGACTTCGCCTCGGAGACCGCGAGGTCGAGGATCGAGGTGCCGGAGACGAGGGTGCGCAGGAACGCCTCCTCCTCGGCGTACGCGACCTTGGCGATCCGGTCGAAGTCGCGCGCCAGCTCCGGGTACGACGGCGACATCGCGTCGCGGGACACCGGCAGCAGGGTCGGCAGCGCGGGCGTCTCGACGCCCAGCAGGCGCATCGCGCGCACGGCGCGGCGCAGCAGGCGGCGCAGCACGTAGCCGCGCCCCTCGTTCGACGGGACGACGCCGTCGCCCATCAGCATGAGGCCGGAGCGCACGTGGTCCGCCACGACGCGCATCCGCACGTCGTCCTCGTGGTCGGCGCCGTACCGGCGGCCGGACAGGGCCTGCGCGGCCTCGATGACCGGGAAGACCTCGTCGATCTCGTACATGTTGTCGACGCCCTGCAGCAGGAACGCGACACGCTCCAGGCCCATGCCGGTGTCGATGTTCTTCTGCTTGAGCTCGCCGAGGATCGGGAAGTTCTCCTTGCCGCCCCCGTCACCGCGCTCGTACTGCATGAAGACGAGGTTCCAGATCTCGATGTACCGGTCCTCGTCGACGACCGGGCCGCCCTCGGCGCCGTACTCGGGGCCGCGGTCGACGTAGATCTCCGAGCACGGGCCCGCGGGGCCGCGCGCACCGGTCGACCAGTAGTTGTCCTTCATGCCGCGGCGCTGGATGCGCTCGTCCGGCAGGCCCGCGATCTTCTTCCAGAGCTCGGCCGCCTCGTCGTCGGTCTCGTAGACCGTGACCCAGATCTTGTCCTTCGGGAAGCCGTAGCCGCCCTGGTCCTGCGGAGTGGTGATCAGCTCCCACGCGTGGGTGATCGCCCCCTCCTTGAAGTAGTCGCCGAAGGAGAAGTTGCCGTTCATCTGGAAGAACGTGCCGTGCCGCGTGGTCTTGCCGACCTCCTCGATGTCGAGGGTGCGCACGCACTTCTGGACGCTCGTCGCGCGCGGCCACGGCGCCGTCTGCTCGCCGAGCATGTACGGGATGAACGGCACCATGCCCGCGATGACGAACAGCGTCGACGGGTCGGGCGAGATCAGCGGGGCGGAGGGCACCACGGTGTGGCCGCGGGCCTCGAAGAAGTCGAGCCAACGCTGGCGGATCTCGGCGGTGCGCATGGTGTCCTCGTCTGGGTCGGGTGGCGGGGGTCGCGGGCCCTCGCCCGTTCTCGTGGTTCAGCGTCGCAGGCCGCGGGGGTGTTCCCGCGCGGGCGACCGGGTGCAGCCTAGGGGCCGCGGCGTGCTGGTCAGTAGAAGGAGTACGGCAGGTCGCCGTCGTCGTCGGCCGGGTCGTCCGTCGGCTCGTCGGCCCAGCCCCTGCGGGCGCGGGCGGCGCGGGCCGCGTCGCGGGCCTCCGGGTCCCGGTGCCAGGCGGGCGGGACGGCGCCGTGCGCGTCGTGCTCGTCCTGGCGGGCGGCGGCACGGCGCCCGGCGCGCTCGGCGCGGATCGCGTCCACGTCGACGTCGCCGACGAGGTCGTGCCGGAGCTGCGCCTCGCGTTCGGCCATGCCGGTGCGGAACTCCCGGCGGGCGTCGGACAGCGACCGGACGGTGCCGGCGGTGGTCGCGCCCGCGCGGAACGCGGTGCGCACGGCACGGGCGGCGGTGGAGGCCGTGGCCTGCGCAGTGCCGGCGGCGCCGGACGCCCCGGCGTGCGCGCCGCGGGCGGACGAGGAGCCGGTCAGGTCGTCCAGCAGGCCGAGCCGCTTGGCGCCGGCGACCGCGGCCGCCGCGCCGACCGCGACCCAGAGCAGCCGGCTCATCGCCCGGACCGCCCGCGGCCCAGGCCGGACAGCGCGCGCCGCACGCCGTAGCTGAAGGCCGCCACCTTGATCATCGGGCCGCCGACGGTCGCCGCGAACAGCGACGTCAGGGCGGAGGCGTTCTGCGTGATCTGGGCGGCCGAGGTGGTGATCGCGTCGACCCGCTCGAGCTGGGTGTTCGTGGACGACACCGTCGTGGCGGCCTCGTCCAGGATCGGCACCGTGTGCTCGGTGATCTCCCTGACCGAGGTGCGGGTCTCGTCCAGCACCCGGCCGAGCTTCACCAGCGGCACGGCCAGCGCACCCACCAGCAGCACGAAGGCGATGGCCGCGATGAGCCCCGCGATGTCTCCCAGCATGGCCAGCCCTTCTGCTCGTGCCGGCACGGCGCCGACGACGGGGAAACCCTACCCGGCGTGCGGTGTCGGGCCGGGCGACCGGCCCGCGGGTGCGGGCCGGAACGCCGCGACGCCCCGGCGCCGGCCCGGTGACGGGCGGTGCGGGGGCGTCGCGGACGTGCGAGCCGGGTGGCTCAGCGGGCGTAGTACTCGACGACCAGCTGGACGTCGCAGGTCACGGGGACCTCGGCGCGCTTCGGGCGGCGCACCAGCACGGCCGACAGCTTCTCGAGCTGGACGTCCAGGTAGCCCGGGACGGCCGGCAGCACGTCGCGGTGGGCACCGGCGGCGGCCACCTGGAACGGCACGGTGGTCTGCGACTTGGGCTTGATCTGCAGGGTCTGGCCCTCCTTCACGCGGAAGGACGGACGGTCCACGATCTTGCCGTCGACCAGGATGTGCCGGTGGGTCACGACCTGGCGCGCCTGCAGGATGGTGCGGGCGAAGCCGGCGCGGAGCACCAGGGCGTCCAGGCGGGTCTCGAGGTCCTCGACCAGGGCCTCACCGGTCAGGCCCGGGGCCTTGCGGGCGTCCTCGTACGCACGGGCGAGCTGCTTCTCGCGCAGCGCGTACTGGGCGCGCAGGCGCTGCTTCTCGCGCAGACGCACCGCGTAGTCCGACTCGGTGCGGCGACGGGCGCGGCCGTGCTCGCCGGGCGGGTAGGGGCGCTTCTCGAAGTGCTTGACGGCCTTCGGGGTGAGCGCGAGGCCGAGGGCGCGCGAGAGGCGCACCTGGCGACGCGCACGCGTCACGTTGCTCATGTGGTTCTTCCTGTCGTGTCTCGTACGGCACACCCGTGCCCGGCGATCCCGGGCGGGGTGTGGGGCCGACCTTCGTGCGTCCGTACGAGGCGGACGCGGCTAGGACCCCAGGCGGCCGTCCGGCTGACCCACCGGGAGACCCCGGGGTGCGGACGACCGTGCAACTCTACCGGGTGCGGGACGCTGGGCCTAATGCGGGACGCGCCGCGGGGCGCGTGGCGCGGGTCACCCGTCCGTCGGCGGCGGCGCCTGGTCCAGCACCGACCGGATCCGGCCGAGCCGCTCGCCGACCTGCCGCTCGTACCCGTTCTCGGTGGGGCTGTAGTACCGGGTGCCGACCAGGTCGTCCGGGAGGTACTGCTGCGCGGCGATCCCGTGCGGGTGGTCGTGGGCGTACAGGTAGCCCTTGCCGTGGCCCAGCGCCTTGGCGCCGGCGTAGTGCGCGTCCCGCAGGTGCGAGGGCACGGAGCCGAGCCGGCCGGCCTGCACGTCGGCGAGCGCGGCGTTGATCCCGTTGTACGCGGCGTTCGACTTCGGGGCCGTCGCCAGGTGCACGACCGCCTCGGCCAGGATGATCCGCGCCTCGGGCATGCCGATGAGCTGCACGGCCTGCGCGGCGGCGACCGCGGTCTGCAGCGCGCTGGGGTCCGCCATCCCGACGTCCTCGGACGCGGAGATGACGATGCGCCGAGCGATGAACCGCGGGTCCTCCCCCGCCGCGATCATCCGGGCGAGGTAGTGCAGCGACGCGTCCACGTCGGAGCCGCGCACCGACTTGATGAACGCGCTGATCACGTCGTAGTGCTGGTCCCCGTCCCGGTCGTACCGGACGGCGGCGACGTCGATCGCGCGCTCGGTCGTGGCGAGGTCGACCACCGCGGGGGCGTCGGCGTCGTCGCCCAGGTCGACGTCCGGGTCCGCCAGCCGCGCCTCGCGGTCCGCCAGCGCGGCCCCCGCCGCGGCCTCCAGGATGGTCAGCGCCTTGCGCGCGTCGCCGCCGGACAGCCGGAGCAGGTGGTCCTCGGCGTCCTCGGTGAGCCGGACCGCGCCGCCGAGGCCGCGCTCGTCGTCGACCGCGCGCCGGATCAGCGCGCGCACGTCGTCCGTCTCCAGGGGCTTCAGGGTCAGCAGCAGCGACCGGGACAGCAGCGGGGAGTTCACCGAGAAGCTCGGGTTCTCCGTGGTCGCCGCGACGAGCGTCACCCAGCGGTTCTCGACGCTCGGGAGGAGCGCGTCCTGCTGCGCCTTGGTGAACCGGTGCACCTCGTCGATGAACAGCACCGTCTCCGAGCCGTCGGACGCCAGCCGGCGCCGGGCGTCGTCGACGACCTGGCGGACGTCCTTCACGCCTGCGGTCACCGCGGACAGCTCGACGAACCGGCGGCCCGACGTCGTGGCGACCAGGTAGGCGAGCGTCGTCTTGCCCGTGCCGGGCGGGCCCCAGAGCACCACCGACGACGGGGCGGCCCGTCGAGCCGTCGCGTCCCCGGGTTCGACCAGCCGGCGGAGCGGCGACCCGGGCACCAGCAGGTGCTCCTGCCCGGCGACCTCCGCCAGGCTGCGCGGGCGCATGCGCACCGCCAGCGGGGCCCCGGCCGACGGGGCGGGCGTGCCCTGCGCCGTCGAGGTCACCGCGTCGAACAGATCCATGCCCACGAGCCTACGGGCGCCGTCCCACACGCCGCGCAGCGCGCGACCCGCCGCGGGACGGGTGGGGCGCGCGGGACCCGTGGTGCGCGAGGGGCGCCCGGCCTGCGATGCTGACCCGCGTGTTCGAGAGCCTCGGTCGCCTGGTCGCCCGCCACCCCCGCCTCACGGTGCTCGTGTGGGCCGTCGTCGCCGCGGGCTGCTTCGCGGTGGCGCTCGTCGGCGTGGGCGGCCAGAACCTGTTCGACCGGCTGAGCACGGGCGAGCCGGTCGTCCCGGGCTCGGACAGCGCGCGGGCGAGCAAGCTGCTGGCCGAGACCAGCACCTCCGGCGCGTCGCTCAGCCTCGTGGTGCAGGGCGCGGACCCCGCGACCGAGGGGCTGGCGGAGGCGCTGGCGCCCGCCCGCGAGGAGGTCGCGGCGGTCGACGGCGTCGTCTCGGTCATCGACCCGTTCGTGCTCCCCGACGGTCCCGCGAACCCCGCGGCGGCACCGCTGCTGGCGCAGGACGGCGACGGGTTCCTCCTGGTCGCCGAGCTCGACCCCGAGCTGTCGGACGACGCCGAGTCCGCGGCGCTGCGCGACCTGCAGGACCGGCTCGAGGCCGTCCCGGACGCGCTGCACGACGTGGCGCCCGACGCGACCGGCCTGGTGGGCGGCACCTCGCTCATCGTCTCGGCCATCACCGACCAGGTCGAGCAGGACCTGACGACCGGCGAGGCCATCGCGCTGCCGGTCGCGCTGCTCATCATGGTGCTGGTGTTCGGCGGCTTCCTCGCCGCCGCCATGCCCCTGGCCGGCGCGATCGCGTCGATCGCCGGCGGCCTCGGCTCGCTCGTGGCGCTGTCGTACGTGATGGACGACCTGGAGTCGTCGGTCGTCAACGTCGTCACCGTGCTCGGCCTCGGCCTGTCCATCGACTACGGCCTGCTCATCGTGTCCCGGTTCCGGGAGGAGCTCGGCAAGACGCTCGGCGACGACGAGGGCCGGTCCGCCCGGCGCCGGCGCGGCGACGGGGCCGTGGTCGGGGCGCTGCTCACCACCATGTCGACCGCCGGCCGCACCGTGGCGTTCTCCGCGCTCACCGTGGCGATCTCCATCGCCGGGCTCCTGGTGTTCCGGCAGGACATCCTGCGCGCGTTCGGCGCGGGGTCCGTCGCGGTCATCGTGTTCGCCGTCGCCACCGCCCTGACCCTGGTGCCCGCGCTGCTGGTGCTCGCCGGGCGCCGGCTCGCCCGGCCCAGCGTGCTGTCCCGGGTGCCCGGCGTGCGCGCGGTGCTGGCCCGCACCGCCGACGTCGACCACGAGGAGGGCGTGTTCTCCCGCCTCGCCGCCCGCGTGCAGCGCCGGCCGTGGTGGGTCATGGGCGGGTCGCTCGCGGTGCTGCTGGTGCTCGCGACCCCGCTGCTGCACCTCGAGCTGCGGAACTCGACCACCGAGCTGCTCCCCCGGTCCAGCCCGCAGCGCGAGTACGTCCAGGTGCTCGCCGAGCAGTACCCCGCCTCGTCGTCCGCCGCGGTGCCGGTCGTCGCGCAGACCTCCGTCGCCGAGGCCCAGGCGGCCGTGCCGGAGATCGAGGCGCTCGACGGCGTGGCGTCCGTGGACGCGCCGGTCGCCCGCGGCTCGGTCGTCGTCATCGGCGTGCGGCCCGAGTCGTCCGACCCCGGCGGCGCCGACGCGCAGGCCGTGGTGCACGAGCTGCGGGACCTCGACCTGCCGTTCGACGCGTGGGTCGGCGGGCAGGCGGCCAACCAGGTCGACTTCACCGAGGCGCTGGTCGACCGCGCCCCGTGGGCGCTCGGCATCGTCGCCGTCGCCACCCTCGTGCTGCTGTTCCTCATGACCGGGTCCCTGCTGGTGCCGATCAAGGCGCTGCTCACCAACGTCGTGTCCCTGTGCGCGTCGCTCGGCGTGCTGGTGTGGGTGTTCCAGGACGGGCACCTGTCCGGGCTGCTGCGGTTCGACCCGACCGGCGGCATCGAGACCTACGTGCTCGCGCTGGTCATCGCGTTCGCGTTCGGGCTCGCGATGGACTACGAGGTGTTCCTGCTGTCCCGGATCAAGGAGCTGCACGACGCCGGCGCGCCCAACGACGTGGCCGTCCGGCTCGGGCTGCAGCGCTCCGGGCGGGTCATCACGTCCGCGGCGGCCATCATCATCGCGGTGTTCGCCGGGTTCGTCGCCGGCGAGCTGCTGGTGATCAAGGAGGTCGGGTTCTCGCTGGCCGTGGCGGTGCTCATCGACGCCACGCTCGTGCGGCTGCTGCTGGTCCCCGCGACGATGACCGTCCTGGGCGACTGGAACTGGTGGGCCCCGGCGCCGCTGCGCCGCCTGCACGCCCGCCTGGCCATCACGCACTGACGCGCGGGGGCGGCGCCCTGCCGCCCTGCCGCGAGTGTGTACGCGACACGTCGAGTGTGTATCCAGCGGCTACCCACTCGACGTGTCAGATACACACTCGGCGACGGCACGACGACGCGCTGGCGCGCCCGCGCGTCGGCACGGCAGTGGCCCCGCCGTCAGGCGGTGCGGGCGCGGAGGGTCGTGAGGCGGTGCGCCGTGCGCAGGCCGAGGCGGTGGTAGATCCGCCGGGCGCCGTGGTTGTCGTCCCACATCCCCAGGGACACCCAGTCCGCCCCGTCGGCGACCAGCGCCCGCACGGCGGCCGCCGTGAGCGCAGCCCCGAGACCCTGCCCGCGCTCCCCGGGTCGGACGCCCAGGCCGTGCAGGTGCGCGGACCCGCGCCCGCCGACCCGGCCCGCCCGCGGCCCCGCCCCGATGACGCCGCCCAGCCGCCCGGCGCCGTCCGGGACGCCCCACCAGCGTTCGCCGGGGCCGTCGGGGTCGGCGTCGGTCGTCGGGTTGGCGTCCGCGAGGCAGGCGCGGATCGCGGCGCCGTCGGCCCGCGGGTCGAGCTCGCGCACCCGGGTCTCGGCCGCGACGGGGGCGGGCGCGTCCTCGGTCACCAGCCACTCCCAGCCCGTGCGGTTCGGGGCGAGCCCGAGCGCCGCCACCTCGTCGGCGCGCAGCAGCCCGAACGCCTCGGTGTCGACCCAGGCGAACCGGTGGCCCGGCCGGGCGTGGGCGCGCAGCAGCGCGGCGAGGGGTTCGGCGGGGCCGACGGCGAGCAGCATGGTGGGCGGGTGCTCCCCCGGCGCGTCGGCCGCGCGCTGCACGAGCAGCATCGCGTCGCCGTCGGCGTGCACCTGGGCGGGCCGCCACCAGCCCCGCTCGTCGAGCAGGAACGGGTCGTCCGCCCAGCGCGCCGGCAGCACGGCCGACGGCCCCGGCGCGGTGCGCGCGCCGGGGCCGTCGGGGTGCTGCGGGGTGCCGTCGGCCGGGTCGCCGACGCGCGTCACTTCTGCGCGGGAGCCGCCGCGTCCGCGACCGGGGTCTCGGCGGGCGTGCCCTGCGGGGCGAGGTCGGACGCCTTCGGCTTCGCGTCGACGCCGGCCTCCTTGCGCTGCTGCGCGGTGATCGGGGCCGGGGCGCCGGTCAGCGGGTCGTAGCCGCCGCCCGACTTCGGGAACGCGATGACGTCGCGGATCGACTCCGAGCCGGTCAGCAGCGCCACGACGCGGTCCCAGCCGAACGCGATGCCGCCGTGCGGCGGCGCGCCGAACTGGAAGGCGTCGAGCAGCCAGCCGAACTTCTCGCGGGCCTCCTCCTCGCCGATGCCCATGACCGCGAACACGCGCTCCTGGACGTCCCTGCGGTGGATACGGATCGAGCCGCCGCCGATCTCGTTGCCGTTGCAGACGATGTCGTAGGCGTAGGCCAGGGCCTCGCCCGGGTCCTCCTCGAACCGGTCGACCCACTCGGGGGTCGGCGACGTGAAGGCGTGGTGCACCGCGGTCCACGCGCCCTCGCCGACGGCCACGTCGTCGTCCTCGCCCGTGGGCTTGAACAGCGGCGCGTCGACGACCCACACGAACGACCAGGCCGACTCGTCGATCAGCTCCGCGCGGCGGCCGATCTCCAGACGGGCGGCACCGAGCAGGGCGCGCGCCTCGGCGGGCTTGCCCGCGGCGAAGAACACCGCGTCGCCCGGCTGCGCGCCGACGGCGGCCGCGAGGCCCGCGCGCTCGGCGTCGGTGATGTTCTTGGCGACCGGGCCGCCGAGCGTGCCGTCCTCGCCGACCGTGACGTACGCGAGGCCCTTGGCGCCGCGCTGCTTGGCCCACTCCTGCCAGGCGTCGAACCCGCGGCGCGGCGTCGAGGCGCCGCCCGGCTGGACGACCGCGCCCACGTACGGCGCCTGGAACACCCGGAACGGGGTCTCGGCGAAGTACTCGGTGAGCTCGACCAGCTCCAGACCGAACCGCAGGTCCGGCTTGTCGGTGCCGTACCTCGCCATCGCCTCGGCGTAGGTCATCCGGGCGATCGGGGTCGGGATCTCGTAGTCGATCAGACCCCACAGGGCGGTGAGGATCTGCTCGCCGAGCGCGATCACGTCCTCCTGGTCGACGAACGACATCTCGACGTCGAGCTGGGTGAACTCCGGCTGCCGGTCGGCGCGGAAGTCCTCGTCCCGGTAGCAGCGGGCGATCTGGTAGTACCGCTCCATGCCGCCGACCATGAGCAGCTGCTTGAACAGCTGCGGCGACTGCGGCAGGGCGTACCAGGAACCCGGCGCGAGGCGGGCCGGCACGACGAAGTCGCGGGCGCCCTCCGGCGTCGACCGGGTCAGCGTCGGGGTCTCGACCTCGACGAAGTCGTGCGCCTCGAGCACGCGGCGCGCCGCCTGGCTCGCCCGGGAGCGCATCCGGATGGCCTGCGCGGGGGCGGGCCGGCGCAGGTCCAGGTACCGGTACCGCAGGCGCGCCTCCTCGCCGACCGGCTCGTCCAGCGACGACGACACCTGGAACGGCAGCGGCGCCGACTCGTTGAGGACGACGACCTCGTCGGCGGTGACCTCGACCTCGCCGGTCGCCAGGTGCGCGTTCTCGTTGCCCTCGGGGCGGCGGCCGACGGTGCCGGTCACCTGGAGCACGTACTCGGCGCGCAGGCCGTGCGCGACGGCCTCGTCCCGGATGACGACCTGGGCGATGCCCGAGGCGTCCCGGAGGTCCACGAAGGCGACCCCACCGTGATCGCGCCGGCGATCCACCCACCCGGTCAGGGTGACGGTGGTGCCGATGTGCTCGGCCCGCAGCGAGCCGGCGGTGTGGGTGCGCAGCACGAGGAGTCCTCTCCGGTGTCGGGGTGCTGCCCGTCCGAGCAGCCCGGCGAGTCTACTGCCGACCGACCCGGCGCCGTCGCGCGGATACCCGGTCGCCGCGCCCGGCGCCGTCCTCGCCGGCTCCGGCGTGACGCGGCCGGCCGGCGGTCGGGACGTCCGGGCACCGGCGTCAGAACAGGGCGGGCTGCACCGCCCCGAGCAGGGCCCCCGCCAGCGCGCCGTCGGGGGTCTCCGCGCCGCGGCCGCCCCCGGGCCGCACGCGCCAGGGCGGCGGCGTCGGCGCTCCGCCGCTGCGCGCCGACGACCCCGCGCCCGCGGAGCCCGCCGCGGCCGTGCCGCCGGCCGGGGACCCCGCGCCCTCCAGCGGCGCCGCGGACGGCCCGTGCAGCCCGTACCGGCGGCGCAGCGGCCGCACCCGCTCCGCCAGCCACCGGCGGTACTCCTCGGGCACGTACGCCCCGTTCGCGTACAGCCGGCGGTAGTTCGGCACCAGCTCCGGCCGGTGCTCGGCGAGCCACTGCAGCATCAGCGGCCGCACCGGCCCGCGCAGGTGCAGCGGGATCGTCGTGACCCAGGACGCCCCGGCCTCGGCCAGGTCGCGGAACAGCCCGTCGAGGTGCGCCGTCGAGTCGGTCAGCCACGGCAGCACCGGCGCCACCAGCACCCCGCACTCCAGCCCGGCGTCCCGCACCGCCCGGATCAGCGCGAGCCGGGCGCGGGGCGTCGGCGTGCCCGGCTCCATCGCCTGCTGCAGCGCCTCGTCGCCGATCGCCAGCGACACCGCCACGCTCACCCCGACCTCGGTCGCGGCCTCGGTGAGCAGCGGGAGGTCCCGGCGCAGCAGCGTGCCCTTGGTGAGCAGCGACATCGGCGTGCCGGAGTGCGCGAGCGCCCCGATGATCCCGGGCATCAGCGCGTACCGGCCCTCGGCCCGCTGGTACGGGTCGGTGTTGGTCCCGAGCGCGACGTGCTCGTGCCGCCAGGACGGCCGGCGCAGCTCCGCCGTCAGCACGTCGACCACGTTGGTCTTCACGACGATCTGGGTCTGGAAGTCCTCGTCGGGCCCGAGGCCGAGGTACTCGTGCGTCGGCCGGGCGAAGCAGTAGGTGCAGGCGTGCAGGCAGCCGCGCATCGGGTTGACCGTCCACCGGAACGGCATCGCCGACGCCTCCGGCACCTTGTTCAGCGCCGACCGCGCGTGCACCTCGTGGAAGGTGACGCCGGCGAACTCCGGGGTGCGCACCGACCGCTGGTGCCCGGCCAGCGCGAGCCCCGGCAGCGCCTGCGCCGCCTCCGCCGCGATCTTCTGCCCGTCCCACCGCATGGCACCGATTCGAACACGTGTTCGACGGCGGCGCAACCACCCTGGCCACGCGCGGCGGCGACCGAGGAAGTCAGCATGCTGGCCTTCCGGTTGCCGACCCGGCCGTCCCGACGGACGGTGGGGGCATGACCTCCGCGCACCCGGTTCAGCGCGCCACGAGCCACCCCGCCCGCCGCGACGCCGCCGGCCCGGGCGCGCGCACCGGGCCCGCCACCCGCGGCTGGCCCGTGCTCCTCGGCCTGCTGCTGCTGAACGCGCTCGTCGCGTTCGGCGGCGGCCTCGCGTCGACCTCCGGGGTGGACGGCTGGTACGCCGACGCCGACAAGCCCGGGTGGACGCCGCCGAACTGGGTCTTCGGCCCGGTCTGGACGGTGCTGTACGTGGTCATGGCCGTCGCGGCGTGGCTGATCTGGCGCCGGCACGGCCGCGCGGCGACCCTCGCGCTGACGCTGTACGGCGTCCAGCTCGCCCTGAACGCGGCGTGGACGCCGGTGTTCTTCGGGGCGGAGCAGCTCGGCGCCGGGCTGGCGATCGTCCTGGCGCTGGAGCTGGCGCTGGTGGCGACCATCGTCGCGTTCCACCGCCTGACCCCGTGGGTCGCCTGGCTCCTCGGCCCCTACCTCGTCTGGGTCCTGTACGCGACCACCCTCAACGCGGGCGTCGCCGCGCTCGCCTGACCCGGCACGCCCCGCCCGGCAGGGGGGGCGCCGGGCTCAGGCCTGCGCGGGGACGACCCGAGGCCAGAGGTCCTCGGCGGGCGGGGCCCAGGTCGCCGCGTCGGCGTCGACCTGCTCGCCCGAGCGGATGTCCTTGACCTGGTCCGCCGCGCCGTCCTCGCCCGGGAACCAGACGTACGGGATCCCGCGGCGGTCGGCGTGCCGGATCTGCTTGCCGAACTTCGCGGCCGTCGGCGCGACCTCGACCGGCACCCCGCGCGCGCGCAGGGCGGTCGCCACGGCGTCCGACGCGGGCCGGCTGTCCTCCGCCGTCACGGCGACCAGCACCGCCGCAGGGACGCCGCGGGTCGCGCGCACCAGCCCACCCGACAGCAGCCGGGAGACGAGCCGGGAGACGCCGATCGACAGGCCGACGCCCGGGTAGGTCTGCTTGCCGTCCGAGGCCAGGGTGTCGTACCGGCCGCCGGAGCAGATCGAGCCGAGCTGCTCGTGCCCGACGAGCACCGTCTCGTAGACCGACCCGGTGTAGTAGTCGAGCCCGCGCGCGATCTTGAGGTCCGCGACGACGACGCCCGGGGCGCGCACCGCGGCGGCCTCGACGAGCTGCCGCAGTTCGCCCAGGCCCTGCTCCATGAGCTCGGACTCGACGCCGTGCCGCGCGGCGAGCTCGCGCACCCGGTCGACCACGCCGGCGTCGCCGCCCGAGATCGCCGCGAGGTCGAGGCACGCCTGCGCCTGCTCCGGGGTGGCACCCGTCTCCGCGACCAGCAGGGCCGCGACCTTCTCCGGCCCGATCTTGTCCAGCTTGTCGATGCTGCGCAGCACGCCCTCGACGTCGGTGAGCCCGAGGCCGCGGTAGAAGCCCTCGGCCACCCGGCGGTTGTTCACCAGGATCCGCACCGGCGGCACGCCGATGTCCCGGAGCGCGCCGAGCGCCTCCGCCATGACCAGGGGCAGGTCGACCTCGTAGTGGTAGGGCAGGTCGCCCGCGCCGACGACGTCGATGTCCGCCTGCACGAACTCGCGGAACCGGCCGTCCTGGGGCCGCTCGCCGCGCCACACCTTCTGGACCTGGTAGCGCTGGAACGGGAACGCGAGGTGCCCGGCGTTCTCCAGCACGTAGCGGGCGAACGGCACCGTGAGGTCGAAGTGCAGGCCGAGCTGGCCGGACCGGTCGGCCTCGGCGCCGTCCTCCTCCTGCAGCCGGCGCAGGACGTACACCTCCTTGGAGGTCTCGCCCTTGCGCAGCAGCTGGTCGAGCGGCTCGACCGCCCGGGTCTCGATCCCGGCGAACCCGTGCAGCTCGAAGGTGCGCCGCAGGGTGTCGAGGACGTGCTGCTCGACCACGCGGCCGTCGGGGAGCCACTCGGGGAAACCGGACAGAGGAGTCGGACGTGCCATGCGGGTCAGTTTGCCAGGTACGGGTTGGTGGCCAGCTCCGCGTCCACCCGCGTGGCGGGTCCGTGACCCGGCAGGACGTGCGTCCCGGGCGGCAGGGCGGCGACGACGTCGCGCAGGGTGGCCGCCATCGCGGCCGGGTCGCCACCGGGCAGGTCCGTGCGGCCGACCGAGCCCGCGAACAGCACGTCGCCGGTGAACGCGACCCGGTCCTCCCCCGTCCCGAGCAGGTAGAGGGTCGAGCCCTCGGTGTGGCCCGGGGCGTGCCGGGCGACCAGGGTCACGGAGCCGAACCGGAGCTCGACGTCGGGCGTGCGACCGTCCGCGTCCCGCGCGCCGTCCGCCCCGCCGGCGAACGGCACGACCAGCGCCGGGTCGACGGACCCGAACGTCGCGGGGTCGAGACCCGCCGCCCCGGCGGCCGACCGCAGCGCCGCCGCGACGCCGGGGTCACCCACCGCGCCCAGGCCCAGGGTGCCCAGCGGGTCGGCGAGCCGGTACGCGTCCCGCGCGTGCAGCCGCAGCGGCACGCCCGCCGCCGCGGCGAGGGTCCCCGCGTCCGCCACGTGGTCGGCGTGCCCGTGCGTGGCGACGACGCCGACGACCCGCAGCCCGTGCTCCGCGACGGTGCGCCGCACCGCGTCGGCGACGCCGCCGCCCGGGTCCACCACGACGCAGTCGCCGTCGTCCGCGGCCACCAGGTAGCAGGCCGCGGCGAACACCGGGGCGGTCAGTCCGAGGATGCGCACGCCGCCACGCTAACCGTGCCGGCGCCGGCCCCCGGACGCGCACGGGACGCGCGCACGGCGCGCGGGTCACCCGGGGCACCCCCGGCTGCCTAGACTGTCCGGCGGGCGCGGGCGCTCTGAGTGCCCGCGCACGGGGGACCCGCCGAGACCGAGACCGAGGAGAGTGCGTGCCGTCCAGCAAACGCGAGCGCGAGTACGAGCGCCGCCGGTACGAGAAGTGGCAGCAGCGCCAGGCGCAGAAGCACGCCCGGAAGCGCCGCCAGCAGATCATCGCCGGCGGGGTCGTCGGCGTGCTCGTGCTCGGCGTGGGCATCACCGCCGCGCTGCTCGCGACCGGCACGGACGACGACACCACCGCCGGCTCCGGCGCCACCGACGCCCCCACCGCCACGCAGACGACGGCGGCCGAGCGCCTGGGCAACGGCGGCGTGCTGCCGGACGCCTCGCTCGCCGAGGGCCGGACCTGGACCGGCACGATCAGCACCAGCCAGGGCGAGATCGGCGTCGAGCTGGACGGCGCCGCGGCCCCGCAGGCGGTCGCGAACTTCGTGACGCTCGCGCAGGAGGGCTACTTCGACGGCACCGACTGCCACCGGCTCACCACCAGCGGCATCTACGTGCTGCAGTGCGGCGACCCGACCGGCACGGGCACCGGCAGCCCCGGCTACGCGTTCGGCCCCATCGAGAACGCGCCCGCCGACGACGTCTACCCGGCCGGCACCATCGCGATGGCGCGCCAGGGCGGAAACGGCGAGTCGATGGGCAGCCAGTTCTTCCTCGTCTACGAGGACTCGACCATCCCGGCGGACGCCGCCGGGGGCTACACCGTGTTCGGCCGCATCACGTCGGGCCTCGACGTCGTGCAGGCAGTCGCTGACGCGGGCGTGATCGGCGGTGCCACGGACGGCACCCCGGCCACCCCCGTCACCATCGAGGGAGTGGAGACCCAGTGACCGAGACGCCCGACGAGCAGCAGCGCGCCCAGGACAGCGACGAGGCCGCCGTGGCCGCGACGCCCGCGGTCGACGACGCCGAGGTCCCCGCGGCCGGCGACGCCGGGGTCCCCGCCGAGGACGCCGCCCCCGAGGCCGAGCAGGCCCCCACCGAGGAGCCGGCCTCCACCGAGGAGCCCGCCCCCACCGAGGAG
>NZ_JAANNB010000039.1 GCF_011603975.1 Cellulomonas sp. IC4_254 | reverse complement strand
GCGCCCAGCAGGAGCTGGTGGCTCGCCGCCCCGCCCCGACGGCGCGGCGAGCCACCAGCTCCTGCTGGGCGCCGCGCTGACCCTCGTGGTGCTCGGCCAGGTGATGGTGCTGTCGGCGTCGGCCGTCAGCGAGATCGCCCGCGGGAACTCGCCCTACGCGCTCGCCGCCGAGCAGGCGCGGTTCGCGGTGCTGGGCGTGGTCGTCATGCTGCTCGCCTCGCGGGTGCCGCTGCGGGTCTACCGCCGGGTCGCGGGCCCGCTGCTGCTCGGGGCGCTGCTCCTGCAGGTGCTCGTGTTCACCCCGCTCGGGGTCGGGCAGGGCGAGCGGCGGAGCTGGGTCGCCCTGGGACCGGTCGTCGGCCAGCCGGCGGAGGTGCTCAAGCTCGGGCTGGTGCTGTGGCTCGCCCGGGTGCTGGCGGACCGGCAGGACACGATCCACGACTGGCGGAGCGCGGCCGTCCCGGCGGTGCCCGGGGCGGTCGTCGTGGTGGTCAGCACGCTCGCCGGGCACGACGTCGGCACCTCGCTGGTGATGGCCACCCTCGTCGCGACGGCGCTGTTCGTCGCGGGTGCGCCGCTGCGGCTGTTCGCCGTCGGCGGCACCGCGGTCGCGCTGGCCTTCGTCGCGGTGGCCGCCTCCGCGCCCCGGCGGGTGCAGCGGATCAGCGACTGGCTGGGCGGGGACTGCGACCCGCTGGGCAGCTGCTACCAGACCACCCAGGGCGTGCGGGCGCTGGCGTCGGGCGGCTGGTTCGGGGTGGGGCTCGGCCAGTCCCGGCAGAAGTGGTCCTACCTGCCCGAGGCGCACAACGACTTCATCTTCGCGATCATCGGCGAGGAGCTGGGCCTGGCCGGGACGCTGCTGGTGCTGGCGCTGCTCGGGGTGCTGGCGCTGGCGCTGATCCGCGTGGTCGGGCGGCACCGCGACCCGTTCGCGCGCATCGTCACCGGCGGCGTCCTCGGCTGGGTGGTGTCGCAGGCGCTGGTCAACGTCGGCACCGTCATCGGGCTGGCGCCCGTCATCGGGGTGCCGCTCCCGCTGGTGTCCGCCGGGGGGTCGGCGCTGGTCGCGACGATGCTGGCCCTCGGGGTGGTGCTGGCCTGCGCGCGCACGGAGCCCGGCGTGCCCGAGGCGCTGGCCGCGCGCCCGGGGGCGGTGCGGCGGTCGCTCGCCGTGCTCGGGCTCGGCGGCCCGGCGCGGCCGCGGTGGGAGCGGTGAGCGCCCGGACGACCGAGCTCGGCCTGCTCCTGCTGGCGCTGGCCGTCGCGGTCGCCGGCTACGCGCTCGGCGTGCTGGGCGTGACCGGCGCCCTGCCGGACGACCTCGCCGCGCACGCCGCGACCCTGACCGTCCCGGCCCTCGCGCTGCACGGGCTGGTCCGGTGGCGCGCCCCGCACGCCGACCCGGTCGTGCTGCCGGTGGTCGTCGCGCTCAACGGGCTGGGCCTCGCGATGATCTCCCGGCTCGACGTGGTGCGGGTCGCCCGCGGCCGGGACGCGCTCGCCGACCGCCAGCTCGCGTGGACGGCCGTCGCCGTCGTCCTCGCCGCCGTGGTGCTGCTGGCCCTGCGGGACCACCGCCTGCTGCGCCGGTACACGTACACCGCGATGGTGGCCGGGCTGCTGCTGCTCCTGCTGCCGATGGCCCCCGGGATCGGCGCGACGATCAACGGGTCCCGGGTGTGGATCCGGGTGGCCGGGATGTCGTTCCAGCCCGGCGAGCTCGCCAAGCTCACGCTGGCCGTGTTCTTCGCCGGATACCTGGTCGTGCACCGGGACGACCTCGCGCTGACGGGCAGGCGGGTGCTCGGCCTGCAGCTGCCCCGGGCGCGCTACCTGGCCCCGCTGCTGGTCGTCTGGGCGGTGTCGCTGCTCGTGATGTTCACCCAGCGCGACCTCGGGTCGTCGCTGCTGCTGTTCGGGGTGTTCACCGCGATGCTCTACGTCGCGACCGAGCGGCTGTCCTGGATCGTGCTCGGCCTCGCACTGGCCGGGACGCAGGTGCTGGTCGCCGCGTCGCACTTCGGCTACGTGCAGGCGCGGTTCGACGTGTGGCTGCACGCGCTCGACCCGGACGTCTTCGAGCGGCACCCCGGCGGCTCCGGCCAGCTCGTGCGCGGGCTGTTCGGCATGGCCGACGGCGGTCTCCTGGGTCGCGGCTGGGGGCAGGGCCGGCCCGACCTCGTCCCGTACGCCGAGTCGGACTTCATCGTGGCGTCGTTCGGCGAGGAGCTCGGCCTGACCGGCGTGGCGGCCCTCCTCGTGCTGTACCTGCTCCTGTGCCAGCGCGGGCTGCGCGCCGCCCTCGACGTCCGCGACCAGTTCGGCAAGCTGCTGGTCGCGGGCCTGTCGTTCGGGATCGCGCTGCAGTGCTTCATCGTGGTCGGCGGCCTCACCCGGCTGATCCCCCTGACCGGGCTGACGACGCCGTTCCTCGCGTACGGCGGGTCGTCGCTGCTGGTCAACTGGGTGGTGGCGGCGTTGCTGCTGCGCGTCTCGGACGGCGCCCGACGACCCGAGCCGTCCGCGCCCGTCGCCGCGGTGCCGGGCTGAGCCGCCCCGCGCGCCCGGCCGTGGCGAGCCGGCGCCGGCACGTCCACGGCGGCTCCCGCGTCCCGGAAAAGCCGGTGCGCCCGCCGGCCGCCGGTTGCTACGGTCGGTCCGTGGAGACGATCGAGGTCGACAGAGCCTAGCCATCGGACCGCCGGTGGCTCGCCCCGTCGTCCGACGCGCAGCGCCGGTCCGCCCCGAGGGCGTCGACCGCGCGGCGACGAGCCCTCGCGCCCCGTCCGGCGCCGCCCCGGTTGCCCGACCACGTCTCCCCCACCCCGCGCGCGGGGTCCGCGGGGAAGAGAAGAGCACGCCCGTGTCCCCGTCCCCTGTCGTCACCCTGCGCGCCGTCACCCTCGAGTGGCCCGACGGCACCGTCGCGCTCGACCGCGTCGACGGCACGTTCACCGCCGGCCGCACCGGCCTGGTCGGCCGGAACGGCGCCGGCAAGTCCACCCTGCTCCGGCTCGTCGCCGGCCTGCTCACACCCACGTCCGGCACGGTCGAGGTCGCCGGCGACGTCGGGTACCTCCCCCAGACGCTCACGCTCGCCCGGGACACCACCGTGGCGGAGCTGCTCGGCATCGACGGCACGCTCGCGGCGCTCCGGGCGATCGAGTCCGGCGACGTCGACCAGCGGCACTTCGACGCCGTCGGCGACGACTGGGACATCGAGGCCCGGGCCGGCGAGTCCCTGCACCAGATCGGGTTCACGGCCGCCGACCTCACCCGGCGCGTGGCGCAGGTGTCCGGCGGCGAGGCGATGCTGATCGCGGTCACCGGCCTGCGGCTGCGCCGCACGGCGGTCACGCTGCTGGACGAGCCGACCAACAACCTCGACCGCCCGACGCGCGCCCGGCTCGCCGGGATCGTCGACCAGTGGCCCGGGACGCTGGTGGTCGTCAGCCACGACCTCGAGCTGCTGGAGCACGTCGACCGGGTCGCCGAGCTGCACGACGGCACCCTGGAGACGTTCGGCGGCACCTACAGCGCGTGGCAGGAGCACCGGGAGGCCGAGCAGGCCGCCGCCGAGCAGGCCGCACGGTCCGCGCAGCAGGCGCTCCGGGCCGAGAAGCGGCAGCGCGCCGAGGCGGAGACGACGCTCGCCCGGCGCGCCCGCACCGCCCGCGCCACCCAGCGGGACGGCGGCATCCCGAAGATCCTCGCGGGCAACCGCGCGAGCCGGGCGCAGGCCTCCGCGGGCGCCCTGCGCTCGACGCTGGACGACCGGGTCCGGGCCGCGCAGACGGCCGTCGACGCCGCCGACGCGCGCGTCCGGGACGACGACCACATCCGGCTCGTGCTGCCCGACCCCGGCGTCCCGCGCGGGCGGCGGATCGCCGAGCTCGTGGACACGAGCACGGCCAGCACGGTCGTCGTCCAGGGGCCGGAGCGCGTCGCCCTCGTGGGCGCGAACGGCACGGGCAAGACGACGCTGCTGGAGCAGCTGGTGACCGGCGCCGCGCCCGCCCCCGGCCGGCCGCACGGGCGGCTGCTCACCGACGCCGTCGGGTACCTGCCGCAGCGGCTCGACGGCCTGGACGACGAGGCCGGGGCGCTCGCCGCGGTGCAGGCGGTCGCGCCGGGCACGCCGCCGGGCACGCTGCGCAACCAGCTCGCCCGGCTGCTGCTGCGCGGCGACGCCGTCGACCGGCCGGTCCGCACGCTGTCCGGCGGGGAGCGGTTCCGCGTCGCGCTGGCGCGGCTGCTGCTCGCCGACCCGCCCGCGCAGCTGCTGGTGCTCGACGAGCCGACGAACAACCTCGACCTCGCCAGCGTGGCGCAGCTCGCAGAGGCGCTCGACGCCTACGGGGGCGCGCTGCTGGTCGTGAGCCACGACCGGCCGTTCCTGGAGCGCATCGGGGTGGGCACCGTGATCGAGCTCGGCGCGGACGGGCGGATGCGGCGGCTCCCGGAGCTGCCCGCGTGACCGGGGCCGCTGAGTAGGTGGTCGGCGGCCGGCACTGAGTGGTCCGCGACCACCTACGGTCTGGCGTACCGCGAGCCCGACCCCCCGCTCGGGCTCGCGGTACCCAGCCGACCTCCCGCCCGACCCGAAGGGGCCGACGGTGACGACCTTCCTGCTGGCCGCCACGGCGGTCCTCGTCCTCAACGTCGTGGTCGGGGCCGCGCGCGTGCTGCGCGGCCCGACCACCCGCGACCGCACGACCGCCCTGCTGCTGCTGTCCACCACCGGCACCGCCGCGCTGGTGGTGCTCGCGCACGCCACCGGCACCCCGGCCCTGCGGGACGCCGCGCTGGCGCTCGTGGCGCTGGCCACCGTCACGGTGGTCGTCCGCGTCGCCGCCGAGCGGGGGTGGTCGTGATGCTCCTCGACGCGCTGACCGTCGTGCTGGTCACCGCGGGCTGCTTGTTCGTCACCGCCGGGACCGTCGGGCTGCTCCGGTTCCCCGACCTGTCGCAGCGCCTGCACGCGCTGACCAAGGCGGACACCCTCGGGCTCGGCCTCGTCGTGCTCGGGCTGGTCGTCCAGGGGCCCGGGTGGGCGGTCGCGGCGAAGCTCGGCCTGCTGTGGCTGCTCGCCCTGCTGGCCTCCGCCACGAACGGGGCGCTGCTGGCGCGCGGTGCGGCCCCGCCCCCGGGGACCGGGTCGGGCCCGTGACCGCGCTCCTCGACGTGCTGCTCGCCGCCGCGGTCCTGGTCGCCGCGGTCGCGACGCTGCTCGCGCCGCGGGCCGGCTCCGGCGTGCTGCTCTTCCTCGTCCTCGGTCTGCTCCTCGTCCTCGTGTGGGCCCGGCTCGGCGCCCCGGACGTCGCGCTCGCCGAGGCCGCGATCGCCTCGGGTGCCACCGGTGCGCTGCTCGTGTCGGCGGTGACCGGGCGCCGCCCGCCCGCGGAGCCGGACCGGGCGCGCCGGTCGTGGGCGGCGCTGCTCCCGCTCGGCGCCGCCGCGGCGGCCGGCGCGCTGCTGGGCGGGGTGCTGGTGCGGGCACGCCGCGACGGCGCCGGACCCGGCCGGCTCGGCGACCTCGCGCGGGAGGCCGACGGCGTCGTGAGCCACCCGGTGACGACCGTGCTGCTCGACCTGCGCGCGCTCGACACCCTGCTCGAGATCGCCGTGCTCACCGCGGCCGTCCTCGCGGCGCTGGCGCTGCACCGGGACGGCACGCTCGCCGCGGTCGCCCTGCCCGCCGACACCCGCCCCGTCCTGCGCGGGTTCGTGCACCTCGCGGTGCCGCTGGTGCTGCTGCTCGTCGGCTGGTTCCTGGTCGCGGGGTCGTCCCGCCCCGGCGGCGCGTTCCAGGCCGGCGCCCTGCTCGCCGGCGCCGCGCTGCTGCTGGCGCTCACCGGCCGGCGCGACCTGGTGCCCACCGGCCGGTGGCTGCCGCCCGCGGTGGTCGTCGGGCTCGCCGGGTTCCTCGCGCTCGCCGGCGGCACCCGGCTGCTCGCCGGCACGTGGCTCGCGCTCGCGCCGCCGTGGGGCGCCGCCGCCGTCCTCGCCCTGGAGGCCGTGCTCGTGGTCGCGATCGGCGCGGGGCTCGCGGCGCTCGTGCTCGCCGCCCGGCCGGACCGGCGGGTCGCCGCCCCCACGCCGCCGGCCGACGCCGCACCGGCCCCCGACCGGCAGGCCCCGCGATGAGCGCGCCCGACACGTTCCTCGTCCTCGGCGCCGTCGTGACGCTGCTCGGGGCCGCGCGCCTGCTGACCACCCGGGACCACCTGCGCCAGATCATCGCGCTGAACGTCGCCGGCGCGGGCACCCTGCTCGTGCTGGTCGCGCTCGGCTCGGAAGGCACGGGCACCGCCGACCCGGTGCTGCAGGCGCTCGCGCTGACCGGCATCGTCATCACGGTCGCCGTCACGGGGCTGGCGCTCGTGCTGGTGCGGCGGGTCGACGCCGCCGCGGCCGACGCCGACGCGGACGGGGACGGGGACGGCCATGGCTGACCTGCTGCTGCTCCCGGTCCTGCTCCCGCTCGCGGGCGCCGTGGCCACCGCGGTGCTGCCCTGGCGGCGGACCGTCGGGCTGACCGTCGCCGCCGCCCAGCTCGGGTTCGCGGTCGCGGCCGTCGTCGCCGTGCTGCGGGACGGTCCGCTGCGCGGGTCCCCGGGTGGCTGGGAGCCGCCGCTCGGCATCGCGCTGCGGCTCGACGGGCTGGGTGCGGCGGTCGGCCTGCTCGCGGCCGTGGTCGTGCTGGCCGTCCTGGGCCACGCGGTGGCCCGGCCCGCGGCCGCCGGCGGGCCGTCCGCCTGGCCGCTCACCCTGGTCACCGTCGCGGGGCTGCAGGCGGTCCTGGTGAGCGGCGACCTGTTCACCACGTACGTCGCCCTGGAGCTCATGACCGTCGGCGCGGTCGGCCTGGTCGCGCTGGGCGGGCGCCGGGCGCTGGCGCCCGCGCTGCGGTACCTCTGCGTCGCGGTGCTGGGCTCGTTCGCGTTCCTCGTGGCCGTGGCGCTGGTGCACGCCCGCACCGGCACCCTCACCCTGGAGCTCGCGGCGGGTGCGCTGCCGCCGGGCCCGGCGCTCGGCACGGTGCTCGCGCTGGCGACCGTCGGCCTCGGGGTGAAGGCCGTGCTCGCGCCGCTGCACGCCTGGCTGCCGGACGCGCACGCCGCGGCGCCCACGACCGTCAGCCCGCTGCTGTCCGCCCTGGTGGTCAAGGGCTCGCTGGTGGTGCTCGTCCGGCTGTGGTCGGCGCTCGGCGGTCACGCCGGCCTCGCGGTCGTGCTGGCCGTCCTCGGGTCGGGGGCCGTGCTGTGGGGCGGCGTGCTCGCCCTGCGCCAGGACCGGCTCAAGCGCCTCGTGGCGTACTCGACCGTGGCGCAGGTCGGCTACCTGGTGCTGCTGCTGCCGCTCGCGCTGCCGGCGCTCGACCCGGCGGCCCCGGACGGCGCCCGGACCGGCGCCCTGCTCGCCTGGGAGGGCGCCTTGCTCCTGCTGCTCGCGCACGGGCTCGCGAAGGCCGCCCTGTTCCTCGCGGCGGGGACCCTCGTCGGCGTGGCCGGCGGGGACCGGGTCGCGGACCTCGCGGGCACCGCGACCCGCGCGCCGATGGTGGTGCTCACCTTCGGCGTCGCAGGCGCGTGCCTCGCGGGCCTGCCGCCGTCGCTCGGGTTCACCGGCAAGTGGCGGATGCTGGAGGGCGCGGTGACCTCGGGCGCCTGGTGGGCCGTGGCGGTGCTGCTCGTGGGCGGCCTGCTCACGGCGTCCGCGACCGCCCGGGTGCTCGGCGTCGCGCTGCGCCCCGACCCCGACCCGGCGGCCGCTCGCCGAGGCGTCCCCGCCGGTGCGCGGTGGCCCGCCCTGACCCTGGCCGTGCTCGCCGTCGGCACCGGCGTCGGCTCGGCCTGGCTCGTGGACCTGCTGCTCGTCGGGGCGGTGCCGGCCGGATGACGACGACGACCTGGCTGCCGGTCCTGGTGCTCGCGAGCTCCCTCGTGCCCGCCGTCGCGATCTTCCTGCTGCCCGAGGACCGGCACCGCACCCGGACGACGCTGAACCTCGCCGGTGCGCTGGCGAAGGTCGGCCTCGTCGTCGCGCTGATCCCGCCCGTGCTCGCGGGTCGCCGGTTCGAGTGGCGGGTGCCGTTCCTGCCCGAGGTCGACCTGGTGCTGCGCGTCGAGCCGTTCGGGCTGCTGTTCCTCGGCCTGTCGGCGTTCCTCTGGCTGCTGACCACCGTGTACGCGATCGGGTACCTGCGGACGGACGGGCGGCACCGGTCCCGGTTCTTCGGGTTCTTCTCGCTGTGCGTGGTCGCCTCCTCGGGCATCGCCCTGTCCGGCAACCTCGTGACGTTCGTGGTGTTCTACGAGCTGCTGACCCTGGCGACCTACCCGCTGGTGGCGCACCAGCAGACGGCCGCCGCGCTGCGCGGCGCGCGGGTGTACCTGACGTACACGCTCGGCGGCGGGGTCGCCCTGCTGCTCGGCGCCGTCTGGCTCACCGCGCTGGCCGGCCCGGTCGAGTTCGCCCGCGGCGGCAGCCCCGCCGTCGCCGCCCTCGCCGCCGAGCAGCCCGGGGCCGCGCGGGCCGCGCTCGCCCTGCTGCTCGTCGGGCTGGCGGTGAAGGCGGCCCTCGTGCCGCTGCACGGCTGGCTGCCGCGCGCGATGGTCGCGCCCGCACCGGTCAGCGCGCTGCTGCACGCGGTCGCGGTCGTCAAGGCCGGCGTGTTCGGCGTCGTCCTCGTGGTGGACGAGCTCGCGGGGGTCGAGGTGGCCGCCGACCTGGGCCTGCTCGGCCCGCTGCTCGTGGTCGCGTGCGCGACGATCCTGTGGGGCTCCGTCCGCGCGCTGCGCCAGGACGGCCTCAAGGCGCGGCTCGCGTACTCGACGGTGGCCCAGGTCGCCTACGTGACGCTGGGCGTCGCGCTGCTCAGCCCGGTCGCGACCGTCGGCGGGGTGGTGCACGTCGTGCACCAGGGCCTGATGAAGATCACGCTGTTCTTCTGCGCGGGCCTGCTCGCGCAGACGCTCGGCGCCACCCGGGTCTCCGAGCTCGCGGGCGCGGGCCGCCGGATGCCGCTGACCTGCGCCGCGTTCACCGTCGGGGCGCTCGGCATGATCGGGCTGCCGCCCGTCGCCGGGTTCGTGTCCAAGTGGTACCTCGGGCTCGGCGCGGTGGACACCGGGCAGCCCTGGGTCCTCGTCGTGCTGGTCGTGTCGTCGCTGCTCAACGCGGCCTACTTCCTGCCGGTCGTCGGGCGGATGTGGTGGGGGCGGCCCGGCTCGACCAGCCGGTCCGGCACCCGGGCCCGGTGGGAGGCGCCGCCCGCCCTGCTCGTCCCCGCGCTCGTCACCGCCGGGTGCTCCCTGCTCGCCGCCGTGGCCGCCGGCGTCCCGCTCGCGCCGCTGTCGATGGCCTGGCTGATCGTCCAGGGAGGCTGACCGATGACCTGGCTCTGGCTGCTCGCCGCCCTGGCCCCCGCCGGCACCGCGGGCGCGCTCGCCCTCGCGGCCCTGCGCCCGCCCGGCGACCGGGCCCGGCGCCGGCTGGTCCGCGCCGCGCCGGTGTCGCTGCTGCCCGCGGCGGCGCTGGCGGTCGCCGGACCGGCGGCCGGCGACCTCGACCTGCCCTGGCTGCTGCTCGGCACCTCGGCGACCCTCGACCAGGTCGGCCGGCCGCTGCTGCTGACCGCCGCCGTGCTGTACGCCGCGACGCTGGCCACCGCCGCCCACGCCCGGGGCGGCCGCGCGGCCGTGCTCGCGGCGCTGCTGCTCACCTGCTTCGTCGGCAACGCGACCGCGTTCGTCGCCGCGGACGCGGCCACCTTCACCGTCGGCTACGCCGTGATGAGCGTCGCGGCCTACGGCCTGGTCGCGCACGACCGGACCGCCGCCGCCCGCCGGGCGGGGCGCGCGTACCTGACGCTCGGCGTGGTCAGCGAGGTCGCGGTGCTGGCGGCCGTCGTGCTCGTCGTGTCCGCGGGCGGGCTGCGGCTCGCCGACGCCCCGGCCGCCGTCGCCGCCTCGCCGCACACGGGCACGATCGTCGGGCTGCTGCTGCTCGGCTTCGGCATCAAGGCGGGCCTGGTCCCGCTGCACGGCTGGCTGCCCCTGGCCCACCCCGCGGCGCCGCCGCCGGCCAGCGCCGTGCTGAGCGGCGCGATGGTGAAGGCCGGGCTCGTGGGCTGGCTCCGGTTCCTCCCGCTGGGCGAGGTCGCCCTGCCGGGCTGGGGTACGGCGCTGGTGCTGCTCGCCCTGGTCGGGGCGTTCGGGGCGCTCGTCCCGGGCGTGCTCGCCCGGGACCCCAAGGTGGCCCTCGCCTACTCCTCGGTGAGCCAGATGGGGTTCCTCGCGGTGCTCGTCGGCGTCGCCCTGGTCGCGCCGGACCTCGCCCCCGCCTGCGTGCTCGCCGCCGTCGTCTACGCCGTGCACCACGGCATCGCGAAGGGCGGGCTGTTCCTGTCGGTGGCGGTCTGGCGGCGGCACGGCGCGGGGCGGTGGCGCGGGCTCGTGGTCGCGGGCACGGCGGTGCTCGCGCTCGCGGTGGCGGGCGCGCCGCTCGGCAGCGGGTCCGTCGCCAAGTACGCGGCGAAGCAGGCGGTCGCCCCCGCGCCCCTCCTCGTCGACGTGACCGCGCTGCTCCCCCTCGTCGGCACCGTGTCGACCCTCCTGCTCGCGCGCGCCGCCGTCCGGCTGCTCGCGGGCCCGGAGCCGGGGCGCGACGGGCTGGACGCCCCGCTGGTCACCTGGGCGGTGCTGGTGCTCGGCGGCACCGGCGCCACCTGGTGGCTCGCCGACCGGTGGGCCCCCGTGCTGCGGGTGCCCCGGCTGGACGCGGTGACGCTGTGGGACGCCGCGTGGCCGGTGCTGCTCGGCGTCGCGCTCGCCTGCGTGGCCGTCGTGGCCGCCCGCACGGGACGGCTGCCGCAGCGGGTGGCGACCGGGGAGCCCGAGCCGCTCGTGCCCGCGGGCGACGTGCTCGTGCCGGTCGAGCGCGCGACCGGCGCGCTGCTCGCCGCGCTCCCGGCCGCGGGCGACCGGGTCGCCGAGGTCCGGGACCGGGCGCAGGCCGCCGTGGTCCGCGCCGCGCACGCCCTCGGCCGGGCGCACCGGGTCGAGCGCGCCGAGGCCCGGCTGTCCGGGTGGGTGCCCTCCGGGGTCGCGCTGCTCGCCGTCGCCGCGGTGGCCGGGATCGCCCTGGCGGTGACGCCGTGACCGGGCGCGTCGCAGCGGCGCACCCGGCGCGGCAGGGCGCTGTCGGCCGCAGGCGCGGGATCGCGCGCGTCGCCCGGGCGGGGCTCGCCCGGGCCGCGCTGCTGGCCGTCGCCTGGTGGGCCGTGTCCGAGGGCGACCTCTCCGTGGCCGGGTACGGCGCGGCGGTGGTGCCGCTCGTGACCGCCGCGTCGCTCGCCCTCGTCCCCGCGGGCGGCCGGCCGCTCCGGCTGCTCCGGCGCACCCCGCCGGCCCTCCGGCTGGCGGGCTGGTTCCTCTGGCGGACCGTGCTCGGCGGGGTCGACGTCGCGCTCCGGGCCCTGCGCACCCCGGTCGACACCGACCCCGTCCTGCTCGAGCACCGGCTCACGCTGCCGCGCGGGGCGGCCCGGGTGCTGTGCGCCGACCTCAGCACCCTGATGCCGGGCGCCCTGTCGGTCGACCTGCGCGGCGACGTGCTCGTGCTGCACGTCCTCGACCGGCGGCTGCCGGCCCGCGCGCAGGTCGACGAGCTCCAGCGACGGATCGCCGCGGTGCTCGACGCCTGACCGGGTGAGGATCGCCGGTCCGCGGGCGACCCCCGCGGGTCGGGACCTCAGCCCGCCGGGGTCGCCCCCGCGTCGTCGCCGCCGGCCCCGGCCGTCATCCGCGCGGCCCGCACCGCCCGGCGCCGGTCGACCACGACCACCACGCCCAGCACCGCCACCGCGAGCGCGAACCCGGCCGTGACGTCGGTCAGGAAGTGGTAGCCCAGGTACAGCCGGCTCCCGGCCACGAGCAGGATGCCCACGCCGGTCGACAGCGCCCAGAGCACCAGCGAGCGCACGTGCGGGTTCCGGATCCAGATCAGGTACCCCACGGTCAGCAGGAACGTCGCCGTCCCGACGGTGTGCCCCGAGGGGAACGAGTACGTCGTCTCCGACCCGGGCACCGTCATGGTGTCCAGCGGCGGCCGCGGCCGCGCCACCCCCGACTTGATCGCCACCGACACCAGCGTGGACAGCACCATGGCGCCGGCGAGCAGCGCGGGTTGCCACCAGGAGCGGGTCACGAGGCCCCACACCAGGCACGCGACCACGACCACCACCGGCAGCACGCTCGGTCCCGTCACCGCCGAGACCGCCGTGAGGAACGCCGTCACCCCCGGCCCGCGCGCCGCCACCAGCCAGTCGAGCACCGGCAGGTCGGCCTCCGCGAGGTCGTCGCCCTCCGCCACCGCGTCGTGCACCACGAGCAGGCCGGTGATCCCCACGACCACCAGCAGCAGCCCGAGGACGACGGCGGCGCGCGACGTCGGGTCGCGCAGCTCCCCGCGGCGCGCCCACACGGCGCGTGACGACCGTCGGGCGGCGGTGACGGTCCGGGCGTACCAGGGCTCGCGGGGCATCGGGTGATCGTCGCAGGACTCGCCCGCGCCCGCCCGGGGAGCGTCGCCGGGTCTCAGACCGTCGCGGCGGACCTGTCCCGGGCGCGCCGCGCGACGAGCCGGTTCAGCCGCTCGGACATGACGAGCCCCAGCGCGACCAGCACGGCCGCGAACAGCGGGAAGATCCAGGTCCCCGCCCAGGCCGACAGCACCCCGAACAGCGGCGGCGCCAGCGTCGAGCCCGTGTACGCCGCCGCCATCTGGATGCCGATGATCGCCTGCGAGCTGCTGCGGCCGAAGTTGACCGGCGTGGAGTGGATGATCGCCGGGTAGATCGGCGCGCAGCCGAGCCCGGCGACGACGAGGCCCACGAGCGCCAGCACGTCGGTCCCGACGGGAAGCGCGATGAGCACGACGCCGACCGCGACCGTCGCGAAGCCCCCGCGGATCAGCAGCGTGTCGCCGATGCGGTCGGCGACGAACCCGGCGAGGAACCGCCCGCCGGTGATCCCCAGCAGGAACAGGGAGCCGAACGCCGCGGCGGTGGCGGTGTCGACCCCGCGGTCGGTCACGAGGTAGGTCGAGGCCCAGAGGATCGCGGTGCTCTCGAGCGCGCAGTAGGCGAAGAACGCGGTGAGGACCAGCAGGACGCCCGGGATGCGCAGCGCCTGCGCCAGCGGGACGTGCGCGCGGCCGGTCGTCGACGGGTCGTCCCCGCCGTCGACGGCGGCGTCCGGGGCGCCCGCGGACCCGGCCGCGCGGACGGCGTCGACCCTGCCCCAGAGCGGCAGGCTCACGAGCAGCACGATCGTCAGGGCGATCTGGATGCCGCCGACGATCCCGTAGGCGCCCGACCACCCGAGCCGGGTGCCGAGGGCGTAGCTCATGATGAACGGGCTGATCGAGGCGCCCACGCCCCAGAAGCTGTGCAGCCAGTTCATGTGCCGTGCGGCGTAGTGCACGGCGACGTAGTTGTTGAGCGCGGCGTCGACCGCCCCGGCCCCCAGGCCGTACGGGATCGCCCACAGGCACAGCATCCAGAAGGACCCCGACAGCGAGAAGCCCACGAGCGCGGCCGCCGTCATCCCCACGCTCACCGCGGTGACCAGACCGGCGCCGAACCGCCGCGTCAGGCGGTCGGACGCGAGGCTGGACACGATCGTCCCGACCGCGATGATCATCGTGAGGATCCCGGCGGACGCCAGCGGCACGCCGAGGTCCTCGTGCATCACCGGCCACCCCGACCCGACGAGGGAGTCCGGCAGCCCGAGGCTGATGAACGCGACGTAGACGATCGTCAGGAGGAGCGAGTACACGGCCGGCTGCGCCGCCTTTCCGCGGTTCGAGGTCCCTGGGCGCCGTCGGCGGGGCGATCGCGGCGCTGCCGGGCGATCCTACCGACCGGTCGGGGTCGGCCCCGGCCGGGACGAGTCCGCCCGCCGGGGTCGGGTCAGGCGCCGTCCGCCTGCGCGACGCAGAACTGGTTGCCGTCGGGGTCGGCGAGCACCGTCCAGCGGAACCCGGGCATCGTCTGCTGCGCCACCAGCGTCGCGCCGTCCGCGAGCAGGGCACGCACGGCCGCCTCCCGGTCCTGCGCGCGCAGGTCGACGTGCACGCGGTTCTTCCCGGGCGTGGGGTCGGCGACCTTCTGGAACGCGAGCGCCGGGCCGTCGGGCCGGTCGACGGTCACGAACCAGCCGTCCGCCTCGTCGCGCACGGTCCCGCCGACGTGCCGGGCCCACCACGTCGCCAGGGCGACGGCGTCGGTGGTGTCGAAGGTGATCATGCCCACGGCGAGGGTCGTCATGGCCACACCGTAGGGCCCGGCGGGGTCGCCGCGCGTCAGCCCCGGCGGAGGCTCGCGACCGCCGCGCGGTTCTCCATGCCCGTCTTGCGCCGGATGTTGCGCAGGTGGCTCTCCACGGTGCGCGAGCTGAGGAACAGCCGCTCGGCGACGGCGGCGTTCGAGTGCCCGAGCGCCACGAGCTCCACGACCTCCCACTCGCGCTCGGTCAGCCGGGCCTCGTCGGCGCGCGCCGGCGGCAGCTGGCGCCGGGCCTGCAGGGCGCGGGCGGCCGCACGCGCCTCCGCCGCGGCGACCGGGTCGCCGTCCAGCAGGAACATCCCCGCCGCGTTGAGGTAGCACCGGACCGCCTGCTCCGCGACCCCCTCGTCCGCGAGCCGGTGCGCGACCCGGACGAGGTCCTGCGGCTTGCGGTCGTACGACGCCTGCTTCGCGTCCAGGTAGGCCACGTACAGCGGACCGCCGAGCCGCTGCGCCACCGCCGCGAACGCGGGTGCCCGGGCCGGGTCGAGCTCCACGATCATCCGGTTCATCTCGGTCACGTCCGCCGCCAGCGCGAAGCCCTTGGCGCGCAGCCGGGCGCTGACGTCGTCCAGGACGCCCGCGGCCTCCGCGGCGCGGCCGTGGGCGTAGAGCTCCATCGCCGTCGTCCACGCCGGGTTCGCGAACGGCAGCGCCTCGCCGCAGCCGTAGTCCCCCGAGGCCAGGTCGAGCAGGCCCGCGGACACCGACTCGTGGCTGCTGTAGATCGACAGCGCCGCGAGCAGCACCCGGACCGCGCGGTCCGGCGGCAGCACGAGGGTCCCCGCCATCGCGCCGGACGACAGCACCGGGAACAGCTCGCGGCGCGCGGCGTCGAGCTCCAGCCGGGCACCGAGGCACAGGGCAGTCAGCAGGCAGCCGCTGACGTAGGCGGAGCGGGACAGCTCCGCCGTCGCCCGGCTCGCGGTGGCCCGGCCGTGCGCCAGGCCCGCGAGGAAGTCGCCCCGCCCGTACAGCGACAGGCCCACGAGCGCGTCGGCGCTCTCCCGCAGGAACCGCGGCCACTCCTGCCGGTCGACGTCCAGGACCGCCACCGTGCGCTCGTGCCGGCCCGCGATCGTGTGGCACGCCGCCAGAGCCACCCGGGCGGCGGCCGCGTCGAGCCCCGGCGCCGCGGTCCTCGGGGCCAGGACGTCCTCGTAGTCCGCGGGCAGCCCGTCGAACTCCGCCGCCACCACGTACAGCAGGCTGGACACCGCCTCGCGGTAGCGCATCGCGGCGGGCAGGTGCCGCCCGACCTGCGCCTCCACCTCGGTGACGCTGACCCCCTGCGCGACCAGCCACCGCGCCCGGTGGTAGCACAGCTCCACGTACTCGAACGTCTCCACGTCCGTCGTCAGGTCCGTCTGCGCCAGCACGTTCTCGATCGCGAGCCGGTCCCGGGTGCCGCACAGCAGCACCCGCAGCAGCGGGACCGCGTCGCGCACCCGCTTGCCGCCCCGCCACTGCTCGGTGGCCGCCGTGACGTCCGCCCCGAGCCCCTGCGCGAAGATCCCGCCGACGAACTCCGCCCGGGACGGGGCCGTCGTCAGCGCGCCCGCTCCCTCGCCCCGGTCGAGCCGCCCGCGGAGCCGGGCCAGGACCCGGGCCGTCTCCTCGTCCGGGACCGGCCGTCCGTCGACGATGCGCTCGATCGCGGCCGTGAGCAGCCGCCGGTGCCGACCCGTCAGCCGGTGCCGGTCCACGTAGTCGGCCAGCCCCGGCGGGTTGAGCACCACCAGGTGCGCCGCACCGGCCGGGACCGTCTGGATCAGCTCCGTCGCGTCGAGCTCGTCGAGCATCTCGGCCCCGAGCAGCTGCAGCGCCAGGGCGAACGGCAGCGCCCCCGTCACCGCGAGGACCCCCACCGCGTCCCGGACCTCCGGGCGGTGGCTGGCCAGGTAGGTCGCGTAGACGCCCTGCATCTCGGGCGACCAGACGTGCTCGCCCGTCCAGGTGTCGCCGACCCGGTGCAGCGCGCCGTGCCCGATCGCGCCGTCGAGGATCGCCAGGGCGAGGCCCGGGATGCCGGCGGAGTCGCTGTGGATCCGGGCGCCGACGCTCGGTGCGACCGGCCCGCCGGCCCGCTCGTGCAGCAGCTCGTGCAGGTCCTCGACCGGCATGCCGTCCAGGTGGAGCTGGACCAGGGGCTGCGAGGTCTCGGCGAGCCACGCGCCGGCGTCCTCCCGGTCCCGCGACGGCAGCGTCGTCGCCACGACCGGGACGCCCAGCCGCTGGTGCAGCAGGCGGACCACCCCGCGCGACGACTCGTCCAGCAGGTCCGCGTCGTCGATCACCAGCGTGTGTCCGCCGCCGGACAGGTGCGCCTGCAGCACGGCGTACACCTGCGCGAACGCCAGGTCGTGCGCCCCCAGCTCTCCGCCGACCCGCGGGGGCAGGCTGACGCGGAGCACCTCGAGGTCCGGGACGTCCCGGGCGCCCGTCACGCGGAAGACGTCCCGGCCGCGCTCGGTGAGGGCGTGCTCGACCGCGCGCAGCAGCGACGTCCGGCCCGACCACCGACCCCCGATGAGCCGCACGCTCCGACCGCGCACCACCAGGTCCACGACGCGCTGGACCTCGACGTCCCGCACGGGCACGCTCCGCTCCTCCGCCTCCCGCTCCCGCGCACCGATCGCACCGTCGGCGCCCGGCGGGTCGGTGTGGAGAGGAACCACTATCCCCATGGCGCGGACCTCTTCCATCTCAGGCCCCACCGATCCCCAGTGGAGCACCGCGGGGTCCCGAGCGCAACGGGCTCACCAGCACGGATCTCCGCCGCGGTGCGGCCGGTCACGGACGCGTCGCGGGCGGTGTCCCCGGTCCGGCGTGCTGCGACGGGTCGTCCGGCGCGCGTCGCGCCCGGGACAGCAGCGCCCCGAGCGCCACCAGGACGGCCGCCACCGCGAGCCACCAGGGCCACAGGCCCGTGACGGCGAGGCCCTGCGAGGTCCCGGACCCGTCGTCGAGGTAGCTGATCGCGAACCGGGCCTCGACGGTGAGGACCTGGCCGGGCAGCGCCGTCAGCGGCCCGGGGTCGGGCAAGGACACGCGCACCGGGATGCTCGTGGGCGTCCCCGCGCTGACCGCCGGGCTGGTTGCGAGGGCGTGCCCGTAGGTCTGCGGCCTGGCCAGCGTCCCCGCGTCGTGCCAGCTCAGGACCTCGCCACCCGCGTCGACGCGCCCGTACTCGACGACGAGCGCCTCGGCGAGGTCCGGGGAGACGACCCCGACCGGCTCGAGGACGCCGTCGTACGGCACCGCGGCGGCGCGGTCGCCGGTGACGGTCCACCGGCCCTCGACGAGGTCGCCGGGCACGTCGAGGTCGAAGGTGTGCACGAGGGGTGCGCCGACCACCGTGACCGGGCCGGGCGCGGGGACGGTGCCGCGCTGGTGCGCCGCCCCCGGGGCCGCCCCGCCGGTGAGCAGCAGCACGCCCGCCCCGACCAGAGCGGCGACGCCGGCCGTCCGGCGCCGCCACCCGCGGTCCCGCCGCGCGCGGTCCCGCCGTGCGCGGTCCGGCCGTGCGCGGGACGGCCGGCTCCCGGCCGGCGGGCGTGGGCCGGGTCGTTCCGCGTCGGTCCGCCGTCCGTCGTCCATCGTGGTCTCCTCTGTCGTGCCTGTCGCCCGTGGTCGTCCTGGTCCGCGCCGGGACCGGTCATGCGGCCCGCGGCAGGGCGTCCACCAGCTGCACCCGGGGCACGGACCGCAGCTCCACGTGCGGCCCGGTGAACGCGACCGTGACCCTGGCGACCGGCGACACGTTGCCGTGCCAGTCGCGGGCGTAGGCGTCGACCACCGCCCCGATGAGGAGCCAGGTCGCCGGCGAGCACGCGAACCGGCCGGTCTCCGGGTCGGCGACCGCCCGGCAGGCCTCCGCACCGGTGTCGGCCTGCGTGACGACCACCTCTGCGCCCGGCTGCGCCCACCCGGTGACGACGATGCCCGTCGTCGCGTCCAGGCGCGGGGCGTCCGGCGGGACGGCGCAGTTGCCGGTCAGCGCGGCGACCCGGCTGTACTGCGAGGACTCCAGGTCGCCGTCGGCGGCCGAACCCCGGGCCGCCGCGGAGTGCGTCTGCAACCGGACGAAGCCGTGCACCTCGTCCGTGTCCGGGTCCACCGGCACGTTCGCGCCGTGCTGCTCCGCGATCCACCGGAGAGCCGGGCTGCCGACCTCCGGCAGGTCGACGGCGAGCCGCTGCGCGGTCTGGCTGTCGAACGGGCCGTAGGTGCCGAGGTAGACCTCCGCTGTCCGGTCCGTGGTCCAGTAGACGTCGAGGTAGATCGGCGTCTGCGGGACCTGGTTCCCCGTGCCGGAGAGGGCGGTCACCTCGACCTCGGCCCGGCAGAGCTGGTCCGCCTGCCGTGCGGCGACGGCAGCGGTCGGGTACCAGGTGTTGATCTTCCGGTTGGACTGGTTGCCCGAGGTGACGTACAGGCCGTTCCCGGTGGAGGTCTCCTCGGCCGCGCCCGCGCTGGAGCCGCCGGTGCGGGTGCCGAAGGTGTTCCGGGCGACCGTCTCCTGCCCGACGTGGTGGAACCGGATGGTCGAGACGGACGCGTACCCGTCGAAGTGGTTGTCGACGATCGCCATGTTGGCCTGGATGGTGTTGTTGTTGCCGGTGCTGAGGCCACGGTGGTAGATGGCGTACGGGTTCAGCCCGGCCACGTTGCCCCCGGTCACGCCGGGCTCCGCGCGCTCGAAGTAGTTGCGCGCGATGACGTTGTTCCCGACCATCTGGGTGATCGGCAGGACGATAAAGGCGCCGTACTTCTTCGGGTCCGCGGACGAGGGGTTGTGCCGGCGGTTGTTGACGAATTCGTTGTCGGTGATCTGCAGGTCCGTCAGCTGGACGCCGTAGCTCCGGATCCCGTCATTGGTCGCGACGGTCTCGCCGTCGCTGAACGGGAACCCGAACACGCCCTTCACGCCCGGCATGTTCTGCACCCGGGAGTTGGTGAACGTGAAGTCGACGACCCGGATGTTGCTGTTCGCGTTGCGGAACCGGAAGTCGATCAGCGACGTGGCGCAGCCCGTCCCGTCCGTCGCGGTGCAGGACCCGGAGGTCGGGTAGTCGAACAGCACGTTGTCGATCGTGTAGTTCGTGAACGTCGTGTTGGCCGCCGAGTCGAACCACAGCAGCCCCGTCCGGGAGGCGTTCGCGGTGGTGCCGGTGGCGTGGTGCGCGAACCCGGACACCGTGTAGTTGCGCAGCGTCACGTTCCGCGACCCGCTCCGGAAGGTGATGAACCGCTTGGGCGCGTTCGACGCCCGCGTGCGCGTCTCGCCGCCGTCGATCAGCACGCCGTCCGCGTTCGGCCCCATCACGAACGAGGAGCCGGAGCCGAAGATCTGCGACACGTTCCGGAACGTCACCCCGGGGCCGTCGACGAAGAACGCCGCGCCCTCGGACGTGGCGTACGTGCCGTCGTTGATGCTGAGCCGGTTGTCGAGGTCGATCGTCACCGGCGCGGTGACGCGGTAGAACGCGCCGCCGGTGTCGCGGGTCGACACCGTCGGGCTGCCGGTCGCGGTGGGGAACATCCAGTTCGGGCGGTTGCTCGCCGCGGCGGTGTTCGTGCCGTCCGGGACGATGTTGCCGGACAGGCCCTCGGCGACGGTGATGAGCACCTCGCCCGCCGGGCGGTTCAGCGCGTTGGACTCCTCGAGCGCGGCCCGCAGCGTGCACGTGCCGGCCGCCGTCGCGCAGACGCCGTCGCCCGGGGTCGCGTCAGGGCCCCCGAAGTCGAGGGAGTCGACCACGAGGCGCACGACGGGCTCGGGCTCGGGCTCCGCGACGACGTCGTCCTGCGCGGTCGGCGGCTGCTCCTGCGCACCGGCGGGCTCGTCACCGTCCGCGGGGCTCGCACCCGGGGCGTCGGCGGGGTCGGCGTCGGCGGGGTCGGCGTCGGGCGCCAGGGCGTCCGCGGGCGGGGCGTCGGCCGGCTCGGCGTCGGGGGCCGTCAGGTCGGGGGTCGTGAGGGCCTCGACCAGGGCCTGGGGCTCCGTGTCGTCGAGAGCGGGCGACGCCTGGGCCGGGGTGAGGGCGAGGAGGGTGGACACGACGAACGCGCCGGTGACGGCTGCCGTGAGCCGGCGTCGTGCGGGGACGATCGTCATGTCGATCACCTTCCGGTGGTCAGCGCCGGCTCGCCCCGGGAGGCGTCGGCGGTCGGGTCCTCGGTCGCGGGTGCGGGCGCGGGGGCCGTGGGCGGCGTGGCACCGGGCGGCGTGGCCGCGGAGCGGCGCACCGGGACGAGCAGCAGGGTCAGCGCCGCGGCGGCGAGCACCACCCGGCCGACCGGGTTCTGGCTGAGGTCGAACGCGGTGGCTACCGGCCCGGTCATCGCGAGACGGGGCGTGCCCAGGACGGCCTCGGGCCGGACGGGCCGCGGGTCGCGGGTCTCGTTGTTGTCGCCCTGGAGCCACGCGCCGTCGGCCGTGGGCTCGACCACGCGGTGCACGTACTGGGCGGCGTCGTCGGGGTCGTCGTTGAACTTCACGACCACGATCGCGCCGACCTGGTCGAGCTCGTCGCCGACGGGCTGCCGGACCAGGAGGACGTCACCGATCTCGTACGTCGGGGACATCGACCGCCCGGTGACGGTCATGAAGAAGTCGCCGGTGACGACGGTCCACCCGAGCGGCAGCCCCATCACGACGAGCAGGACCACGGCCAGGGATCGGACGGTGATGCGCAGCGGCTGCATGCCGGTCCTCTCGGGGCGGGCGGATCGGTGGGTGGAGCCGCGCGGGGACGCACGGCGGTGGTGGTGCCGTGCGTCCCCGCGCGGGTCGCGGGATCAGGCCGTGCGGTCCAGCGGGTCGATGTACGACACGGTGAAGTTCGCGACGACCCGCAGCTCGGCGCCGATGTTCTCGTCGTCGGCGAGGACCCGCGGGTCCGGCAGCACGACGCGGACCGTGATCGGCCGCTCCTCGCCACCGGCGATCGTCGAGTCGCCGAGGTTCAGCGCCTCGGCGTAGCTGACCTGGTCGGCGAGCGTGCCGGCCGGGACCCAGCCCTCGATCGCGCCGCCAGCGCCGTGCACGCCGTACTCGACGGTCAGCGCGGCGGCCAGCTCCGGGGAGATGGCGCCGACCGGCACGAAGGTGCCGTCGAACGGCGCCGCCGCCTTGCCCTCGTTCGTCAGCGTCCAGGACGCCTGGACGAGGTCGTTGTGCGTGGACGAGTCGAACTCGTGGACCATCGGGTCACCGGCGATCTTGAGGAGCGCGCCCTCGGTCTCGGTCTCCGGACGGTTCTCGTCGTACTCCTCGGGCACCGCGGTCCGGAAGTCGTTGCCGGTGATGCTGGTGTACAGGGTGGTCAGCGCGCCACCGCCGGCGAGGCCGACGGCCAGGGCGCCGACGCCGACGACGGCCCAGAGCTTCTTGCGCGACTTCTTCTCGCCGTTCTCGGTCGTGTGGTTCATCGTTCTCACGATCTCCGTCTCATGGGATGTCCCGGCCTGCGAAAAGGTGCGCAGGACTTCGGAAAGGGTGGGAATCAATGGCGCCGGTGCATCCACCCTCGGAGGAGGCTCGATGCGTGCGCCAACGGCTGTTTTGCCGCTACAAGACTAAGTTGGCCGCCGAGGGAATGAGCCGACCGAAGGCGAATGTCAGGGGAATATGGCCCGGAATGCGGGCGGCGCTCGTGCGCCTTCCGCAGCCATCTGAGCACCCCCTTAGGACGAAGGTCCTGAGCCCGCACCCAGGCGCCCGGGGACCGTGCGGGCTCCGACGCACTCAGGGCGGTTTTCGCAGGACCAACGTCCCGTGGCCACCAGTCCGACGGGCAGACGGCGGAGGCCACAGGGCACGTCCCCCACGCCCCGGTCAGGGGCGTCGACCGAGTGGGCCGGACCATTTCCGTGACGTCGTGGAGGAGGGCCCGGCCGTCATCCGTACCGCATGCTCAAGGCGCTCGGACCACGACCGATGGAGATGACGTGCGATTTCCCGCCCTCGAGCACACGCAGCCCCAGTGGTACGAGCTCTCCGCCGACGCGTCGGCCGATGCCTCGCTCGCCGCAGAACCGGACGGACACGACCACGAGCTCGAGCGACGCCTGAGCGGACCGGGCCGGATCGACGACGCGGGCATGCCCGCGTGGCGATGGCTGTCGACGACTCGCGAGCCGTTCGACCTCGTCTGGACGGTCGACGGGGTGCGCCTGGTCAGCCCGCGGGTGCGGGACGTGCTGGACGCGCACCTCGGCCCGAAGGACGAGGTGCAGTGGTTGCCGGGGGTGGTTCGGCATGGCGGGGGTGAGGACCTGCCTTACTGGACCCCGCACTTCCCCGTTCACCACGACGTCCTGGACGAAGAGCTCACCGAGCGAGACCCCCGCCTCGGCACCCCCGGGCGCTACTTCTACTCGCCGGCCAAGCTCGCCGGCCACGGGATGACGACCTGGCACACCCCCGCGCGAGACGTCGAGGCCTATGGCCGTGTGGTGCACATGCCGTCCCGCATCGCAGGACTCACGGTTGTCGTGAGCGCCGCGATCGCACGAGACCTCCGGGCGGTCGGCGTCACCGGCGCCAGGCTCACGCCGGCGCCGGTGACGTGACGGAGACCGTCCCTGTTCCCTGCGGGCGTCCGGGCCGAAGGCGACCCACCTCGCGCTGAGCCGATGGGGTGAACGGCGCCCATCTGGGCCGTGCCGCCTTCTTCGCCCGGATAGGTTCCAGCCCACCGCGGCGACCGGCCGTGGGCGAGGAGACGGACGACCCGTGTCGGCTGCGGCACGTGGCTCGATGGACTCCGCCGCGTCGCGCGCGGGCGGCGACGCCCCCGGAGAACACGGGCTTCCCGAGGTGACGATGTACTTCGAGAAGACGACGCGCGAGCAGGCTGAGGAGCTCGTGCAGCACGTGATCGCCCTGGAGCCGGTGCGGCTGCGGGAGCTGGCGGCGTGGATGCACGCCACCGCCGGTCCGTTGGACGAGATGGATGGCTCCTCGGCCTCGCTGGTGCCGCTGTGGCGGTGGTTCGTGGCGTTCGTGGACCAGGGCTGCCCGGGTGTCGGCGACGACGAGTTACCGGCGTTCTGGCCCACGCCGTGCGGGTTCCAGCAGGACTCCCCGGAGCAGCGCGCGGCCGCGGCCGGGATGCGCCGGGCGCAGGTGGCTGCGGAGGGGCTGTCGTTCTACGTGCGCCTGGTGCTCGAGCGGCAGACCGGTCGTGCGCAGTGGCACGCATTCGAGGAGCGCCCGAACCAGCCGGACTGCCGGCAGCACGCCCCGACCCTGCTCCTCGGTGACGGGGGCGAGGCGGACGGGATGCTGTGGACCTGGGGCATGGGTGCCTACGACGGCACGCCGACCCTGCGCGAGGAGGGCAGGTTGTTCGTGAGGTTCGCCCGTCGCAGGTGGGACCCCCGGCCGCCAGACCCCGGCGCACCCTCGCTGCTCCGC
>NZ_JAANNB010000398.1 GCF_011603975.1 Cellulomonas sp. IC4_254 | reverse complement strand
CCCCGGCGGCGGACCCCGCGCCCGACGAGGACCAGCCCCGCCCCTGACGGGCGCCGGACGCTCCACTCGTCACCGCTGCCGGGCACCCGTCCGGGTGACGCCCGCGCCTTCACCCGGCGAACGAGCCCCGTCGCCCGCCAAAAGCCTCACGCCGCCCCCGCAGCCGCCGATCCTCACCTCAGACGGGTCCGCACCCGGTAGGAGGCAGCAGTGGAGGACATGGACGAGATCGTCCGCGAGTTCCTCGTGGAGAGCCACGAGAACCTCGACCAGCTCGACCAGGACCTGGTGGCCCTGGAGAGCGAACCGGGGTCGCGCGCGCTCATCGCGAGCGTGTTCCGGACGATCCACACGATCAAGGGGACCAGCGGTTTCCTCGCGTTCTCGCGCCTGGAGCGCGTGGCCCACGCGGGGGAGAACCTGCTGGTCGAGCTGCGCGACGGCCGCCGGTCGATGGACCAGGCGACCACCGACGTGCTGCTGCGGCTGGTGGACACGATCCGCGAGATCCTGCGCGCGATCGAGGTCCAGGGCGGCGAGGGCGGGGTCGAGATCGACGCGGTCATCGCCGCGATCGAGGCGATCCAGGCCGTCGAGCCCGGTGCCGAGCCGGCCGAGGCCGCGCCCGCCGCCGAGGCCGCGCCGGTGGCGCCGCCCGTCGCCGACGCCGCGCCGGTCGCCGAGCCCGCCGCGCCCGCGCCGGTCGCCGGGCCGGAGCCCGCGCCGGTGGCCCCCG
>NZ_JAANNB010000397.1 GCF_011603975.1 Cellulomonas sp. IC4_254 | reverse complement strand
CCGAGGTCGAGATCGCCCCGCTGCCCCCCGCGCCGCGCCCGGGCGGCCCGCTGGTGGTCGTGCAGGGCGATCGCGCCCTCGACGTCGTCCCGGTGTCCCCCACCGCGGTCGTCGTGACGTTCGCCTCCGGGGGCTGCGCGGTGCTGCCCACCCTGCCGGGCCGGGTCACGCTCGCCACCGTCGAGCACGGCTGCCTGGTCGACTGCGCGCTGCCGCGGGCGCCCGGGGCGGACGGCGGGGGCCCGCCCCCGGGCGTGGACGGCGCGGTCGCCCGCCGCGCGCTGGCCGCCGCGTGGTCCCGGTTCGGGCTGCGTCCGGACGACGACGAGGACGACGAGGCGGACGGCCGACCGCCGAGCACCGGGGGCGCTGGCGCCGACCACGGCCGGCACGAGCGCCGCGCGCTGGCCGTCGACACCGACCCGCTCGCCGCGCTGTACCGCGCCTGGGAGCTGCACGACCGCGGCCGTCGCGCCGACATCGCGGACCTCGCCACCCCGGGGTCCGCGGGCGCGCGGCTGTTCGACGTCGTCCTGCTCGCGTCCGGCCCGGACCCGGGTCGCGACGACCACCCGGTGGACTGGGCGGGCCTGCTGACGCCGGTGCCGCTGCTGGCCCGCGGCTGGCCGCTGCTCGCCGCCGCACCCGCCGAGGTCCGGGACCACGCGCTGTCGTTCCCCGCGCGGCTGCCGTCGCACTGGACGCTGTTCGCCGCGGAGAACGCCGCGCGCGTGGCCG
>NZ_JAANNB010000396.1 GCF_011603975.1 Cellulomonas sp. IC4_254 | reverse complement strand
GCGCGCCGCGGGGCGCGTCGGGTCAGCCGCGGCGGGGCGGGATCGCGCGGCGGGTGGCGATCAGCCAGAAGGCGGTGGCGAGCGCCAGCGCCAGGACGGCGCCGACGGTGACCACGAGGGCGAGTGGGGTGCTCTCGCCGGTGCCGCCGAACAGGTCCGAGAACGGCACCCAGTCGTTCGAGTTCCCGACGAGGATCGTCATGGCCAGCGACGGGCCGGCGGTGAGCGGGAGGGTCAGCGTGCCCCACCAGCCGCCGGCGGCGGCGTAGACGGTGCCGACCAGCAGGCCGCTGATGTACGCGACGACGAACGTCGCCAGGTACGCCAGGAGCAGGCTGCCGAACCGCACGTCGGGGTCGAACCAGCCCTGGTCCTGCAGCGACCAGCGCCAGCCCATCGCGCCGTACCAGGCGCGCTCCGCCAGCAGCCCGCCCGCCATGAGCAGGGCGAACGCGAGCGCCGTCCCGCACGCGGCCAGCAGGGCGCCGCGCACGTAGCTGCGCCGGGTCATGCCGCTCGCGACGTGCACCGGCGGATACGTGGTGGCGATCCCGATCATCACGGAGAACGGGAACCACACCCCGCTCTGCCGGGCGAACCAGATGGTCGAGGTGCCCACGTCGCCGACCGCGTCCACGACGAGGGGCACCGCGACGACCAGGACCAGGCCGATCCCCCAGTACCAGAGCGCGACCTGGCCGAACCAGGTCAGCAGGCACCGCGCGGTGCGGAGAACCGGGCCCTGCCGGGCCACGGGC
>NZ_JAANNB010000395.1 GCF_011603975.1 Cellulomonas sp. IC4_254 | reverse complement strand
CCCTCAACCTACGACGCGCACCAGCGCGGACGCCCGCCCGTCCACGCCGGCGGACAGCCCGCGGCCACACCGGTGGGACAGCCCCGGTCACCTCGGGGGTCGGCGCGCGGTCAGCCCGCGGACGCGCGCCGGGCGCCGCCGGCGCCGTCGCCGGACCGGTCCGGGTCCCCCGGGTCGCCCGGGACGCCGGGCGTCTCCGGCACAAGATCCGCCGCCCCCGACCGGGCCCGGCGCGCCGCCGCGGCGTCCAGCCCGAGCACCCGCAGCGCGGCGTCCGCGACCAGCGGGGCCACCTCCTGCGCGGCGGCCGCCCCGCCGGAACGCCGGGCGGTGATCACGGTCTCGACCAGCCCGAACACGAGCGTCGCCTCGGCCGGCCGCGTGGAGTCGGGCCGACCCAGCACGGCCGCCACCAGCGCGTCGTACCGGGCCCGCAGCCGCGCCCGCTCGTCGTGGAACTCCGCGAACGCCTCGCCCTCGACCTCGGGCAGCTGCATCAGGCCGCCGATGTTGACCGGCCCGTCCGCGAGCCACCGGGCGTCCGCGTCGCACAGCGCCCAGAGCCGGGCGGCCGGGTCGCCGGGGGCGTCGAGCAGCTCGTCGGCCAGGTCGAGCGACGGGCGGACGGTGTCGAGCAGCAGGGTCCGCAGCAGCACGTCCTTGCCGCGGAAGTGGTGGTAGATCGAGGCCTGCTTGACGCCCGCCCGCTCGGCGATGGCGTACGTCGAGGTCGCCGTGTAGCCGACGCTGCTGAACAGGGCCGCCGCCGCGGCGAGC
>NZ_JAANNB010000394.1 GCF_011603975.1 Cellulomonas sp. IC4_254 | reverse complement strand
GCCCGCCGGGCCCTGGCCGCGCCGGCCCCACCGGCGGGCGCCTCACCAGCCCCGTGCGCGCCACGCGGCGAGGTGCGGGCGCTCGGCCCCGAGCGTGGTGTCCCGGCCGTGCCCCGGGTACACCCAGGTGTCGTCGCGGAACCGCCCGAACACCCGCTCCTCGAGGTCCGCCATGAGCGAGGCGAAGGCGGCGGCGTCGGCGGTGCGTCCCGGCCCGCCGGGGAACAGCGAGTCGCCGGTGAGCAGGTGCACCCGCCCCGGGACGGCCCCGGGGGCGTGCGCGTCGTCGGGCTCCCGGTAGGCGAGCGCGACCGCGCCCGGGGTGTGCCCGCGCAGGGCGACGACCTCGAGCCGCAGCGCCCCCACCTCCAGGACGTCACCGTGCGCCAGGGGACGCGGTGCGGCGGTGCCGGCGGCCTCGGCCACCGCGGCGGCGTCCGCGGCCCCGGCGGCGTGCGGCGCCCCGGTGGCGTCGAGCACGGCGGCGAGGGCCCCGAGGTGGTCGCGGTGCCGGTGGGTGGTCACGACGAGCGCCAGGGGACCGTCCGGCACGCCGTCCGCCGCCGCGGGGTCGGCCCCGCCGCGCACCAGGTCCAGCAGCCGCTCCGGCTCCGCGGCCGCGTCGACCAGCAGCCGCGCGCCGGTGCGCCGGCACGCGAGCACGTACGCCGCGTTGTCCATCGGCCCCACCGAGAGCGTGCGCAGCACGACGTCGTCGAGCACGCGCACGGCCGGCGCCCCGCCGGGCCGGACGTCGCCGGTGTACCCCCCGCCCGCGGTCATGCC
>NZ_JAANNB010000393.1 GCF_011603975.1 Cellulomonas sp. IC4_254 | reverse complement strand
GGTCGGTGGGGGACGTTCGCCTGGGACGAACGACCTGGACGAGTGAGTGCTCACTCACTTAGGCTCGGCGGCATGGACGAGCCCCGGACCGAACGCGCGCGGCCGATGAGCCGCGACGAGCGCCGCGCCGCCATCGCCCTCGCCACGGTCCCGCTGCTCGAGGCGCACGGCGCCCAGGTGTCGACCCGGCAGATCGCCGTGGCCGCCGGGGTCGCGGAGGGGACGCTGTTCCGGGCGTTCGACGACAAGGTCGAGCTGCTGACCGCCGCCGCCGAGCGCGCGCTCGACCCGACCGCGGGCGTCGCCGAGATCGACGACCTCCCGCCCGCCGCAGACCTCGCGGCCGAGCTCACCCAGCTCGCGGACGTCATGTCGGCCCGCGGCCGCCGGGTCCGCCGCGTCATGTTCGCCGTGCACGCGATCCTCGCGTCCGACGAGGGCCGCCGGGCCACGGCCGTGCGCGGGGCGCGCGGCGCGGACCTGCTGGGCCGGCCGCTGCCCGGCCCGAGCCCCCGCGCCGACGCCGGCGCTGTCGACGGCCCGGCCGCGCACCACCCCGGCGACCGGCTCCCGCTGCACGGCCCCTCCGGCCGCGACGCCCGGCTGCGCGCGCTCGCCGAGGTAGGAGCCGCGGTGGTCCGGCGCGTCGAGCCGTACCGTGCGGAGCTGCGCGTCGAGCCGGAGCGGCTCGCGCACCTGCTGATCGCCACGGTGATGGGGCAGGGCCCGCCGGTCCTGCCGGACGACGGCGGGGTCCCCGTCGCCGAGCTCGTCGACGTGCTGCTGCA
>NZ_JAANNB010000392.1 GCF_011603975.1 Cellulomonas sp. IC4_254 | reverse complement strand
ACGCCCCGCCGCCCGGACGGGAGGCGGCCCACGCGCGCCCGGTCCGGGACTCGGCGGTGCTGGTGCTGTTCGGCGTGCTCGACGCGGCGGACGCCCGGGCCGACCACCCCGCCGTCGCCGCCGACCTCGACGTGCTCCTCCCCCGCCGCTCCCCCACGCTGAGCCACCACCCCGGCCAGGTCTCGTTCCCCGGCGGCGGCATCGACCCGACCGACGCGGGACCCGAGGCGGCCGCGCTCCGCGAGGCGCAGGAGGAGACCGGCCTCGACCCCTCGGGCGTGCGCGTGCTCGGCACCCTGCCGCTGCTCCCGGTCACGGTGAGCCGCAACCTCGTCACCCCGGTGCTCGGCTGGTGGGACCGCCCCTCCGCCGTGGCGGCGACCGACCCCGCGGAGACCGTCGACGTGTTCCGGGTGCCCGTCGCGGACCTCGTCGACCCGGCACGGCGCGTCACGACGGTCCTGCGCCGCGGCGGGCACGAGTGGCGCGGCCCGGCGTTCGACGTCGACGGCGTCCTCGTGTGGGGGTTCACCGCGTTCATCCTCGACCGGCTGCTCGACGCCGTCGGGTGGGCGGTCCCCTGGGACGAGGGCCGGACGGTGCCCGCGCCGGTCTGACCCCGGGGCGAGGCGGAGCCGGGCGAGGCGGAGCCGGGCGAGGCGGAGCCGGGCGAGGCGGAGCCGGTGGATCCCGGCGTGCGGGTGGGCGGAATCGCCCGCCCGCACTGCTGGTCAACCGCCGTCGAAACGATACGATCGGTGCCACGGCGCGACGAACCGGGCCGACCACCCCTCCGCAC
>NZ_JAANNB010000391.1 GCF_011603975.1 Cellulomonas sp. IC4_254 | reverse complement strand
GGCGGGGGCGGGGGTCGTGCCGGTGGTGCTGGTCATGGCGGGCTCCTTCAGACGAGGGTCAGGTGCGGGTCGCCGGCGGTCGCGGCGCCCGCGTCGGCACCGGGCGCGACGCCCCACGCCTCGGCGAGCAGCGCGAACGACCGCCGGGCGTCGGCGGGGTCGTGGGTCGCGGTGGTCATCAGCAGCTCGTCGGCGCCGGTGACGCGCTGCAGCGTCTCCAGCCGGGCGACGACGTCCGCGGGAGCGCCGACGACCCGGGTGTCGACCCGGTCGGCGACGACGGCGCGCTCGTCGGCGTCGCGGGCCTCCCACGGCACGGCGTCGTCGGGGTGCGGGTACGCGACGGCCCCGGCGGCGCCGCGGCGGATCGACAGCACCCAGTCGGCGAACGGCGTCGCGAGCGCGCGGGCCTCGGCGGTGGTCTCGGCGACCAGCACGTCGGCGGAGACCACCACGTACGGCCGGTCGAGCACGCCGGGGCGGAACGCCGCCCGGTAGGCGGCGATCGTGTCGAGCGTGGTGGCGGGGCTGACGTGGAAGTTCGCGGCGATCGGCAGGCCGAGCTCGCCGGCGACCCGGGCGCTCTCCCCCGCGGACGAGGCGAGCACCCAGAGGTCGAAGTCGGCGCCCTCGACCGGCGGCGCCACGTGCCGGGTGCCGTCGGCCTCGGCGTAGTCGCCGGCGCGCAGGCCGAGGACCAGGCCGAGCTCGTCGCGGAACGCCGCCGGGGTGCGGGACGCGCCCACGACCCGCTTCTGGGCGAGCAGCCGCTCGCGCAGGACGGAGTCGGAGCCGTCGATCGGCGGTGCGCCGGGG
>NZ_JAANNB010000390.1 GCF_011603975.1 Cellulomonas sp. IC4_254 | reverse complement strand
ACGTTCCCTCGTCCGGTCGACACCCGGACGGCCCAGTCCCCGGCACCCGGAGCGCGCACCGGACGGGTCCCCGAGCACCACCGCCGCGTGCCGCGCCCCGTGCGGGTCCCGCAGCATCGCCCGCCCCAGCAGCACGGCGTCCGCCTCGCCCCGGCGGAGGACGTCCTCGGCGTGCCACGGCTCCTCGATGAGCCCGACGGCAACGGTCGGCACCCTCTGGCGCGCGCCGCGCCCCGCGCGCGACACTGACCGCGCGACAGCGACGTCGAGGGGGTGGACCGTGCCCGACGGAGAGCGCGACCTGCTCCGTCCGGTCGCGCGCGCCCTGCCGCTCGGCCGCGCGCTGCTCGCGGCGCACGAGCGGTTCCTCTCCGCCGGGACGACCGCCGGCGTGCGCGACGTCGTCGCCGACTCGTGGCGGCGCAGCGTGCGCAGCGGGGTGGATCCCGACCGGCCCGCTCCCCCGGTCTCGCTCGCGGACGCCGACCTGCGCGCCTACCGGGCGGAGCACCCGTTGCGGCACGCGCTGCCCGTGGTGCGGGGGCTGCTGCTCGACGCCGCCGTCAGCGAGGGGTTCCTCGTGGCGCTGACCGACGCGGACGGGCGGCTGCTCTGGGTCGCCGGGGACGCGGACGTGCGGCGGGCGGTCGAGACCGTCGGGTTCGTCGAGGGGGCGGCGTGGGACGAGGGGCACGCGGGCACGAACGCGCCCGGGACGGCGCTCGCCACCGGGCACGACGTGCAGGTGCACGGCGCCGAGCACTTCGCGCGCGCCGTGCAGCCGTGGAGCTGCACCGCCGCCGTGCTGCGCGACCCGGCCGGGCGGGCGCTCGGGGCGCTGGACGTGACCGGGCGGGACGCGGCGGGGTCGG
>NZ_JAANNB010000389.1 GCF_011603975.1 Cellulomonas sp. IC4_254 | reverse complement strand
TTCGGACCCCGCAGGCACCGAACCGGGCCGGAGCCACCAAACCGGGTGCCGGCACCGGCGCCGCGGGCGACCCCGAGGTCGTCGTCGTCGCGTACGGGGCCGCGGAGCTGCTCGCCAGGGCGCTGGCGCCCGTCGCCGGCACGCTGCCGGTCACCGTCGTCGACAACTCCGGCGACCCCGAGGTCCGCCGCGTCGCCGAGGACGCCGGCGCGCGCTACCTGGACCCCGGCGCGAACCTCGGGTTCGCCGGCGCCGTGAACCTCGGAGTCCGCAGCGTGCGCCCCGGCGCCGACGTGCTGCTGCTCAACCCCGACGCCCGGGTCGACGTGGCCGGCGTGCGCGCGCTGCACCGCGCCCTGCGTGCCGCGCCCGACGTGGCCGCCGTCGGCCCCGCGCAGGTGGACGAGGACGGCGCGCCCGCGCGGGTGCGCTGGCCGTTCCCGACCCCGGCCGCGGCCTGGCGCCAGGCCGCGGGGCTCGGCGTGCCCGAGACCCCGGACGGCTTCGTTATCGGCTCCGTGCTGCTGCTGCGGGCGGAGGCGCTGGCCGCCGTCGGCGGGTTCGACGAGCGGTTCTTCCTGTACTCCGAGGAGACCGACTGGCAGCGCCGCGCGCACGACGCCGGCTGGCGCTCGGCCGTGGTCGAGGACGTGCTCGCCGGGCACGTCGGCGCGGGCACCAGCACCGACCCCACCCGGCGCGAGACGCACTTCCACGCGTCCCAGGAGCGGTACTTCCGGACCCACCACGGCGCGGCCGGCTGGGCGTCGGCCCGCGCCGCCGTGCTGCTCGGCGCGGTGCCGCGCGCGGTGCTCCCCGGCGACCGCGGCGCCGCCGCCCGGCTGCGGCTGCGGCTCTACCTGCGCGGCCCCCTGCGGGCCGAGGCGGCGCTCGGCGACCCGCGC
>NZ_JAANNB010000038.1 GCF_011603975.1 Cellulomonas sp. IC4_254 | reverse complement strand
CCCGCCCCGACCGCCGGCCGGCTCACCCGGCTCCGCGACCGGCTGGCGCGGTCCGGCTCGCCGCTCGGCGCCCGCATGCTGCAGGTGCTGTCCCGCGACCACCTGACCGAGGACGACTGGGACGAGCTCGAGGAGACCCTGCTCCTGGCCGACGTCGGCGCCGGGCCGTCCCAGGACCTCGTCGACGCGATCCGCACGCAGGCCCGGGTCCAGGGCCTCAAGGACCCGGCGCAGGTCCGCGCCCTGCTCCGCGAGCAGCTGCTCGCCCTGGTCGACCCCACGCTCGACCGCTCGCTGCACACCGCGCCCCGGTCCGGGGAGGACGGCGTGACCGTCCCTGCGGTGGTGCTGGTCGTCGGCGTCAACGGGACCGGCAAGACCACCACCGTCGGCAAGCTGTCCCGCGTGCTCGTGGCCGACGGCCGCACCGTCCTGCTCGGCGCGGCCGACACGTTCCGCGCCGCGGCGGCGGACCAGCTCGAGACCTGGGGCTCCCGCGTCGGCGTCCGCACCGTCCGCTCCGACCGCGACGGCGCCGACCCGGCGTCGGTGGCGTTCGAGGCCGTCCGCGAGGGCGCGGCCGAGGGCGTGGACGTCGTGCTGGTCGACACCGCCGGCCGCCTGCAGAACAAGGCCGGCCTGATGGACGAGCTCGGCAAGATCACCCGCGTCATCACGCGCACCGCGCCGCTGTCCGAGGTGCTGCTCGTCCTCGACGCCACCACCGGCCAGAACGGCATGAACCAGGCGCGCGTGTTCGCCGAGGTGGCCGGGGTCACCGGCATCGTGCTCACCAAGCTGGACGGCACCGCCAAGGGCGGCATCGTCGTGGCGGTGCAGCGCGAGCTCGGCGTGCCGGTCAAGCTCGTCGGCCTCGGCGAGGGCCCGGACGACCTGGCGCCGTTCGACCCGGAGGAGTTCGTCGACGGCATCCTGGGCTGAGTAGGTGGACCGCCCGCGCGGTGGGTGCTGCGGGCGGTCCTAGCGTCGTGCGCGACGGAGGCCGACGGCGACCTCCGCACCACGGACGGAGCGACACGATGCCCACCTCGCCCACCACACCGACCCGCGTCCGGCGCCTCCTGGCGCTGGTCCCCGTCACCGCCCTCGTATTCGGCGGGGCGGTCCTCCTCGACGCCGACTCCGCCGAGGCGTTCGGGTACAACCGGGCGGTGTCCCGGGCGTGCGGGAGCAACTGGGTGCAGAGCACCGGCACCACCGCCGCCGGGTCGGCGAACACCATGCACCACAGCGGAAGCTGCCAGGATCGCTTGGTCGCCGGGCTGCACGTCGGCGGGATCATCTCGTGGAACACCTCGGCTAACGTGCGGGGCACCGCGAGCAAGGGCGGCACCAATCTGAACGATTCGACCGGACGTCACAAGGGCTGTCCTACATGCGCGATCACGCTGTCCTGATCGCGATCGCCGCCGCAGCAGGCGTGACGTGGCTGGTGGCTGGCTGCTCCACGTCCCCGCCTGATGGGGAACCGCTGCGTGAGCTCACGTACGAGACCATCTCCGAGGCGCAGACGGCCGCACGCGAGAACGGGTGGGAGAGCCAGTCCGTCCTGCTCGCCGACGGCATCGTGACCTCGGCGGACTACGACCAGGCGATCAGCAACACTCGGGTCTGCGCGGAGCACCGTGCGAACGGCATCACCGAGCCTCGGCTGTCGCCGATCGACAACCTCACCCGCGAGTTCGGGTTCCCTGTCGGCGCGATGGCCGAGGAAGCCGTCTGGGCAGCCAGCGACGAGTGCCTGCAGCAGCATCTGTGGACCGTCGAGGCCGCCTACATCTCCACGCACGAGGCGGTGATGGACGACGACATCCGGGTCGCGTCGCTTCAGTGCATGGCGGAGCGCGGTTTCGTCATGACCGGTGACATCCGCAGTGCACGAGACATGGCGGTGCGTATCCCGCACGAGTCGGAGCCAGAGCTGACCGACTGCATCACCCAGGCCGCGTTGCGACTCCGACCGGACCTGGATTCGATCGGAGTCTCCTGGTGACTTCGAGTCCGGGTGATCGCGCGAGCGCCCGAGGCGGTCGCCACGGCGGGTCCCGGTGAGCCGCGCCGGTGCTGCCCGGTCGGCGCTCGCGGCGGTCATGGTCCTCGTGTGGGTCGGGGCGCCGGTGGCCGTGGTCGCGGCGCTGACCCGCCAGGTCGACGCGGTCCGGTTCGCGCAGGACGAGCCGGCGTGGGTGTCGGCGCGTGCGATGTCGGAGCAGGCCGAGCGGCGGTTCGGACTGGCCCTGGCCTGGCAGTCGGGTCCCACGGCGGTCGCGCCCGGCTGGGACGGCGTGGTCGAGGTGCGGCACGTCGAGCCCGGTGACGTGCTGCGCTCCGGCGACGCGGTCGCGGTGGTCGGCGGAGTCACCCGGGTCGCGCACGCCGGGGATCGGCCGGTGACGCGGGTGCTGCGGAACGGCGACCGGGGGCCGGACGTCGCGGTGCTGCACGGCCTGCTCACCGAGTACGGGCTCGCGAGCGGCGGCGGAGACCGGTTCACGGCCGCGACCGCCGTCGGCGTCCGTGCGTTCGCCGCTCAGGTGGGCGCGGGTCGTACAGACGAGTTCGACCCCGCGTGGGTCCTGCACCTGTCGGCCCCCGAGCTGGTCGTCGTCGACGTCGACCTCACGGTCGGTGCGCCGGTGCCGGTGGCGGGATCGATCGTCGTGACGGGCGCGCCCCTGCTCGACGACGCCGTCGTGACGACGCAGGACTGGGCGGCGTTCGCGGCGACACGCGCGCGCGAGGCGGCCGAGGGCGCCACCACGTCGGGGCCGGTCGGTGCGGCCCCGGCGGTCGGGGACGACGCGCGGACGGTGCCGGTGGACGCGGAGCTGCGGGTGGGCGGGGTGGCCCTGCCGCTGTCCGCGGATCGCGACCGCGTGGACCCGGCGGGCCTGGCGGAGCTGCAGGCGGCGGTCGACCGCGGCGCGGTCGCGGTGGACGGCGTCGCGGTGTCACCTCCGCTGCCGGGCAGCTGGGCGGTGCCGTCGGCGGCCGTCCGGTCGGTCCCGGACGGCACGACCGTGGTCCACCGGGACCGTGGCGGGGACCGCGCCGACGTGGTCGTCGTCGTCGTGGGTGCCGACGGGCCGTCGTCCACCGTGGTGACCGGCGACCTGGCACCCTCGGACCTCGTCGAGGTCCCGGCCGCGAACGTCCCGTGACCGGAAGCGCGTCCTCGGTGCGGGCGACCTCCGGTGCCGGACTCGTCGCCTCAGGTCTCCGGGTGGCGTTCGGTCCACGCCGGGTGCTCGACGGCGTCGACCTCCACGTACCGGCTGCGTGCTCGGTGGCGGTGGTCGGCCCGTCCGGATCGGGCAAGACGACGCTGCTCGCCGTGATCGCCGGCCTGGTCGTCCCGCAGGCGGGGTCGGTGACGCGTGCGGGCGCGCCGGTGCGGCCCGACGACGTCGGCTGGGTCATGCAGACCACGCCGCTGCTGCGCGCTCGGTCGGCGACGGCGAACGTCGCGCTCGCGGCCCTCGCCCGGGGCGCGGACCGCGCTGCGGCAGACCGGCTCGCCCGTGCGCTGCTCGACGAGCTCGGCCTGGGCGACCGTGCGAGCGTCCCCGTGCGTCGGCTGTCGGGTGGCGAGCGGCAGCGTGTCGCGGTCGCGCGCGCGCTCGCGCAGGACGCCCCTCTGGTGATCGCCGACGAGCCGACCGCGTCCCTCGACGCCGAGTCCCGGGACCGGGTGGTGGACGCGCTGCTCGCGGTCGAGCGCGCGGGGCGTCTGGTCCTCGTCGCCACCCACGACCCCGCGGTCGCCACTCGGTGCAGCCGCGTCGTCACGCTCGTGGACGGGCCACCCGGATGACGGGCGGAAGGGGCGAGCGCCCGCGGATGCGGCTCGCGGCGGTGGTGGACGAGGCGCTGCGGGACCTCGCCGCGCGGTGGCTCCTGAGCCTGCTGGTCGCGGCGGTCGCGCTGGCGGCCGGCACCTCGACCGTGCTGCTCGCCGCGGGCGAGGTCGACGGCATCCGGGCCACGTGGGACGACCAGGTCGCCGAGGGTCGGTTCGTGCAGGTCGTCGCGGGTGCCCGCTCCTCGGGCGTCGATGCTGCCGCCTGCGCGGCGGTCGGGGGCTGGACAGGCGTGCGCGCGGCCGGTGGCCGGATCGGGACCGAACCGGTGCGGTTCGCGACTTCGCCTGCGTCCCGGTACGACCACGCGCGGGTCACGCCCGGCTACGTGCAGGTCCTCTGGCCGGGTGCGCCCGAACCGCTCGCGGGTGAGGTCGTCGTCGGACCGCACGCGGCGGCGAGCGCGGGGCTGCGCTCCGGGTCGACGGTGGTCTGGAGCGCCGTCGCGACCGGGAACGCCGGTCTCGGCGCGGGAGCCCGTCCGGACCGCGCCGCGCCCGGTGCCGTGTCGGCCGTGGTCGCGGCGGTCCCGGCGCGCGGGACAGCTCGCGATCCGGCGGCCGACCGGCAGGTCCTCTCCGTCGTCCCCGCTGCGGGCACGGTCGACCGCTGCGTCGTCGACGTGGACCCCGCCCGCGCCTCGGCGGTGCTGCCCGCCCTGCGCACGTGGTTCGGCGACGGCGTGGATGCGCCGCGGCCGGTCGTCGACCTCGCGCGCGCGGTCGACCCGGATGCCGAGCTCGCGGGCCGCGCGTCCGCGTGGTGGTGGGCGCTGGCGGCGTCGATCACCGGGGCGGCGGCCGCCGCGGCGTGGGTGGCCCGGCGCGCTGACGTCGCGCTGCACCGGCTGCTCGGCGCCGACCCGGGCACCGTCGCGCTCCGGCTGACGGTGGACGTCGGGGTCACCGTCGTCACCCCGGTGCTGCTCGGTACCGCGACGGCGGTGGTCGTCACGGCGCCCGCGCTGGCCCACGAGGTGGTGCGGACCGTGGTGCTGGCGGACGCCGCGCGCCTGCTCGTCGTGTCCGCTGCGCTCCCCGTGCTCGGGCTGGTCCTGGTCGGCCGTGGTTCGGTCTTCCGGATCCTGAAGGAGTCGTGAGTCGTCGGAGAGTTCCCGCGATCTGAGATTCCGACGGCCCGGCAACACAACGTTTACTTCGCGGACGCCGACGTCACACGCGTGTAACGCGCCCTGCCGCCGACCGAAACCGCCGCGCACGACTCTGGTCCCCGATCCGGCAGACCGGCCGGCGAGGGGAGAGGCGTTCCACATGGATCTGGACACCGGAGCGACAGCCTGGATGCTGACGTCAGCGTCCCTGGTGCTGCTCATGACGCCGGGACTGGCGTTCTTCTACGGCGGCATGGTCCGCGGCAAGTCCGTGCTCAACATGATGATGATGTCGTTCATCAGCATCGCGGTCGTCACGGTCGTGTACGTGTTCTGGGGCTGGTCGATGAGCTACGGCTCGGACGTCGCCGGGATCTTCGGCAACCCGTTCGACCAGTTCGGCCTGGCGGGCGCGATCTGGGACGAGAACGGCGAGTACCTGATCGACGGGTACGGCGTGCCGGTCATCGTCGGGGTGGCGTTCCAGGTGACGTTCGCGATCATCACCGTCGCGCTCGTCAGCGGCGCCATCGCGGACCGCGTGAAGTTCGGCACCTGGGTGGCGTTCACCGCCCTGTTCGCGACGCTCAGCTACTTCCCGCTGGCGCACATGGTCTGGGGCGGCGGCGCGCTGTCCGGCTCGGAGAGCGGCATCGCGGCGATGCTGTTCGGCACGACCGACGGCGCGGCCACGGTCGCCCCGATCGACTTCGCCGGCGGCACCGTGGTGCACATCAACGCCGGTATCGCCGGCCTGGTGCTGGCCCTGGTGATCGGCAGGCGCAAGGGCTTCGGCCGCGAGCCGATGCGCCCGCACAACCTGCCGTTCGTCATGCTCGGCGCCGCCCTGCTGTGGTTCGGCTGGTTCGGCTTCAACGCCGGCTCCGCGTTCACCGCCGACGGCACCGCGGGCCTGGCGTGGGTCAACACCACCGCCGCCACCGCCGCCGCGATGATCGGCTGGCTGATCACGGAGAAGATCCGCGACGGCCACGCCACCTCGCTCGGCGCCGCGTCCGGTGTCGTGGCGGGCCTCGTCGCGATCACCCCGGCCGCCGGCGCGCTGCGCCCGGTCACCTCGATCGTCCTCGGCGTCGTCGCCGGTGCGCTGTGCGCCCTGGCGGTCGGCCTGAAGTACCGGTTCGGCTTCGACGACTCGCTCGACGTGGTCGGCGTCCACCTGGTGGGCGGCCTCGTCGGCACCATCGGCATCGGCTTCCTCGCCGCGGACACCGGCCTGTTCTTCGGCGGTGGCGTCCAGCAGCTGGTCGTGCAGACGGTGATCGCCGTGCTGGCGCTGATCTTCTCCGGCCTGGTGACGCTGGTCATCGCGGTCATCCTCAAGGCCACGATGGGCTGGCGGGTCAGCGAGGAGGCGGAGGTCGGCGGGATCGACCTGGCCGTGCACGGTGAGACGGGTTACGAGACGCTGGGCGGCGCCCGCGTGGTGACGGAGGTGAAGGCATGACGAAGCTCGTGACGGCGGTCATCCAGCCGCATCGGCTCGACGACGTGAAGTCCGCCCTCGAGGCGGCGGGGGTCCGCGGCCTGACGGTGAGCGAGGCGAGCGGCTACGGCCGCCAGCGCGGTCACACCGAGGTGTACCGGGGCGCCGAGTACACGGTGGACCTGGTCCCGAAGGTGAAGATCGACGTCCTCGTGACGGACGAGGACACCCCCGGCGTGGTCGAGGTCGTCGTGAAGGCGGCGCAGACCGGCAAGATCGGCGACGGCAAGGTCTGGGTCGTCCCGGTCGAGGACGTCGCCCGGGTCCGCACCGGCGAGCACGGGCCCGAGGCCCTGTGACCGGGCGGTCCGCCCGAGCATGATCGAGGAACGGTCCGGGGCCACGACCGGCCGCGAGACTCCCGAGGTCCCGCACCCCCTGCACGTGGGGGTGCGGGACCTCCGGGTCGAGCGGCTCGACCTCGCGGCGCGGCTGTCCGGCCCGGGCAGCGACGGCGCCGCGCGCCGGCAGGCGGTCTCGGACCTCGTGCTCCGCCGCCTCGCCGAGCAGTGGGACGCGGCCACCGAGGGGCGCGAGACGCCGGGGATCGGCCTGGGCGCGGTCGGCAGCGTGGGCCGCGGCGACGCCAGCCCGGCCAGCGACCTCGACCTGCTGCTGGTGCACGACGGCCGCGGGCACTCCGCGGAGGAGCTCGCGGGGCTCGCGGACCGGCTCTGGTACCCCATCTGGGACGCGGGGCTCGACCTCGACCACTCCGTCCGGTCGCTCGCGCAGTGCCGGCAGGTGGCGTCGAAGGACCTGCCCGCCGCGGTCGGCCTGCTCGACCTGCGCCCCGTCGCGGGCGACCCGGGCATCGTCCACCGCGCGCGCTCGGCGCTGCTCGCCGACTGGCGGTCCGCCGCCCGGCGCCGGCTGCCCGAGCTGCTCGCGTCCACCCGGCAGCGTGCGGACCGGCACGGCGAGCTCGCCTACCTGATCGAGCCGGACCTCAAGGAGGCCCGCGGCGGCATCCGGGACGCCGTCGTGCTGTCCGCGCTCGCCGCGACCTGGCTCACCGACCGCCCGCACGGCGCCGTGGACCGCGCGCACGCGCACCTGCTCGACGTCCGCGACGCCGTGCAGACCGTCAGCCGGCGGCACACGAACCGGCTGCTGCTCGCCGACCAGGACGAGGTCGCCGAGCTGCTGGGCGTCGGCGACCGCGACGACCTGCTGGCCGGCCTGGCCGAGGCGGGTCGCATCGTGTCCTACGCGCTGGACAGCACCGCCCGGAACGCCCGGCAGGCCCTCGCCCGCCCGGCGCGCAGGCCGGTGCTCGTCCGTGGCCGGCGCACCGCACCGCGGCTGCGCACCGTCGGGGAGGGGCTGGTGGAGCACGACGGCGAGCTGGTGCTCGCGGCCGACGCGCAGCCCGCGGCTGACCCGCTGCTGTCCCTGCGCGCCGCCGCGACCGCCGCGCGCACCGGGCTCACGCTCTCGCCCATCACCGTCACCAGCCTGGAGCGCACGCCGCCGCTGCCCGAGCCCTGGCCGAAGGCGGCCCGCACGCTGCTCGTGCAGCTGCTCGCCACCGGGGCCGCGCAGGTGCCGGTGTGGGAGGCGCTCGACCTCGCCGGGGTGGTCACCACCTGGATCCCGGAGTGGGCCGGCGTGCGCAACCGGCCCCAGCGGTCGCCGATCCACCGGCACACCGTCGACCGGCACCTCGTGGAGGCCGCCGCGCGCGCCGCCGGGCTGCGCCGGACCGTGGACCGCCCCGAGGTGCTGCTGGTCGCGGCGCTGCTGCACGACATCGGGAAGCGCGCCGGCGCGGGGGACCACTCCGTCGAGGGCGCCCGGCTGGCCGGCCCGATCGTCGCCCGGATGGGGTTCGGGCCCGAGGACGCCGCGGACGTCGCGCGCCTGGTGCGGGAGCACCTGACGCTCTCCGAGCTGGCCACGCAGGCCGACCCGGACGCCCCGGCGACCGTCGACGCGCTGCTCGCCGCGGTCGACCACCGGCCCGACCTGCTCGCGCTGCTCCGGGCGCTCACCGAGGCCGACGCGTCGTCCGCCGGGCCGACCGCGTGGACCGCGTGGCGGGCGCAGCTCGTCGACGACCTCGTGGCGCGGGCGTCGGCCCGGCTGGCGGGTACCCTGGGACGTCCCTGACCGCCGAGAGAGCGTGAGGATCGCGCGGTGTTCGCCACCCTGTCCGACCGACTGACGTCGACCTTCAAGAACCTGCGCTCCAAGGGGCGGCTGTCCGAGGCGGACATCGACGCCACCGTGCGCGAGATCCGCCGCGCCCTGCTGGACGCGGACGTCGCCGTCCCCGTGGTGCGCCAGTTCACCGGCGCCGTCCGGGAGCGCGCGCTCTCCGCCGAGGTCTCCGGCGCGCTGAACCCGGCGCAGCAGGTCGTCAAGATCGTCAACGACGAGCTGGTGGCGATCCTCGGCGGCCAGAACCGGCCGCTGCACCTCGCCAAGAACCCGCCGAGCGTCATCCTGCTCGCGGGCCTGCAGGGCGCCGGCAAGACCACGCTCGCCGGCAAGCTCGCGCTGCACCTCAAGTCGCAGGGCCACACGCCGATGCTCGTGGCCGCCGACCTGCAGCGCCCCAACGCGGTCACGCAGCTCCAGGTCGTCGGCGAGCGCGCCGGCGTCCCGGTGTTCGCCCCGCACCCGGGCAACCAGGGCTCCGAGCTCGACGTCGTCGCCGGCGCCGACCCGGTCGCCGTCGCCCGCGAGGGCCTGGCGACCGCGCGCGCCCGCCAGCACGACGTGGTCATCGTGGACACCGCCGGCCGCCTCGGCGTCGACGCCGAGCTGATGCAGCAGGCCGCGGACATCCGCGACGCCGTCGACCCCGACGAGATCCTGTTCGTCATCGACGCGATGATCGGCCAGGACGCCGTCGCCACCGCGACGGCCTTCCAGGAGGGCGTCGGCTTCACCGGCGTCGTGCTGTCCAAGCTCGACGGCGACGCCCGCGGTGGTGCCGCGCTGTCGGTCGCGTCGGTCACCGGCCGGCCGATCCTGTTCGCGTCGACCGGTGAGAAGCTCACCGACTTCGAGGTGTTCCACCCGGACCGGATGGCGTCCCGCATCCTCGACATGGGTGACGTGCTCACCCTCATCGAGCAGGCGGAGAAGGCGTTCGACGCCGAGCAGGCCGAGGAGATGGCGGGCAAGCTCGCCTCCGGCCAGGGCTTCACGCTCGCGGACTTCCTGCAGCAGATGCAGCAGCTGAAGAACATGGGCTCGATGAAGAAGATGCTCGGCATGCTCCCCGGCATGGGGCAGATGCGCGAGGCCATCGAGAACTTCGACGAGCGCGAGGTCGACCGGGTCGAGGCGATCATCCGCTCGATGACCCCGGGCGAGCGCGACAACCCGAAGATCATCAACGGCTCCCGCCGTGCCCGCATCGCGCGCGGCTCCGGTGTCGAGGTCTCCGACGTCAACGGCCTGCTGGAGCGGTTCGCCGCGGCGCAGAAGATGATGCAGCAGATGGCCAAGGGCGGCGGCATGCCGGTCCCCGGGATGGGCAACCTGCCGGGCATGGGCAAGAAGGGCCGCGGCCGCGTCGCGCCCGCCAAGAAGGCCAAGGGCAAGTCGGGCAACCCGGCCAAGCGCGCCCAGCAGGAGAAGGCCGCCGCCGACCGGGCCGCGGGCATCGCCCCGGCCGCCGCGCCGGCCGCCAAGGGCTCGGCGTTCGGCATCGGCGGCGGGGCCGCGCAGCAGCAGCCGGACCAGTTCGACCCGTCGAGCATCGAGGACCTGCAGAAGTTCCTCGGCCGCTGACGACCGAGGGCCCGGGTCGCGCGAGGGGGCGTGGATGGGGGACGTGCTGCACCTGACCGGCCCGGTCGTCCTGGACGACGACCGGGTCGTCGGCGAGGCGTGGGTCATCGGCGGCCGGCTCACGTTCGACCGGCCGGGCGGGGACGTCACCCGGGTCGACGGCTGGGTGCTGCCGGGTCTGGTCGACGTGCACTGCCACATCGGCCTCGCCGCGGAGGGCGCCGTCGACCGCGCGACGGCCGAGGCGCAGGCCGTGGCCGACCGGGACTCCGGGGTGCTGCTGGTGCGCGACGCCGGCTCGCCGGCCGACACCGGGTGGGTGCACGCGCGCGAGGACCTGCCCCGGCTGATCCGCGCCGGGCGGCACCTCGCGCTGCCGAAGCGCTACCTGCGGCACTACGGGCGCGAGCTCGCGGCGCCGGCCGAGCTGCCGGGGGCCGTGGCCGAGGAGGCCGCGCAGGGCGACGGCTGGGTCAAGCTCGTCGCCGACTGGATCGACCGGGACCTCGGGGCCGACGGCGACCTGCGGCCGCTGTGGCCGGACGACGTGCTCGCCGAGGCGGTCCGGGTCGCGCACGAGGCCGGTGCCCGGGTCACCGCGCACACGTTCTCCGCCGAGGCGCTGGACGGCCTGCTGGACGCGGGCGTCGACTGCCTGGAGCACGCCACCGGCGCCGAGGACCGGCACGTCGCGCGGATCGCCGCTGCCGGCATCCCGGTGACGGCGACGCTGCTGCAGGTGGCGCAGTTCGGGGAGATCGCCGGGCGCGCCGACCGCTACCCGCGGTACGCCGCGCGGATGCGGGCGATGCACCACCGCCGGTACGCGCACGTCCGCGACCTGCACGACGCCGGGGTGCCGATCCTGGTCGGCACCGACGCGGGCGGCACGATCGGGCACGGGCGGATCGCCGACGAGGCGGCCGAGCTCGTGGCGGCGGGGCTGCCGGCGCGCGAGGTCGTCGCCGCGGCGTCGTGGCGCACCCGGGCCTGGCTCGGGGTGCCGGGGCTGGCCGAGGGGGAGAGCGCGGACCTGGTGGTGTACGACGCGGACCCGCGCGCGGACGTCCGGGTGCTCGCCGCGCCGGGGGCCGTGGTGCTGCGCGGGGCGCGGGTGGCGTAGCGGGTCACGCGGGCGCGTCGCCCTGCGCGACCTGGAGCACCCGGGTGCGCGCGTGCGCGGCCGGGTCGTCGGTGATCGGCCGTCCGTCGAGCCAGCACCGCACCGCGTGCGACAGCTCCGTCGGGTGGCTGTAGTTCATCGCGTGCGCGGCGCCCAGGATGACGACGACCGTGAGGTGCCCCGGGCCGAGGTGCGCGAGCTCGCGGACCCGGTAGGGCGGCGGCATCAGCGGGTCCCGCGAGCCGATCACCGCGAGCGTCGGCACCGGGGTGCGCAGCAGCCGCTCGAGCGACGGGAACTGCACCATCTGCCGAAACGCGGCCAGCGCCGGCAGCGCCCCGTAGTGCGCGTAGTCCGGCAGCGAGTACCGGCCCATCCGCGCGTCCTCGCGCACGGAGTCCCGGAGCAGCTGGACCACCGCGCGCGCCAGCGGCTGGTTGTGCGCACCACCGGCGGGGGAGGCGAGCACGATCCCCGCGACCCGGTCCGGCGCCCGGTGCGCCGTCTCCAGGCTCACCGGTCCGCCCATCGAGTTGCCGACCAGCAGCACCCGGTCCAGGCCCAGGGCGTCGAGCGTGCCGAGCAGGGCGTCCGCGAGGTGCGGGATCGACAGCGGCGGTCGCGGACCCGGGCTCGCGCCGTGCCCGGGCAGGTCGGGGACGTAGGTGGTCCCGCGGTCGGCCAGCGCCGCGGCGGTCGGGAGCAGGTAGCGTCCCGACACCGCGAACCCGTGCACGTGCACCAGCGGCGTGGCGCCCGGTACCTCCGGGCCGACCCGCACGGTGACCGGGCCGCCGGCCACGACCACCTCGCGGGTCTGCCAGTCGACGGTCGCCATGCCGCCGATCGTCGCAGCGCCCGCGCGCGGGCGACGCACCCGGTGCGGGTGACCCGCGGCACGCGCGACCGGGGTCGCCCGCACCGTCGCCCGTCTGGCACAATGGCCTGCTGTACTCGGCGCGCGCGGCCCCTCTACCCGCGCGATGCCGTGTCCTCCAGGCCGGACCGGCCCGCATGCCCCACGTGCGGACCACGACGGCCGCCTCGCAGACATCCAGGAGAAGACCACACCGTGGCCACCAAGATCCGCCTCAAGCGTCTCGGCAAGATCCGGGCGCCGTACTACCGCGTCGTCGTCGCGGACTCCCGCACCAAGCGTGACGGTCGCGTCATCGAGGAGATCGGCAAGTACCACCCGACCGAGGAGCCGTCGCTCATCGACATCTCCTCGGAGCGCGCGCAGTACTGGCTGTCCGTCGGCGCCCAGCCGACCGAGCAGGTCCTCGCCCTCCTCAAGGTCACCGGCGACTGGCAGAAGTTCAAGGGCCTGCCGGGCGCCGAGGGCACCCTGCGCACCAAGGCCGCCCCGGCCGACGTGAAGGCCGCTGTCGACGCCGTCGCCGCGGACGCCGAGAAGGCCAAGGCCAAGGCGTCCGAGAAGAAGGCCGCCGCCGCCGAGGCCCCGGCCGCCGACGAGGCGCCGGCCGAGGACGAGCAGGCCTGATGCTCGCCGACGCGCTGGAGCACCTGGTCCGGGGCATCGTCGACCACCCGGACGACGTGCGGGTCGACGCCCGCACGCTCCGCCGCGGTGACCTGCTCGAGGTCCGGGTGCACCCGGACGACCTCGGGCGGGTCATCGGCCGCGGCGGCCGGACCGCCCGCGCGCTGCGCACCGTCGTCGGCGCGCTGTCGTCCGAGGGCCCGGTCCGCGTGGACGTCGTGGACGTCGCCCGGCGGTGAGCCGCGCACCCGGACGGCCTCGCGCCGCCCGGTGAGACACCGGCACAGGCCCGGTCCCGAGCAGGGGCCGGGCCTGCGTCGTGCCCGCCGTACGCTGGTCCGGCCCGGAGCCGGACCCCCCGAGAGGAACCCCATGCTGCTGACGGTCGCCCGGATCGGCCGCGCGCACGGCCTGCGCGGCGAGGTCGCGCTCGACGTGCGCACCGACGACCCCGCCGCCCGGCTCGCGGCGGGCGCCGTGCTCGCGACCGACCCCGCCGACCGCGGCCCGCTCACCGTGGCGCGCACCCGCGAGCAGCAGGGGCGCTGGTACGTCACGTTCGCCGAGGCGCCGGACCGCACCGCGGCGGAGGCGCTGCGAGGCGTCGACCTGGTGGTGGACGTCGCGGACGACGCGACGAGCGCCGAGGACGACGACGAGGACGCCTGGTACCCGCACGAGCTGACCGGGCTGCGCGCCGAGCACGTCGACGGCCGGCTGCTCGGCGAGGTCGTGGGCCTGGAGCACCTGCCCGCGCAGGACGCCCTGGTGCTGCGCGAGCCCGACGGCGCCCGGACCCTCGTCCCGTTCGTCCGGGCGATCGTCCCGGTCGTGGACGTCGCCGGCGGCCGCGTCGTGCTGGACCCGCCGGGCGGCCTGCTGGCGTCGGACGCGGCGAACCTGGTCGTGAGCGACGAGACCCGCGGCGACGCCGCCGACGGGGCGCCCGCGGGGGACGACGACTGACGTGCGCATCGACATCGTCTCGATCTTCCCGGAGTACCTGAGCCCGCTCGGGCTGTCGCTCGTCGGCAAGGCCCGCACCAGCGGCCTGGTCGACCTGCGGGTGCACGACCTGCGGGACTGGACCACCGACCGGCACCGCACCGTCGACGACACCCCCTTCGGCGGCGGCGCCGGCATGGTGATGAAGCCCGACGTCTGGGGCGCGGCCCTGGACGACCTCGTGGTCGAGGGCAGCCACCTGCTGCTGCCGACCCCGTCCGGCGCCCCGCTGACCCAGCGGCACGCCGAGGCCTGGGCGACCGACACGCACCTCGTCGTCGCGTGCGGGCGGTACGAGGGGATCGACGCGCGGGTCGCGGCGCACTACGCGTCCCGGCCCGGCGTGCGGGTCAGCGAGTACTCCATCGGCGACTACGTGCTCAACGGCGGCGAGGTCGCCGCGATGGTGCTCGTCGAGGCCGTCGTGCGGCTGCTGCCCGGTGTCGTCGGCAACCCGCACTCGCTCGTGGAGGAGTCGCACGGCGCCGCGGGTCTGCTCGAGTACCCCGTCTACACGAAGCCGCCGGCCTGGCGGGACCTCGACGTCCCCGAGGTGCTGCTGTCCGGGCACCACGGGCGGGTCGAGCGCTGGCGCCGCGACCAGGCCCTGACCCGGACCGCCGCGCGCCGGCCGGACCTGCTCGCGCGCCTCGCGCCCGGCGACCTCGACAAGGCCGACCGCGTGGTGCTGGCGGACCTGGGCTGGGTCGTGGGGGCGGACGGGCCGGTGCCCGCCGAGCCCGCAACGGGGGAGTAGCACCGCGGTTTCGACCGCGGCGCCCCGGCTGTGGCACACTTGTCGGTCGGTGCCCGACGGCTCCGCCTCTGCCACAGGGGAGGCGACCAGGGCCCGCCGAGCGATCGGCCGCGCACCGCACCTCATGCCATCCGGCGCCCCCGGCGCCGACGACGACGCGCGTGACCTGTGGCACGGCGAGAAAGCGACACACGATGTCCCACATCCTCGACTCGATCGACGCGGCTTCGCTCCGCACCGACGTCCCCGACTTCCGCCCCGGCGACACGCTGAAGGTGAACGTCAAGGTCGTCGAGGGCAACCGCTCCCGCGTGCAGGTCTTCCAGGGCGTCGTGATCGCCCGCCAGGGCGACGGCATCCGCGAGACCTTCACGGTCCGCAAGGTCTCCTTCGGCGTCGGCGTCGAGCGCACCTTCCCGGTGCACTCCCCGACCCTGGAGTCCATCGAGGTCTTCACCCGCGGTGACGTCCGTCGCGCGAAGCTGTACTACCTGCGCAACCTCCGCGGCAAGAAGGCCAAGATCAAGGAGAAGCGCGACGCGGTCCCGGCCAAGAAGGCCTGAGAACCCCTCGCTGCACGCCCCACGGGCGGTCACCCCTCACGGGGGTGGCCGCCCGTCGGCCGTCCCGGGGAGGTTCGGTGTCCACCGGCGCGTGGGTGTGGGCGACGGTTCCGACGACGTGGGAGAGTGATCCGGTGACGGACCAGCACGCAGCACCCGCCGGCCACGAGGCGCCCGGCAGGTCCCCTGAGCGACGGCGCGGGCCCGTCACCTCGTTCGTGCGGGAGACCGCGATCATCCTCGTCAGCGCCATCGTGCTGTCCTGGCTGGTGAAGACGTTCCTCGCGCAGGCCTTCTTCATCCCGAGCGCGTCCATGCACGACACCCTGCTCGAGGGCGACCGCGTGCTGGTCAGCAAGCTCGCGCCGGGGCCGTTCGACGTGCACCGCGGCGACATCGTCGTGTTCTCCGACCCCGGCGGCTGGCTCGACCAGCAGGCCGTCCCGGAGACCAACGTCGTCCAGGACGCGCTCATCGCCATCGGCCTCATGCCGCAGCAGTCCGAGGACCACCTCATCAAGCGCGTCATCGGCCTGCCCGGCGACCGGGTGGCGTCCACCGGCGACGGCTCGCCGCTGACCGTCAACGGGGTGCCGGTCGACGAGTCCGAGTACCTCGCGCCCGGCGCGAGCCCCAGCCAGATCGCGTTCGACGTCGTCGTGCCCTCCGGCTCCGTGTGGGTCATGGGCGACAACCGGCAGCAGTCGGCCGACTCGCGGTTCCACCTCGGCGACCCCGGCGGTGGGTCCGTCCCGATCGACGACCTCGTCGGCACCGCGTTCGTCAAGCTCTGGCCGCTCGACCGGATCGGGCTGCTGCGCAACCCGGGCGACGTGTTCGCCGACGTCCCGGACCCGTCGTGACCGCCGCCGGCCGGGCGCGGACGGCCTGGAACCGGGCCGCGCCGACGCTCCGCGTGGAGCGCCAGATCATCCGGGACGGCGTCCCGGTGCTCGCGTGCGCCGACGAGGTCGGGCGGGGCAGCCTCAGCGGGCCCGTGACCGTCGGCGTCGTCGTGGTGACGGCCGAGAGCCGGGCCGTGCCGCAGGGCGTCCGGGACAGCAAGCTGCTCAGCGCCGCCGAGCGCGAGCGGCTCGCCCCGCTCATCCGGCGGTGGGCCGCCTGCTGGTCCGTCGGCCACGCCGAGCCCGCCGAGATCGACGCGTACGGCATCATCGCCGCGCTCCGGCTCGCCGCGCACCGGGCCATCGCGGGCCTGGACCTCGCGCCCGGCGCGCTGCTGCTCGACGGCAACCACGACTACGTCACCACCCCGGCGCAGGACACGCTGCTCGGCCCGCCGACCGTCCTCGACGTCGTGCCGCCCGTGCGGACCATCGTCAAGGCCGACCTGCGGTGCGCCGCCGTCGCCGCCGCGAGCATCCTCGCGAAGACCGAGCGCGACGCGATCATGACCCGGCTGCACGACGACCACCCCGAGTACGGCTGGGCCGAGAACAAGGGCTACTCCGCGCCCGAGCACCTGGCCGCGCTGCGTCGGCTCGGGCCGACCCCGCACCACCGGACGTCCTGGCGGCTGCCGGGCGTCGAGGCGGGCACGGGCGACGTCGCCGCCGACGCGCCGGTGCTCGGCGACGCGCTGCTGCCGGGCGAGCCGCTGACGCTCGACGTCGCGGGCTGACGTCGCGCCGGGGGCTCCGGGGCCGGGCGCCGGGGCTGCCGTGCGGGGCGCCGGGCCCGGATGGGGGATGATGGGTCGGTGAGCGCCGAGGACCTGGAGAACTACGAGACCGAGATGGAGCTCGCGCTGTACCGCGAGTACCGCGACGCCGTCGGCCTCTTCTCGTACGTCGTCGAGACCGAGCGCCGGTTCTACCTGGCGAACCACGTGGACCTGCAGGTCCGCTCCGCGGCGGGCGAGGTGTACTTCGAGCTGACCCTCGCGGACGCCTGGGTGTGGGACGTCTACCGGTCCGCGCGCTTCGTGAAGTCCGTGCGCGTCGTGACCTTCAAGGACGTGAACGTCGAGGAGCTGGTTAAGGCCGACCTGGACCTCGGCTCGGGCGGCGGCTTCGGGCGGTAGCCCGGCGCGGGTCGCCGGGGGCGGCCCGGACGACGGGCGTCGCTCGCGGGGCCGGTGACGAGCCCTCCACAGGCCGGGCGGCGTGCGCCGTCCCCAGGACCGGCCGTGCGCGCCGGCGGGGCGGCCGCCGGTTCCGGCACGGTCGGTGCCGGAGGTGGTGCCGATGCGCACGCGGAACGAGACCGGCCGGCTGGGTGAGGACCTGGCGGCGCGGCTCCTGGAGAACGAGGGCTGCCGGGTCCTCGACCGGAACTGGTACGGCCCGGGCGGCGAGCTGGACCTCGTCGTCCACGACCCCGTCGACGACGCGGTCGTCGGCGTCGAGGTCAAGACGCGCCGGACGAGCACGTACGGCACCCCGCACGAGGCGGTGACGCCGCGCAAGGTGCGGCGGCTGCGCGGGCTGCTCGCGGCGTGGCTCGCCGCCCACGACGTGCACGCCGCGGCGATCCGGCTCGACCTCGTCGCCGTCGAGCTGCGGGACGGTCGACCCCCGCACGCCGAGCACCTCGCGGGCATCGGCTGATGGCCCTCGGACGCACCCGGGCCGTCGGGCTGGTCGGGCTGACGGGCCACCTCGTGGAGGTCGAGGCGCACCTGGCGCCCGCGCTGCCCGCCTTCGTGCTCGTCGGCCTGCCCGACGCCTCGCTCGCCGAGGCGCGCGACCGCGTGCGGGCGGCCGTCGGCTCCACCGGCTTGACCTGGCCCAACCGCCGCATCACCGTCAACCTCTCGCCGGCCGCGCTGCCCAAGTCGGGCCCGGGGTTCGACCTGGCGGTGGCGGTCGCCGTGCTCGCCGCGGCGGAGCTCCTGGAGGCGCCCCGGGCGGCCGGCGTGGTGCACCTGGGCGAGCTCGGCCTGGACGGGCGGCTGCGGCCCGTGCGGGGCGTGCTGCCCGCCGTCGCCGCCGCGGTGGCCGCGGGGCACCCCGACGTGGTCGTGCCCGAGGCGGACGCGCCCGAGGCCGCACTCGTGCCCGGCGCCCGCGTCGTCGGCTTCCGGAGCCTGGCGCAGGTCGTCCAGCGGTACGGCGGTGCCGTCGCCGTGCCGGACGTCCCGGCGGCACCGCCGGTGCGGGTGCCCGGTGCGCACCGCGCCCCGCCCGGCGACCTCGCCGACGTGCTCGGGCAGGGCGAGGCCCGCGCCGCGGTCGAGGTCGCCGCCGCCGGCGGGCACCACCTGCTGCTCGTCGGGCCGCCCGGCGCGGGCAAGACCATGCTGGCCTCCCGGCTGCCGGGGCTGCTGCCCGACCTCGACGAGGCCGAGGCCGTCGAGGTCACCGCGGTGCACTCCGTGGCCGGCACCTTCGACCCCGACGGGGGACTCCTGCGCCGGCCGCCCTACGAGGACCCGCACCACACCGCCACGCCGGCCAGCATCGTCGGCGGCGGCTCCGGCCTCCCGCGCCCCGGCGCGGCCTCCCGGGCGCACCGCGGGGTGCTGTTCCTCGACGAGGCGCCCGAGTTCCCGACCGCCGTCCTGCAGACCCTGCGCCAGCCCCTGGAGCACGGCGAGGTCGTCGTCCACCGGGCCGCCGGCTCCGCCCGGTACCCCGCGCGGTTCCAGCTCGTCCTCGCCGCCAACCCGTGCCCGTGCGGGCGCGCCATCGGCACCGGCCTCGCGTGCACCTGCCGGTCGCTCGAGCGGCGCCGGTACTTCGGCAAGGTGTCCGGGCCGCTGCTCGACCGCGTCGACGTCCAGGTGGAGGTCCCCGCCGTCCGCCGCGCCGAGCTCGGCGAGCCCGCCGAGAGCACCGCCACCGTCGCCGCCCGCGTCGCCCTGGCGCGGGCCGCGCAGGCCGAGCGCTGGGCTGGGACCCCCTGGCGGGTCAACGGCGAGGTCCCCGGCCGGGTGCTCCGCGACCGGCTGGGACCCGGTCGCGGGCTGCTCGGGCTCGTCGACCAGGGCGTCGACCGCGGCACCCTCACCCTGCGTGGTGCCGACCGGGTGCTGCGGCTCGCGTGGACCGTCGCCGACCTCGCGGGCCGGGCCGCGCCGTCGCCGGACGACGTCGGCCGCGCCGTCGCGCTGCGGACGCGGGGGCAGGCGTCGTGAGCGCGGGCGGAGCGGTGGCGGTCGCCGGGTCGGGACCGGGCGGAGCGCCGGGGGACCGCGGCGCCGCCGCGGAGCGTGCCGACGCCGGGGCTCGCGGGAGCACGGGGTCGGGGGACGGTGACGCGTGGGCGCGCGCCGCGTGGAGCATCGTCGCCGAGCCGGGGGACACCACGGCCGGGGCCGTCGTGGCGGCCCTGGGCGCCCCGGGCGCGCTCGCGTGGGCGCTGTGGGCGGTGACCACCACGCCGCAGGAGGCGCTGCGCCGCCTGCGGGACCTCGCGCGCGGCCCGGCGGGCCCGCACGGCGGGACGGCGGCCGGCGCCGACCCGCACGTCGGGGCGGCGGCCGGCGCCGACGCGCACGGCGGGCCGGCGGCCGGCGCCGACCCCTGGCCCGCCGGCACGCTCCGGGTGCTCGCGCGGGCGCTGCCGCGCTGGGCGCCCCGCCTGGTCGACCTCGACCCGCGGCCCGCGCTCGACGACCTCGCGGACCGCGGTGGGGTCCTCGTCGTGCCTGGGACCCCCGCCTGGCCGCCGGCGCTCGACGACCTGGGTCCGGCCGCGCCGCTCTGCCTCTGGCTCCGGGGCGCCTCGGACCTCGCTGCGCTCGCCGAGCGGTCGGTGGCCGTCGTCGGCGCGCGCGCCGCCACCGCCTACGGGGAGCGCATCGCCGGCGACCTCGGCGCGGGCCTCGCCGAGCGCGGGGTGACCGTCGTGTCGGGCGGCGCCTTCGGGGTGGACGTCGCGGCGCACCGGGGCGCGCTGGCCGTCGGCGGGCCGACCGTCGCGCTGCTGGCCGGTGGCGTCGACCGCCCGTCACCCGCGGGCAACCTCGCCGTGCTGGAGCGGGTCGTCGACGACGGCGGTGCGCTCGTCGCCGAGAGCCCGCCCGGCACCCCGCCGAGCCGCGCCCGCTTCCTCCAGCGCAACCGCGTCATCGCGGCGCTCACCCGCGCGACCGTGGTCGTGGAGGCCGCCTGGCGCAGCGGGGCGCTCAGCACGGCGGCCCGCGCCGGGGAGCTGCTGCGTCCCGTCGGTGCCGTGCCGGGACCGGTGACCTCGATGGCCTCGGTCGGGTGCCACCGCCTGCTCCGTGACGGTGCGGCGGTCTGCGTCACGGACGCGGCCGAGGTGGTCGAGCTGCTCGACCCGCCCGGCTCGTCCCGGCCGGGCGGGTCCGCGCCGGTTGCGCCGGTGCCGCACGGGGCGGTGCCGCATGCGGTGGTTCCGCCTGTGCCGGTGCCGCCCGGGGTGGTGCCACCGCCGTCGCCCGCGCCGGTGTCGTCCCCGCTCGGCACGGCGGGGTCGGTGGTCGGGCAGCAGGCCGGCGCCCGACCGGGGCGCCAGCCGGTGCCCCCGGTCGCGGACCGCGCCGACGGCGTGGCGGCGCGCGCGCTCGACGCGCTCGACCGGCGGCGGTCCCGGACCACCGTCGAGGTCGCGCGGCGCGCCGGGCTCGCCGAGCACGAGACGGTCGCCGCGCTGGGCCTGCTCGAGCTCGCGGGCGCGGCCCGCCGGGTCGACGGACGGTGGCGGCGGTCCGAGGGGACCGGCACCCAGGGCCGGCTCCTGTGAGCACGCGCGGGACGGCCCACCCGACGACGGGCAACCCGACCCGCATCGCCCGACCCGCACGGCTCGCCACGCCTCGGGCTGCGGCTCCCGAGGAAGGTGGCGGTGAGGAAAAACCCATGACAACGCAAAACCGCATGTCCGGTCGGTAATACGTCGCGCAGGCCCGCGCGGGCGCGACGCGCCCCGTCGGGTTTCACCCGTGCGGCCCCTCGTCAGCAGCCCCGTCGTGCGCTCCCACGGTTTCGCGCTCGGGAAAACGCATTCACCCGCCCGGCCGATGCCCCGACGGTTCCCGGGATGTCCGAGGGGTGGACACAGTCACCCGGGAACCGCTGCCGAACGGTAGGAAATTGCGTCGTGGAATCGGACATTTGACCGTGATTCGTACAGGGGTGGGTGAAACGCGCCACAGACCGCTTGTCGCCCGGAGGTGTGACAGGTGACCGTAGTGCCGTGCACACGGGGGCTGCGGTGGGATCGGGTCGGGGGACGTCCCCGATGACCGACGCGTTCGCGCTCCACCTGCGTGCCCAGCGCGGTCTGTCGGAGAACACCGTGCGCGCCTACCTCGGCGATCTCGAGGACCTGACGGGGTACGCGCGCCGGCACGGCGTGGCCGACCTGACGGCCGTCGACATCACCGTGCTGCGCGGCTGGCTCGCCTCGATGGCGACGGCCGAGCGGAGCCGTGCGACGCTCGCGCGGCGCGGCGCGGCGGCCCGCACCTTCTTCGCCTGGGCCGCCCGCACGGGCCGCGTGGCGCAGGACCCGGCGCTGCGCCTGGCGAGCGCCCGGCCGGCCTCGCACCTGCCGACCGTGCTCGACCAGGGCTCCGCTGCCGCGCTGCTCGACACCGCGCGGGTGCGCGCGGACGACGACGACCCGGTGCACCTGCGGGACTGGGCCGCGCTCGAGCTGCTGTACGCGACGGGCGCCCGGGTCGGCGAGCTCTGCGGTGCGGACGTGGACGACCTGGACCTCGCGACGCGCACCATCCGCCTCACCGGCAAGGGCGACAAGCAGCGCGTCGTCCCGGTCGGCGAGCTCGCGGTGGACGCGGTCGAGGCCTGGCTGGCCCGTGGCCGGCCGGCGCTCGCGACGGAGACCTCCGGGCCGGCGCTCCTGCTCGGCCGCCGCGGCGCCCGCGCGGACCAGCGTCAGCTGCGCCAGGCGGTGCACGACGTGTCGGCGGCCGCCGGCGTGAGCGACGTGGCCCCCCACGCGCTCCGGCACTCGGTCGCGACGCACCTGCTGGAGGGCGGCTCCGACCTCCGCAGCGTGCAGGAGGTGCTGGGTCACGCCAGCCTCGCCACCACCCAGCGCTACACCCACGTGACCGCGGAGCGCCTCCGCGCGTCCTTCGAGCAGGCCCACCCCCGCGCATGACGTCCGAGATGGAGAGGCCCATGTCAGTTCCGGCTGAGGACACGGTCCCGCTGGCTGCCTCGTCGCGCCGTGCGCCCGGTGCGCCGACCGCCCCCCTCGGGGTCATCCCGCGGCAGCAGTCGCTGGACGCCGAGACCCTCGACCTCGACGCGGCCGGCGCGATCGCCGTCGCGACGGAGGTCGCCGAGGTCGAGCTCGACGACGCCGAGCTGGAGGCGGTCGTCACGCTCACCGCGGTCGAGGACCTGGAGCTCGACGAGCTCGAGGCGCTCGCCGGCACGGTGGTGGACCCGGTCGCCCAGGACTGGCAGCTGTTCAAGTCGGGCGGCGACCGCCTGGTGCGCGAGCGGCTGATCCTGCACTACGCCCCGCTGGTCACCGCGGTGGCCGGTCGCGTCGGCATGCGCCTGCCGGCGATGGTCGAGCAGGCCGACCTCGTGTCGTACGGGATGTTCGGCCTGATCGACGCGATCGAGAAGTACGAGCCGGGCCGCTCGGTCAAGTTCGAGACCTACGCGAGCGCCCGCATCCGCGGCGCGATCATCGACGAGCTGCGCGCGATGGACTGGATCCCGCGCTCGGTGCGGACGAAGGCCCGCGCCGTGGACCGCGCGTACGCGGAGCTGGAGAGCGCGCTGCACCGCGTGCCGACCGAGTCCGAGGTGGCCGCCCGCCTGCAGATGGACATCCGCGAGCTGCGCGCGCTGTTCACCCAGCTGTCGACGGTCAACGTCGCGGCGCTGGACGAGCTGCTCGGGGCGGGCGAGGACCGGGGCGACCGGCTGTCGCTGCTCGACACCCTCGGCGACGACCGCACGCCGGACCCGGAGAACTCGTTCGAGGCCCAGGAGACCAAGTTCCTGCTGGCCCGTGCGATCGACCAGCTCGGCGAGCGCGAGAAGCTCGTGCTGGTCCTCTACTACTACGAGGGCATGACCCTCGCGGAGATCGGCCGCGTCCTCGGGGTCACGGAGTCCCGCATCTCGCAGATGCACACCGCCGCGATGCTGCGCCTGCGCGCGCGGCTCACGGAGGCCGACCGCGGCTGACCCGCCGCCCCGGGCGAGCAGCACCACCGGCCCGCCCCGGAGCAGCAGCATCGGGTCGAGGTAGACGTCGCCGTCGCGCACGCCCCAGTGCAGGCAGGCGGGCTCGCAGTGGCTGCGGTCGGCGGTGACGGTGCCGACCACGGCCCCCGCCGCCACCCGGTCGCCGACCGCGACGGTCGCGGCGACGGGCTCGACGGAGCTCCGCAGCCCGTCGTCGTGCCGCACGGTGAGCACCGGCCGGTCGACGACCACGCCCGCGAACGTCACGACGCCGGCGCGCGGGGAGCGCACCGGCGTCCCCACGGGCGCGTCCAGGTCGACGCCGCGGTGCCCGGCGGCCCACGGGACGTCCGGGCCGTCGAACGGCACGACCACCACGACCGGGTCGACCGGCGCCTGCCACGGCTCCACGGGGGCGGCCGCGCCCACGACGACCGCGCGCCCCGGTCCGGCGAGCACCGCGCGCGCCAGGGGCAGCCCGGCGGCGACGAGCGCGGGCAGCAGGGCGGCGACGAGGGCGCGGCGGGGGAGCGGGGCAGGAGGCACGGCCCGGGCGTGCGCGCG
>NZ_JAANNB010000388.1 GCF_011603975.1 Cellulomonas sp. IC4_254 | reverse complement strand
GTACCGGCTGCGCACGCCGCGCCGCCGGTACAGCGCGGACAAGCCCCGCCGCAGCGTGCTGCTGACCGTGCTCACCGCGGTCGTCGGGATCTACGCGCTGATCCCGCTCGCCTGGCTGCTGATCAACGCGAGCAAGACGCAGTCGGACCTGTTCGACTCGTTCGGGCTGTGGTTCAGCGGCGACTTCGCCCTGTTCTCCAACATCGCGGACACGCTCACGTACGACGACGGCATCTTCCTGCGCTGGCTCGGCAACACGCTGCTGTACGTGGTCGTGGGCGCCGGCGGCGCGACGGCCCTCGCGGTGCTCGGCGGCTACGGCCTGGCCAAGTTCCAGTTCCCCGGCAAGCGCGGGGTGTTCGCGGTCGTGATCGGGGCGGTCGCCGTCCCCGGGACCGCGCTGGCCGTGCCGACCTTCCTCATGTTCAGCCAGATGGGCCTGACCAACACCCCGTGGTCGGTCATCATCCCGTCGCTGATCTCGCCGTTCGGCCTCTACCTCATGTGGACGTTCGCCGCCGAGGCCATCCCGACGGAGCTGCTCGAGGCGGCGCGCATGGACGGCGCCGGCGAGCTCCGCACCTTCGGGCGGATCTGCCTGCCGCTGCTCGGCCCCGGCATCGTCACGGTGCTGCTGTTCACGATGGTCGCGACCTGGAACAACTACTTCCTGCCGCTGATCATGCTGAAGAACCCCGACTGGTACCCGCTGACCCTCGGGCTGAACGCCTGGAACGCGCAGGCCGCCACCGCCGGGGGCCAGGCCATCTTCAACCTGGTGCTCACCGGCGCGCTGCTCACGATCATCCCGCTCATCGCCGCGTTCCTGCTGCTGCAGCGGTTCTGGCAGTCCGGCCTGTCGGCCGGCTCCGTCAAGGAGTGACCGGCCCCCGGCCGCGCCCCGCCACCACCCGTCCGTCCCGTTCTGACAACGAAGTGAGAGG
>NZ_JAANNB010000387.1 GCF_011603975.1 Cellulomonas sp. IC4_254 | reverse complement strand
CCACGGGGTTCACCACCACCCCGAGGTGGCTCACGTGGCGAGCGTCCCGTCGGCGGCACCGGCACCGGCCCCGCCCAGGCCCTCGTGGCCCCGCGCGGACTCGGCCTCCGCGAGCCGCCGGTCCGCGCGCCGGTCGTGCAGCACGCACACGCCGAGCGCCGCGAAGTACAGCCCGCAGATCGGCAGCGCCATGACGATCATCGTGATCGCGTCCGGCGTCGGCGTCATCACCGCGGCGAACACGAACGCGAGCAGCACCGCCCACCGCCAGCCCCGGGCCCACGTGCTCGCCCGGACCAGGCCGACCAGGTTGATGCACACCATCACCACCGGCAGCACGAACGCCAGGCCGAACGCCAGCACGAACCGCATGACGAAGCTGAGGTACGCCTGCGCGTCGATGAAGTTCGACGCGCCCTCCGGCGTGAAGTCCGTCAGCACCTTGACCGCCGTGGGCAGCGTCCAGGCCGAGAGGGCGGCGCCGGCCAGGAACAGCGGCACCGCGGCCGCGAGGAACCCGACCGCCGACCGCTTCTCCCGGCGGGTCAGCCCGGGCGTGATGAACGCCCACAGCTGGTAGAGCCACCACGGGCTCGACACGATGACGCCGAGGAACAGCGCCACCTTGATCTGCATGTCGAACGCGCTGGCCAGACCCGCGAAGTTCACCGAGACCCGGCCGTCCCGGCCCGCGGCGGTGTCGAGCAGGGGCTGCTGGAGCAGCTCGAACACCGGCTCGTACAGGAACCAGCCCGCGACCGCGCCGACGGCCAGGCCGATCGCGGCCAGGAACAGCCGCTTGCGGAGCTCGAGCAGGTGCTCGCGCAGCGGCATCCGGCCCTCGGGGTCGGGCCGTCTCTTGCGCGCCACGGATCAGGCGCTGGGGGTGGTGCTGCCGCTCGCCGGAGGCTGCTGGCCGGGCTGGTCGAGCGAGGGCGCGGGCGACGCGGACGGAGCCGGGTTCACGACCGGGCCCTCGCTCGAC
>NZ_JAANNB010000386.1 GCF_011603975.1 Cellulomonas sp. IC4_254 | reverse complement strand
CACGGCTGCGGCAGCGCCTCCCCCGCCCCGAGCAGCACGGCCCCCGAGACCGCGAACATCGCCGTCAGGTGCCACAGGTACAGCCCCATCGAGCGGGCACCGGCCCAGTGCACCAGCCGCGACCCGGCGGCCCACCGGGCGACGGCGTCCCGCACGAGCAGCGCCGCCGCCACCTGCGCCACCGCGAAGCCCACCACCGGGGCGGTCGGCGGGGCGAGGTTCGAGATCGCGTCGCCGGGCATGCCGATGAGCGACCGCGGGTAGGGGCCGACCGCGAGCAGCAGCACCGTGACCGCGAGCCCGCCGAGCGCGAGCAGCGCCAGCGCGGTGCGCTCGGGGACCAGGTCGCGGGCGGCCACCTCCTGCGGGGTCGAGAGCCGGCGCGCGGCGTACACCAGGCCGCCGAGGTACGGCACCACCCAGACGAGCAGCACGTTCGGCGCGCCGGGCAGCGCCACCTCGTCCGAGAACCGGAGCAGGTCCACGACCAGCGGCAGCGCCGCCGCGACGACCAGCACCCGCGCGGTGCCCCACCGGCGCAGGGCGCGCAGCAGCAGGGGCGTGAGCGCGAGCAGGCCGATCTGCACGCCCAGGAACCACAGGGGTTGCGGCACGATGCGCGCCACCCGGTCGACCGCCGCCTCCGGCACGCCGAGCCACGGCAGCGCCGCGACGAGCAGCGCCCAGACCCCGACGAACACCGCGACCGGCCGCGCCATGCGCAGCAGCCGGACGCCTGCGAACCGCCAGCCGGGCTCCCCGGGGTGCCGGTCCACGTCGTACCGCGCGGCGGCACCGGCGGCGAAGAACAGCAGCGGCAGCGGCTGGAGCCAGGTCAGCAGCCACGCGTCGCCGTGCGCCAGCGCGTTCCCCACGGCGAGGGTCTCGCCGTCCCACGTCGCCTCGACCATGAGCCAGTGCAGGGCGACGACGAGCAGGATGCCGACGGCGCGCACGCCGTCGACGAACGGGTCCCGCCGGGGCCGGG
>NZ_JAANNB010000385.1 GCF_011603975.1 Cellulomonas sp. IC4_254 | reverse complement strand
GCCCCCGGCCCGAGCCGGTCCCCGAAGGAGCACGATGAGGATCACCGTCCTGTCCGGCGGCGTCGGCGGCGCCCGGTTCACCCGCGGCCTGCTGGCCCTGCTGCGCGACCGGCTGCCCGACGGCCGGGGCGGCACGACCGCCGAGGTCACCGTCGTCGCCAACACCGGCGACGACATGTGGCTGCACGGCGTCCGGGTCTGCCCCGACCTCGACACCCTGATGTACACGCTCGGCGGCGCCGTGCACGAGGAGCAGGGCTGGGGCCGGCGCGAGGAGACCAGCAGGGTCAGCACCGACCTCGCGGCGTACGACGTCGGCTGGGACTGGTTCACGCTCGGTGACCTCGACCTGGCGACGCACCTGGCGCGCACCCAGTGGCTCCGGGAGGGCCGCACGCTGTCCGAGGCGACGGCGCTGCTGTCGCGCCGGTGGGGGCTGGCGGAGCAGGGCGTGCGCCTGCTGCCGATGGCCGACGAGCCCGTCGAGACGCACGTCGTGGTGGCCGACCCGGACGGGGGCCCGGGGGCGGAGCGGACCATCCACTTCGAGGAGTGGTGGGTCCGGCACCGCGCCGCGCTGCCCGCCCTGCGGTTCGTCCAGGTCGGGCTCGAGCGCGCGGACGCCGCGCCCGGCGTGCTGGACGCCATCGCTTCCGCCGACGTCGTGGTCGTCCCGCCGTCGAACCCCGTCGTGTCCGTGTCGACGATCCTGGCCGTGCCGGGCGTGCGCGCCGCGCTGGCGTCGACCGCCGCGCCGGTGGTCGGCGTGTCCCCGATCGTCGGCGGCGCGCCCGTGCGCGGGATGGCGGAGCAGTGCCTCGCCACGATCGGCGTCGAGGCCACGGCCGAGGCGGTCGCGCGGTTCTACGGGCGCCGCGACGACGCCGCCCGGACCGGCGCCGAGGCCGGCGTGCTCGACGCGTGGCTGGTCGACACCGTCGACGCCGAGGCCGCGGAGAAGCTCGCCGCCGACGGCTGGCTCACGACGGCGCGGCCGACGCTGATGACGGACGTACCGGCGACGGCCCGGATCGCG
>NZ_JAANNB010000384.1 GCF_011603975.1 Cellulomonas sp. IC4_254 | reverse complement strand
GTCGCCCGCACCCAGACCCGCACCCGCTCGGTCGGCGGCGGCTTCGCCCGCACCCTGGGCCTCGTGATCGCGCTCGTGGCGATCTGGGTCGTCGGCTACATCACGGCCGGCAGCCGGTTCGTCAGCGTGGACAACCTCCTGGTCATCCTCAGCCTGGCGTCGATCATCGGCGTGCTGAGCATCGGGATGACCTTCGTGATCACGGCCGGCGGCATCGACCTGTCGGTCGGGTCGGTGCTCGGCCTCGCGTCGGTCTGGGCCACCACCGTCGCCACCCAGCAGATGGCGGACCAGTACGGCTGGATCGTCATGGTCGCCTGCGCGCTCGCCGTCGGCACGGCGGCGGGCGTCGTCAACGGCGTGCTCATCGCCTACGGGCGCGTCGTCGCCTTCATCGCGACGCTCGCCATGCTGGTCGCGGCGCGCGGCCTCGCCGAGCTCATCGCGCAGCGGCGCACCCAGCTCGTGAACGTCACGTCGTTCCAGGACACCTTCAAGGGCGACCTGCTCGGCGTGCCGAAGATCGTGTGGATCTTCGCGGTGGTCGCGGTCGCCGGCTGGTTCCTGCTCAACCGCACCACGTTCGGCCGGCGCACCGTCGCGGTCGGCGGCAACCCCGAGGCCGCCCGGCTCGCCGGCATCGCGGTCAAGCGGCACACGATGTACCTGTACGCGCTGGCCGGCCTCGCCGCCGGCATCGCCGCGGTGATGATGCTCGCCCGCACCGGCGCGGGCTCGTCGACCAACGGCCTGTACTACGAGCTCGACGCGATCGCCGCGGTCGTCGTCGGCGGCACGCTGCTCTCCGGCGGCCGCGGCACCATCGTCGGCACCGTCCTCGGCGTCCTGATCTTCGCGACGCTCACCAACCTGTTCATCCAGAACAACCTGGACTCCTCGGTCCAGCAGATCGCGAAGGGGGCGATCATCGTCGTCGCCGTCCTGCTGCAGCAGCGCTTCACCTCGCGCACGCCGCGGACCGCCCGCACCTGACCCGGGACGCCCCGCGGCGCGGCGCCCCCGCGCCACCGACGCACC
>NZ_JAANNB010000383.1 GCF_011603975.1 Cellulomonas sp. IC4_254 | reverse complement strand
CGGTCAGGGCGTCAGGGCCGCCTCCTCCGGCTCGGACAGCGACAGCACCGCACCGACCACGCCCGGCACCGCTGTCACCTGGCGCTCGACGGACGCGAGCACGTGCGACGCCTCGTCTTCCGCGAGGTTGCCGGCCAGGTCGACCGCGCCGACCAGGAACAGCTGCCGCGCGCCGACGACCTCCAGGCGCAGCTGGGTCACCCGCGCGACCTCGGGCATCGCGAGCAGCGCCCGCACGGCCGCGCCCTGCAGGGCCGGGTCGGCGGTCTCGCCGACGAGGAAGCGGCGGTTGCGGTCGATGAGCAGCACCGCGACGACGGCCAGCAGCACGCCGACGAGGATCGAGCCGATCGCGTCCGGGACCGGCGACCCGGTGATCTGGTGCAGCGCGATGCCGGTGCCCGCGATGACGAGGCCGACCAGCGCCGCGGCGTCCTCGAAGAACACGGCGCGGACCGTGGGGTCGGAGGTGGCCAGCACGTGGTCCCACAGGTCCATGTCGCGCCGGGCCGCCGCCTGCCGCGCCTGCCGCCACGCCTGCAGGAAGGACGTGCCCTCCAGCAGGAAGGACACGCCGAGCACCACGTACGCGACCACGTAGGACGACGCGGGCTCCGGGTGCAGCAGCTCCTGGACACCGTGGGTGATCGAGACGCCGGCCCCGACCGCGAACAGCCCGATCGCGGCGAACAGGGACCAGACGTAGACCTCGCGGCCGTAGCCCAGCGGGTGCGCGCGGTCCGGGGCCCGCGCCGAGCGGCGCTGCGCGACGAGCAGGAACACCTCGTTGCCGGTGTCCGCCCAGGAGTGCGCGGCCTCCGCGAGCATCGAGGCGGCGCCGGTGAGCACCGCGGCGACGGTCTTCGCGACGGCGATGAGCGCGTTGGCGGCGAAGGCGACCACGACGGTGAGGGTGCTCTCGGCGTGGCCGTCCGCGGCGGCGCGCGGTCCGTCCGGCGTCGTGACGGGGCTGGTCATGGTCCCGGACTAGCACAGCGCGGGGCGCCCCGCACGGGCGCGCCGGTCCCGCCGGCGCCGCAGGACGGGCGGTCGGCGTCCCGTCTACGCTCGTCGGGATGCCTGC
>NZ_JAANNB010000382.1 GCF_011603975.1 Cellulomonas sp. IC4_254 | reverse complement strand
CGCCCCGCCGACCCGCGCCCCGCCGGCCCGGACGCCGCGCCGGCCGCCGCGCCCGGCGCGGGCGGCCGCCTCGCCCGCCGCCTGGCCGCCGACCCGCTGTGGCGCGCCGTGCGCCTGCTCGACGTCGCGCCCCGCCGCGTGGCGCTGGCCGTGGCGCTCGGGGTCCTCGCCCTCGGCTCGGCCGTCGCGCTCGCCGCGGTGTCCGCCTGGCTGATCACCCGCGCCGCCCAGATGCCGCCGGTGCTGGAGCTGTCCGTGGCGACCGTCGCCGTCCGCGCGTTCGGCATCGGCCGCGGGCTGTTCCGGTACCTGGAGCGGCTGGTCTCGCACGACATCGCGCTGCGCGGCATGGCCCGCCTGCGCACCACGCTCTACGAGCGGCTGGCCGTCGGCCGGCCGGGCGCCACGCTCGGCCTGCGGCGCGGCGACCTGCTCGCCCGGGTGGGCGCCGACGTGGACGCGGTCGGCGACGTCGTCGTGCGCGGCCTGCTGCCCGCGGCCGTCGCGACCGTGCTCGGCCTCGGCACCGTCGTCGCGATGGGGCTGTTCCTGCCCGCCGCCGGGCTGACGCTCGCCGCGTGCCTCGTGCTGGCCGGGGTCGTCGCGCCGTGGCTCGCCCAGCGCGCCGCCCGGGCGACCGAGCAGCGCGCCGCCGCCGCCCGCGCGGAGATGGCCGCGACCTCCCTCGGTCTGCTGGAGGACGCGGGCCCGCTCGCCGTCCAGGGCCGCACCGGCGCGGAGCTCGCCCGGCTGCGCGCGGCGGACGCCGACCTGGCCCGGGCCACCGACCGCGGCGCCGGGCCGGCCGCCCTCGCAGCCGGCCTCGGCAACCTGGCCGTCGGCCTCGCGGTGCTCGCCGCGCTGCTCGTCGGGGTCCCGGCGCTGGCCGCGGGCCGGATCGCCGAGGTCGACCTCGCCGTGATCGTGCTGACGCCGCTGGCCGCGTTCGAGGCGACCAGCGTGCTGCCGGCCGCCGCGATCCAGCTGCACCGCTCCCGCGCCGCGGCGGCCCGGCTGATGGCGGTGCTGGACGACGCCGCGACCCCCGACGAGCCGGCGGGAGCGCACGCGCCGGCTCGTCGGGGGT
>NZ_JAANNB010000381.1 GCF_011603975.1 Cellulomonas sp. IC4_254 | reverse complement strand
CCGCCGCATGCCCACCGCCGACGCCCCGCGCGCCGCCGCGCCGCGCACCGCCGCCGCGCGTGCCGCCGCCCCGCGCGCGGCAGCCGCCCGGACCCCGCGGGTCACCATCCGCGCGGTCGCGGAGCACGCGGGCGTCTCCCGGCAGACGGTGTCGAACGCGCTCAACGCCCCGCAGCGGCTGTCCCCCGGCACGCTGGAGCGGGTGCGCCGGGCGGTCGCCTCGCTCGGCTACCGCCCCGACCACGCCGCCCGCGCGCTGACCTCCCGCCGCTCCGGCCTGATCGGGATCCGGGTCGGGTCGACCGCGCACCGCGCGGCCGCGCACCCGGACCGGCTGCTGCACGAGCTGGTCGCCGCGGCCCGGCCGCACGGCTACCGGTTCCTCGCGTTCGACGCGCCGTACGGGGACGACGCCGCGGAGATCGCCGCCTACGGCGAGCTGCTGGCCGCCGGCGACGTCGACGCCGTGCTCGTCGCGGACACCCACCCCGGCGACGCGCGCCCGGCCTGGCTCGCGGCGCGCGGTGCGGCGTTCGTCGCGCACGGCCGGCCCTGGGGCGACCCCGCCGCGGACCACCCGTGGGTCGACGTCGACGGCGCCCTCGGCGTGCGGCTCGCCGTCGAGCACCTGCGGGCACGGGGCCACCGCCGGATCGGGTTCGTCGGCTGGCCCGCCGACGGCGCGGGCGGCGACGCCCGGCGCGCGGCCTGGCTCGCGGCGACCGCCGGGGCGGACGGCGACCCCGGCGCCCGGGGCCCCGAGGTGACCGCCGCCGCCGACGACCCGGACGCGGCCGCCTGCGCGGTCGCCCCGCTGCTCGGCGGGCCCGGCGACGCCCCGACGGCGCTGGTCTGCGCGTCCGACGCGCTGGCGCTCGGCGCGCTCGCCGCGGTCGCGGACGCGGGCGGGACCCCCGGGCGCGACGTCGCGATCACCGGCTACGACGACTCCGACCTGGCGGCGTTCGCGCGCCCGGGGCTGACGAGCGTGCGGCAACCGATCAGACTGGTGGCGCACACCCTCGTCGAGCAGGTGCTGGACCGGCTCGGCGTCGACCTCGGGCACCCGCCGGCCCCCGCCGGGCTGGTGCCGCCCGAGCTCGTCGTCCGGGC
>NZ_JAANNB010000380.1 GCF_011603975.1 Cellulomonas sp. IC4_254 | reverse complement strand
TCGGGGCGGTCGGTGCCGCGCGGGCGGTCCGGGCGGGCGGCACGGTCGGTGCGGTCGGTGCCGCGCGGGCGGTCCGCCCCGGCGCGGTCGGCACCCGGGCGGTCCGTCGCCGCGCGGTCCGCGCGGTCCGGCTGCGCGGCCCGGTCCTGCGGGCCCGCGGCGAGCGCGCCCTGCAGGACCGCGTCGAACCCGGTCGACGCGGTGCGCGCGGCGCTGCCGGCCGTCGCGCCGGTCGCGGCGCGCGCCGGTGCGGCGGGAAGCGTGCTGATGGTCACGAGGCGGCCCCCCAGAGGGACGTGAGCAGGGACGAGGTGGACGTGCCGGCCCCGGCCGAGCTGGAGCCGAGGGCGCCGAGCGCCGAGGTGAGCGAGGTCGAGCCGGTCGCGCCCGCCGCGCCGGCGGAGCCGGTCAGCAGCGCGAGCGCGTTCTGCCCGGCGGCCGTGCTCGCGAGCGCCGAGGACAGCGAGGACGAGACGGTCGACGCGCCGGCCGGGGCGGCCGCCGCCTGCTGCGGCAGGACCCGCCGGATCGTCGTCGGCTCCGCGTACACGTCGCGGATGGTCACCGACTTCCCGGGCTTGGGGGCGTCGATCATCTGGCCGTCGCCGACGTAGATGCCGATGTGCTTGCCGCCGTTCAGCACGATCAGGTCGCCGGGCAGCGCCTGGTCGAGCGAGGGGACCTCCTGGCCGAGCGTGGCCTGGTCGCGGGCCACCCGCGGCACCCCGGAGGTGATGCCGAGGTCGGCGAGCGACCGGAGCACGAGGCCCGAGCAGTCCAGCCCGCCCTCGGCGAGCGACTCGCCGCCCCAGACGTAGGGGGTGCCGAGGTACTTCTTGGCGGCCTCGACGAGGTCCTGGCCGGTGACTGTCGTCGACAGCGCGTTCTCGGGCACGGTGCCGAGGTCGGCCCCGGTGGTGCCGGTGAGCTGCGCGAGCGCGGCGGCGAAGTCGGTCCCGGAGGCCGCGGACGTCATGGACACGGCGGACGCCGTGGCCGCCGTGGACGCGGCCGCGGTCGACGCGGCCGCCACCGGCACCGTCGCCGGCGCCACGTACGCGCGGATCTCCGCGATGCGGGCCTGCACGGCCGCCACTCCCCCGGTCACCGGGCC
>NZ_JAANNB010000379.1 GCF_011603975.1 Cellulomonas sp. IC4_254 | reverse complement strand
CGAGGGGCCGGCGGTCGCCGGTGCCGCCGGGGTGGCCTCGGTGCTGGTCATGGGGTCTCCCTCGCGGGCGGGGTGCGCCGGCCCGGGGCCGGGCCGGCGCACCGGGTGGTCAGGAGTCGCCGCCGGCCTCGGTGGCCTCGACGAACGTGGTGTCGAGCAGCGTGTCGGTGTCCACGTCGCCGTCGATCTGCTTCAGGAGGGCCATCTGCTCGATGAGCGCGCCGACCTGCGCGACGTACTCGTCGTCGATCTCCCAGCGCGGCCAGATGTTCTGCACCGCGGTGTCGACGACGGCCTGGTCGATGCCGAACTCGGCGACCACGCCGTCCGCCCACGCCTGGGGGTCGGCGGCCATCTGCTCGGTGGCCCGCACGTGGGTGTCGACGACCTGCTGCACCAGCTCGGGGTCGCTCTCGATGAGCTCGCCGGTCGTGTAGAGGCCGATGTTCACGCGGCCGACCGGGGTGTCGTACGGCGAGGCGACCTCGACGGCGCCGGCCTGCAGCGCGGTCGACGGGCCGAGCTCGGCGGAGGCGAACGCGTCGATCCGGCCGGCCGCCAGGGCGCCCGCCATGTCGGAGAACGGCAGGTTGACCAGCTCGAGGTCCTCGTCGGCGTCCATCCCCGCCGCCTCGAGGGTCAGCCGGAGCAGGATCTCCTGCGACGAGCCCTGCGGGTACCCGACGGTCAGGCCGGCCAGCGACTCGACGCCGTCCAGGCCCTCGCGGCCGATGATGCCGGAGCCGCCGTCGGCCGCCGCGGCGACCACCACGACGTCCTGGCCCGCGGCCGCGCCGGACACGGCGGACGGGACGCCGGCGACGCCGAAGTCGATGTTGCCGCTGACCACGGCGTTCTTGATGTCGGGGGAGGTGTCGAACTGCACGACCTCGAACTCGACGCCCTCGGGCGCCAGGTCCTCGTAGAGGAACGGGGCGTACAGGTGCGGCTGGCCCTTGAGGGTGCCGACGGTGACCACGGTGGGGCCGTCGCCGTCGCCACCGGCGGGTGCGGCGCCCGCGGAGTCGGGGGAGCAGGCGGCGAGGCCGGCGACGAGCAGAACGGCGGAGCCGGTCACGAGGGGGCTGCGGAGGCGCACGGGGGTCTCTTCTCTC
>NZ_JAANNB010000037.1 GCF_011603975.1 Cellulomonas sp. IC4_254 | reverse complement strand
ACGAGGTCCGCGTCCGCTCCCGCCGGTGGGTGCTGCGGGTCGCCGCGGTCGCGCTGGTCACCGCCCTGATCGGCACCGGGTGGAGCGCGCAGCGCCGTGCCGAGGCGGGCGTGGCGGCGGCGCTCGCCCAGGCCGGGGCGGCGCTCGACACCGCGTCCCGCGACCTGGGGGCGGCGCGCGCCGACGCGCGGGAGGTGCTCGCCGCCTCGGCGGGCCGGGTGGCCGACAACGCCGTACGGCGCGACCTCGCCGCGCTGCTGGTGGACCTGCCCCGGACCGACGTGACGCCCGGCACCCCGAGGCCCCGGGCGACGACTCTCGCGCACGAGCGGGCGGACGCGGCGGCCGCCCGCACCGCCCGGATCGTCGACGCCACCCAGGCCGTCCGCGACGCCCGCGCGGCCTGGGAGCACGAGCGCGCGCTCGCGGCGCACGCCGGGTCCGCGGCCCGGCTGTCGGCGGCCGTGGAGGAGTCGGCCGCGCTGCTCGCGTCCTCGGAGGGGCACGTCCTGGACGACGGCCCGCGGGTCGCGCTCGCCGAGGTGGTCGCCGAGGCGTCCGCCGTCCGCGACGCCCCGGCGCCGACCGGCACCGACGCGCTCGCCGAGGCGGCCGCGGTCGCGGAGGGCCTGGTCGACCGGCTCGCCGTGGCGCGCGCGGAGGTCGGCGCCGCGCAGGAGGCGTGGCAGGCCGAGCAGGACCGTGCCGCCGCGGAGCGGGCCGCCGCGCGGGCCACGCAGTCGGCGGGCGGCGGCGCGTCGCGGGCGCCGCGGGCGACGAGCGGTCCCGCCTCCTCGGGGCGTGCGTCGTCCGGCAGCAGCTCCGGCACCGCCGGCACCGGCTCCGGCCGCTACGACGGCTGGGGCTCCGGGTGGTTCCCGGGCGACCCGGTGCCGGACGGCTGGACCGTCGTCGTGGAGACCGAGGGCGGCGGCTGGGGCGGGGACAACCACGGCAACGTCTGGGACCTCGGATGACCGCCGACCGCGCCGGGAGCCGCCTCTGACCCGACCCGGACGACGCGCAGCCAGCCGCACGACACGACCACCCAGCGGAGAGGGCCCGGTGCTGGCACACCGGACCCTCGTGCCCGCTCGACAGTTCCTCAGGAGACCTGACATGCAAGCACGGCCATCTTGGCACGCCCGCCGCGCCACCTCGGCGCTGCTGGCGGCCGCCCTCGCGGTGGGTGCGGGCGCAGCCCTGCTGCTCGCCCCCGAGCCGCCCACCGCGGCCGCGACCGCCCCGGCCGCGGGCCTCAGCATCACCCCCGCCGGCTACGGCCCCGTCCAGCTCGGCCCGCTCGACGGGCCGGCCGGGTCCGACGAGCACGGCTACTGCGTCCAGGCGCGGGTCACCGCCTCGGGGTCGGCCGACACCGTCCGGGGCACCACGCACGCGGCGGACCCGCAGCTCGCGGCCGCGCTCGCGCGGCACCGCTGGTCCACTGACGACCTGACCCAGGCGGCGCTCGGCTACGAGGTCCACCAGCGGCACCAGCGGCCCGGGACCATGGCGGGCGGTGACGTGGACGTCGTGCGGGCGCTGCTCACGGCGGCGACGCCGCAGGCGGTCAAGGACCGGGCGGCGCAGATCATGGCGCAGGCCGCCGCCGAGGCGGGCCCGTGGACCGGTGAGCCCGGCGCGGTGGCGGGCGCCGGGCGGCGCACCGGCGAGATCCGCGGCATCGGCCTGCGCTCGGCCGCCGGGCAGCCGGTCGTCGGCGCGCCCTTCACGGTCACCCTGACCGGCCCGGCGACGCTGGACGCCACCGGGACGCGCACCTACTCGGGCACCACGACCGCCGCGCCGATCAGCCTCGGCTGGACGGCGACCGGCAGCGGCACCGTCACCTACGAGATCCGGTTCCCGGACGCCTGGCGCACCACGGTCACGATCCTCACGGTCGACGGGAACCGGCAGGACCAGCTGACCTACGGCAACCGCCCCGGGCACGACCCGGACGAGATCACCGTCCCCGGGGAGCCGTTCGAGGTGGTGCACGACTTCCGGCCGCAGGCCACGACGACCGTCCGGGACGTCGTGGTCGGCGACGGCGACCCCCTGGTCGACGTCGTCACGTTCGCCGCGGCGCCCGGCGACGAGTGGGTGGAGCTCGACGGCGTCCCGGTCGCGCTGCCCGCCGACGTCACCTGGTACGGGCCGTACGACCAGCCCCAGCCCCAGGCCGCGCAGCCCCCGCCGGGCGCCCCCGTCGCCGGCGTGGAGCGCGTCGTCGCCGACGGACCCGGCACCGTCACCACGGCGGGCGCCGTGCACGCGACCGGCCCCGGGTTCTACACGGCGGTCGTCACCATCCGGAAGGCCGACGCCGGCCCGTTCGCGCCGTACGTCCGCGAGGACTTCGCGGCGCCGTGGTTCGAGGAGGTGGAGACGGCGGTCGACCGGTTCGACCTCGTGCACGAGTCGCAGGTCCGCGAGTACAACGTCGTGCCGGGCGGCCGGGCGTTCGACCGGATCACGGTCAGCGGCTACCCCGACGACCACGGGCAGTTCGGCGGGCTCGGCGGCTGGGCGGCGGACCTCGGCGAGGCGACGGTCACGGTGTACGGGCCGCTCCCGGCGCCGCCCGCCGGCCCGGACGTGCCCGCCGACGCGCCAGTGCACTGGACCGACACGCTCGCGGCGGTGAACGGGACGTTCGAGGTCGGGTACGACGACGCGCACCCGGTCCTCGCGCCGCTGCGCGCCACCCACCCCGGCGGCGACTACTTCGTCTTCGTCTACGCGTTCGACGGCGACGACCGGGTCGAGGCGTTCGTCAGCCCGTTCGACGACGTGCGCGAGGTGTTCTACGTGCCGGGCCCGCCGGACGTCGTGGTGCCGCCCTCCGTCGTCACCAAGGCGCAGGCCACTGCCACGATCGGCGCGCCGATCCACGACGTCGCCCTGGTCACCGGGGCGACCGACCCGGGCGACCACCTCGTGTTCCGGGCCTACGGGCCGCAGGACCCGGCGGCCGAGCCGGTGTGCGACGAGGAGACGCTGCTGTGGACGTCCGAGGCGGTGCCCGTCGCCGGCGCCGGGCTGTACGAGTCGGGAAGCACGGCGGCGCCCGACAGCGCCGGCGCCGTGTACTGGGTGGAGACGCTGCTCGCGGAGGACGGCACCGTCCGGCACACCGGCGTCTGCGGGCTGCCCTCCGAGACGACGCTCGTGACGCACGACCTGGCTATCCGCACCGAGGCCCGCTCGTCGGCGTCCGGGCACGAGGGCGCCGGCCCGGTCACCGGCGACGAGCTCTGGGACGTCGTGCTGGTCAGCGGCACCGTGCCGGCGGGCGCGACCACCGTGGTCGACCTCTACCACGCGCCCGAGGGCGAGCCGCTCGACTGCGCCGACCCGGTGTGGACGTCCGCGCCGATCCCGCTGACGGACGGCGCCGGCGAGTACGTCACCGGCCGGTACCCCACGACCGCGCCCGGCACCTACGGGTACGTCGAGCGGACCACCGGCGCCGACGGCGAGCTGCTGTCGGCCGGCGAGTGCGGCGACCCGGCCGAGACGCTCACCGTCGCGGAGCCGGCCCCGGACGCGGCAGCCGAGCCGGGCGCCCCGGACCGGCCGCTCGCCGCCACGGGCGGGGCCGCCGCCGTGCTCGGCGGGGTCGCGGCGCTGCTGGTCGCCGGTGGCGTGACCGCGGTGGTCCTCCGGGCGCGGCTGCGCCGGGCGCTCGACGCGACCGATGCCGACGACGGGTGGCCCGCGCCGTGAGCCGGCGCCCGCGGCGTGCGCGGGACGCGCGCCGCGGGCGTCGCCCCCCGGTGCCGGCGCCCTGCGGTGCCGACCTGCCGCGGGCCTGGTCCCGGGCCCGGTGCCGACCCGCTGCCGTGCCACCCCGGCGCCGACCCACCGCCGGTGCCGACCCGCAGGTCACCGCACCCGCCGGGCTACGATCGCGGCAGGGACCTGGAGCACCCCGTGGCGCGACGACCGCCGCGCCACGGACCTCGCCCTCGACGACCAGGAGGGGTGAGGCGGATGACCCGGGGCCGGCTGCGCGTGCTGCTCGGGGCGGCGCCCGGCGTGGGCAAGACCTACGCCATGCTCGAGGCGGGCCGCGACCTGCGGGCCGCCGGGCGGGACGTGGTCGTCGCGGTCGTCGAGACGCACGGCCGCGCTGCCACGGCGGCGCTGGTCGAGGGGCTGGAGGTCGTGCCGCGCGCCCGCGTCGAGCACCGGGGCGTCGCGCTCACCGAGCTCGACGTCGACGCGGTGCTCGCCCGGCGGCCCCAGGTCGCGCTGGTGGACGAGTACGCGCACACCAACGCCCCGGGCTCCCGGCACGACAAGCGATGGCAGGACGTGGCGGTGCTGCTGGAGGCGGGCATCGACGTGCTCACGACCGTCAACATCCAGCACATCGCGTCGCTGAACGACGTCGTCCGCACGATCACCGGCGTCCCGCAGCGGGAGACGGTCCCGGACGCGGTGCTCCGCGCGGCGGACCAGATCGAGCTCGTCGACCTCGCACCCCAGTCGCTCCGCGACCGGCTGGCCCAGGGCGACGTCTACCCGGCCGAGCGCGTGGACGCGGCGCTGTCGAACTACTTCCGGCTGGGCAACCTCACGGCGCTGCGCGAGCTCGCGCTGCTGTGGCTCGCGGACGAGGTGGACTCCGCGCTGCGCTCCTACCGCGCCGAGCACGCCATCGAGGCCCCGTGGGAGGCGCGCGAGCGCGTCGTCGTCGCGCTGACCGGCGGGCCGGAGGGGGAGACGCTGCTGCGTCGTGGCGCCCGGATCGCGGCCCGGTCGTCCGGCGGCGAGCTGCTCGCCGTGCACGTCAGCGCCCAGACCGGGCTCCGGGACTCCGACCCCGGCGCGCTCGCCGCGCAGGCCGCGCTGGCCGAGCAGCTCGGCGGCACCTACCACCAGGTGGTGGGGGAGGACGTGCCGACCGCCCTGGTCGAGTTCGCGCGCGCCCAGGACGCGACGCAGCTGGTCGTCGGGCTGAGCCGCCGGGGCTGGCTGAGGGCGGCGCTCACCGGCCCGGGCATCGGCGCGACCGTCATCCGCCGGGCCGGCCCGATCGACGTGCACCTCGTCAACCACGCGGCGGCCGCCGGGGAGCGGCTGCCGCTGCCCCGGGTCACGGGCGCCCTCACCGTGCGGCGGCGGCTGCTGGGGTTCGCGCTCTGCCTGGTGCTCGGCCCGCTGCTCACCTGGTGGCTCGTCGCCGCGCGGAGCGTCGACTCGCTGGCCAGCGACGTGCTGGCGTACCAGCTGCTCGTGGTGGTGATCGCCCTGGTCGGCGGGCTGTGGCCGGCGCTGCTCACCGCGCTGCTGTCCGGGATGACGCTGAACTACCTGTTCGTGGCGCCGACGCACACCATCACCGTGAGCGAGCCGGTGCACGCCCTCGCGCTGGCGCTGTACGTGGTCAACGGGGCGCTGGTCGCCGCGGTGGTGGACCTCGCGGCACGGCGCACCCGCGCCGCACACCGGGCGCGGGCGGAGTCCGAGCTGCTCGCAACCGTCGCGGGCGGCGTGCTGCGGGGCCAGGACGCGCTCGCCGCGCTGATCGAGCGGGCGCGCGAGGCGTTCGGCCTGGCGGGGGTGCGGCTGCGGTCCGGCGACGAGGTGCTCGCGGAGTCGGGCACCGTCCGGCCCGGGTCGCCGCACGTCCCGGTGGACGAGCACACGGTCCTCGACCTGGACCGGGGCGACGGGGTGCCGCGCGGCGCCGACGCCGAGGCCCCGGAGGTCGACGGCGCCGACAACCGGCTGCTGGGTGTCGTGGTCGCCCAGGTGGCCGCCGCGCTGGAGCACCAGCGGCTCAGCCGCACCGCCGACGCCATCGGCCCGCTGCGGGAGACCGACCAGGTGCGCAGCGCGCTGCTGTCCGCCGTCAGCCACGACCTGCGCCGGCCCCTCACGGCCGCCACCACCGCGGTCGGCAGCCTGCGGTCGCACGACGTGGACTGGTCGCCGGCCGACCGCGAGGAGCTGCTCGCCACCGCGGACGAGAGCCTGGCCACGCTGACCGGCCTCGTCACCGACCTGCTCGACGTCAGCCGCCTCCAGGCGGGGGTGCTGGGCGTGTCCGTCCGGCCGACCGACGTGGACGACGTGATCCTGCCCGCGCTCGACGAGCTGCACCTCGGCCCCGACGCCGTGCACCTGGAGCTGGACCCGGCGCTGCCGCCCGTGCAGGCCGACCCGGCGCTGCTGCGCCGGGTGATCGTCAACGTCCTCGCCAACGCCGTGCACGCGAGCCCCGCGGGCGTGCCGGTGCAGGTGCGGACGAGCGCGTTCGCCGACCGGGTGGAGATCCGCGTCGTCGACCACGGGCCCGGCGTGCCGGCGGACCGGCGGGCGGACCTGTTCGTCCCGTTCCAGCGGCTCGGCGACACGGACAACGCGACCGGGCTCGGGCTCGGCCTCGCGCTGTCCCGCGGGTTCACGGAGGGGATGGGCGGCACGCTCGGGCCGGAGGACACTCCCGGCGGCGGGCTGACCATGGTGATCGCGCTGCGCCAGGCCGGTGCCGCGCCCGACCCGGGGGAGCGCACGGCGTGAAGATCCTCATCGCGGACGATGACCCGCAGATCCTGCGCGCCCTGCGCATCACCCTGCGGGCACGCGGCTACGAGATCCTCGTCGCCACCGACGGGGTGTCGGCGCTGAACCAGGCGATCGAGCACAAGCCGGACCTGTACCTCATCGACCTCGGCATGCCGCACCTCGACGGCGTGGAGGTGATCCAGGGCCTGCGCGGCTGGACGAGCGCGCCCGTCCTGGTGCTCTCCGGGCGCACGGGCTCCGCGGACAAGGTCGAGGCGCTGGACGCGGGCGCCGACGACTACGTGACCAAGCCGTTCGGCGTCGACGAGCTGCTGGCCCGCATCCGGGCGCTGACCCGGCGCGCGTCGGGCGGGCCGGACGCCGAGCCGCTGGTGCGGATCGGGGATGTGACGGTGGACCTCACCGCGACGACGGTCACCCGGGACGGCACCCCGCCCGAGCCTGTGCGGCTGACCCCGACCGAGTGGCGGATCCTCGAGGTGCTGGTGCGCAACGCCGGGCGGCTGGTCACCCGGCAGACGCTGCTGTCGGACATCTGGGGCTCCGAGCACATCACCGACACCGGGTACCTGCGCCTGTACCTGTCGCAGCTGCGCAAGAAGCTCGAGCCGGACCCGGCGGCGCCGCGGTACCTGCTGACGGAGCCCGGGATGGGGTACCGGTTCGACCCGACGGGCGGCGCGGGAGCGGGCGAGGGGTCCGCCGCCGGCACCGCGGGACCGGCGGGCGGGCCGGCGGACCCAGCGGGCGGGCTGGCGGACCCGGCGGGCGGCCTGGCGGACCCGGCGGACGGGACGGCGGGCCCGGCGGACGGGACGGCGGATCCGGCGGACGGGACGGCGGGCTAGCCGTTCCGGGTGACGCGCCGTCCGCGGGACACGGCCGGACGGGTGGTGCCACCGCCCGGAGGGCTGATCCCGGTGGCGGCGTCGGGCGGTCGCTGGTAGCCGCGCAGCGGTCGTCGCCCGTCCGGCATGTGAGCGCGCACACCGCTGACCTGCGATTCTGTCCGCTCTCGGGTGGTACTTGCCGATCTGTCCGATTTCTGTATAGTTCTCCTCGTTGAGCGACAACGGCAAACCCGCTGCAAGGCGGGGACGCAAAGCCACGGGTCCCAAGGGGACAGCCGGGCTACCGAACCGACTAGGAGTCACCATGACGTACCCCCTCGAGGCCCAGATCCCGACGCAGGCCTCCGCCTCGCTGCTCACCCCGGGTGAGGTCGCGGTCATGTTCCGGGTCGACCCGAAGACGGTCACCCGCTGGGCCCAGGCCGGCAAGCTGTCCGCCGTCCGCACCCTCGGCGGCCACCGCCGGTTCCTCGAGTCCGAGGTCATGGAGCTGCTCGGCGGCGTGCCGCAGCAGGCCGGCCGCCTCTGAGGCGCAGCACCCCGCAGCATCGCGAACGGGCCCCCGAGCACACGCTCGGGGGCCCGTTCCGCGTCCCGGCGCCGTCGGCGCGCGTCCCGGCGCCGTCGGCGCGCGCCCCGCGCCGTCGACGCGCGGCCGGCGCGGTCAGAGCGGGTCGAGGACCGTCGCCAGGACCGCGCGCCGGACGTCCGCCACCGGTCGGTCGGGCTGGAACGCCAGCCACTCGAGCCCGGCGACCAGCGTCGCCCCGAACATCGCCGCGGCCGTCAGCGACGGGTCCCGGTGCGGCCACGACGCCGCCACGACCTCGGCGAACACCGCGAACGCCTCGTCGCGGACCTGGCGGATCGAGTCCTGCCAGTCCCGTCCGGTGCGGAACACCTCGGCGACGAGCACCTTCGCGAAGTCCGGGTGGCCCTGGATCTGCGCGAGCAGCTCGTGCACCAGCGCGCCGACCGCGTCGCGGCCCTCGCGCCCCTCGGCGGCGGCCCGCAGCGCGGTGGTCAGCGCCCGCTGCCCCTCGGTGAGCACCGTCTCGAACAGCGCGCCCTTGGACCCGAAGTTGTAGTAGACGCTGCCCTTCGCGACCCCCGCGCGGTCGGCGATGTCGTCGACCGAGGTGGCGGAGAACCCGCGGTCCGCGATCAGCGCGACGGTCGCCGTGATGATGGCCCGGCGGGTGTCGCGGCGGCCGGAGGCGGGGGAGTCGACGGCGCCGGGGGGCGCGGGGACGGCGTCGGCGGCGGCTGGCATGGCACCCAGCCTCTCAGATCGACAGGGCGGGGTGCAGACGGGACAGCGTCCACGTGCGCTGCCGGGCCGCACGCCACGAGGTGATCGCGAGCGAGCCGAGCAGGAACGCCGCCAGAGCCGCCACCGACGTCCACAGCCGCGCGTCGGTGCCGCCGGTCGTGAGCTCCCGCAGGCCGGTGACCGCGTACGTCATCGGCAGCGCCGGGTGCAGCGCCCGGAAGAACGCCGGCGTCGTCTCGACCGGGTAGGTGCCGGAGGCCGCGGTGAGCTGCAGCATGAGCAGCGCGATGATCGCCACCTTGCCCGCCGCGGCGCCGAGCACCGCGATGAGCATCTGCTGCACCGCGAGGAAGGCGCCGGCGACCAGGACGGTGAACGCGGCCGTGCCGAGGGCCGTGGACCAGCCGAGGCCGAGGCCGAAGTGCACGACGGTCAGCAGGATCACGACCTGGCCGACGCCGATCGCCAGCGCCGGGAGGTAGCCGGCGAGCGCGATCCGCCAGCCGCGGGCCGGCGTCGCGAGGCCGCGGGGCGGCAGCGGGCGCAGCAGCAGCCAGGTGATCAGCCCGCCGACGAACAGCGCCAGCGGCACGAAGAACGGCGCGAAGCCCTCGCCGTAGCCGTCGGCCGCGGCGACGTCGGTGCTCGACAGCCCGACCGGGGTGCTGAGCGCGCTCGCGCGGTCGGAGCGGGTCGCGTCGGAGTCGTCGGGGATCTGCGCCGCGCCGTCGGCGAGCTTGTCCGCGAGCTCCTGGCTGCCGTCGCCGAGCTGGTCGGAGCCGTCGGCGACCTGGGTCGCGCCGGACGCGAGGGTGCTGGTGCCGGACGCGAGGTCCGCGGCCCCCGAGGCGAGCGTGTGCGCGCCGGAGTCCAGGTCGCCCGCCCCGGAGGCCAGCGTGCCGGCGCCGCCCGCGAGGTCGGACGCCCCGGCCGCGACCTGCGCGGTGCCGGAGGCGAGCGTGCCGGCGCCGGACGCGAGCTCCGCCGACGACGAGGACAGGGTGCCCAGGCCCGTCGACAGCGCGGCCGAGCCGTCGCGGAGGTCGTGCGCGCCGGTGACGAGCCGCTGGAGGTCGGCCGCCGCCTGCTGCTGCCCGTCGGCGGTCGTCGGCAGGCCGAGGTCCGTGAGCGTCTGCTGCATCGCCTGGAGCTGCGCGCCGATCCGCTGCGCGGCGTCGGTGTCTCCCGCGGCGGCCTGCTCCTGCGCGAGCGCGGTGAGCTGCGCGGCCACGGACCCGAGGCCGGTGCTCGCGCCGGAGAGCCGGCCGAGGGTGGCGGCGGCCTGGTCGACCCCGTCGCTCAGGTCCTGCGCGCCGGCGGCCAGCATCCCGGACTTCGCCGAGGCGTCGGACGCCCCGGCGGCCAGTCGCCGCGCGCCGTCGACCAGGTCCGCCGCGCCCGCCGCCGCCGCGCTCGCGCCCGAGGACAGCGTGCCGGCGCCGGTCGCCAGCGTCGACGCGCCGGAGTCGAGCCGGCCAGCGCCGCTCGCGAGGTCGGCAGCCCCGGAGGCCAGCGTGGCCGCGCCGTCCGCGGCGGAGGTCGCGCCGTCGGCCACCTGGTGCGCGCCGGTCGACAGGTCGCCGCTCGCGGCGGTGAGGGTGAGCGCGCCGTCGGACGCCTGCGCGAAGCCGTCGCGCGCCGAACCGAGGCCGACGAGCACCTGGTCCGCGGCCTGCTCGCCGATGGTGGCGGACACCGCGGCGCGGATCTGCGTCATGGCGCTGCGGCCGAGGGTCGAGGCGAGGTAGGAGTTGGCGTCGTTGTAGGTGACGTCGATCTCCGCCGCGGTCGGGGTGTCGCCGCCGATCGACGCGATGTCGGTCGAGAAGTCGGCGGGCAGCGTGACCGCGAAGTAGTACGTGCCGTCCGTGACGCCGGCGGCGGCGTCCTCGGCGTCGACCTGGCGCCAGTCGAGGGCGTCCGAGTCCAGCAGCTCGTCCACGACGTCGTCGCCGGCGCGCAGCGGCTCGCCGTCGCGGGTGGCGCCCGTGTCGGCGTTCACCAGGGCGACGGGCAGCCGGTCGAGGTTGCCGGTCGGGTCCCAGTACGCCCACAGGTAGAGCGCGCCGTACAGCAGCGGGATGGCGAGCATCGCGACGACGGCGAGCTTCGGCAGCAGGCCGCGGCGGAACCGGCGCAGCTCGGTGCCGGTCGACAGGGAGGAGAGCATCGGGAGACCTCGGGGGAAGAAGCGGGGGCGGGTTCAGGCGGCGGGCACGGCGTGCGGGCCGGTGGCGAGGTTCACGACCTCGGGGGTGGTCCACCAGTGCATCCGGGCCACCTCGTCCAGCGAGGCGACCGACGCGATCACGGTGGTGCCGGCGGCGGCGACCGCCTCGAGCCGGGTCCAGACCGTCTGCCGGCGGCCGGAGTCGTGCACCTGGTCGATGTCGTCCACGACCAGCAGGTCGGGCTCCTGGGCCAGGGCGAGCGTGACGCGCAGCAGCATCGCGTCCACCTCGTCGAGGTCCCAGATCACGGTCTGCACCCGGGGGAGCGGGCGGTCGCCGAACACCGGCGCGGCCAGGGCGGCGAACCGCTCCTGGGACACGCGGCCGGTCCAGCGGTACCAGGGGGACAGCCAGGCCAGCCGCTCGCGGGTGACGTCGCCGACCGTCACGGAGTCGTCGAGCTCGTCGACCCCGGCGAAGCCCGCCACGGCGGCCCGGCGCTGCACGGCCCCGCGGCGCCGGGGCAGGTCCTCGCCCAGGACGGTGAGGTCGGAGCCGCGGTCGGGGACCATCCGGCCGGCGAGCGTCAGCAGCAGGCTGGAGCGCCCCGCGCCCTGCGGGCCCTGGACGACGGTGAGCACGCCGGTCGGCAGGTCGAGGTCGACGGGGCCGTAGACGGGGCCGCGGGTGCCCGTGAGCACGAGGCCGCGGGCGCGCACGGCGGGCGGCGGCGGGGTGGGCTCGGCCGCGGCGTCGGCCTCGGGCTGCTCGACGTGCTGCTGCTCGACGTGCTGCTGCTCGACGTGCTGCTGCTCGACGTGCTGCTGCTCGACGTGCTGCTGCTCGACGTGCTGCTGCTCGGCCTCGCGGGTCGGGATGTGCTCCGAAGACACTGTCGCCTCTGATCCATTCGCACTGACTGGTCAGTACAAAGATAGGACGCTCCGCGCTCCGCGTCACGCGGGGCGGGCGTCTCGCGCGTCACAGCCCGCCGGGCGGCCACGGCCATGTCCGATCGCCGCTGGACTCCCCGGACCCGGCGCGGTGCACTGGACCCATGACCAGCCCCGCCGACGCGCCCCCCGCCGACGCGCCCCCCGCCGACGCGCTCACCGCCGTCCCGGCCGCCGTCGCGGCTCCCGCGCCGCACGCGCGGCACGCCCCCGGCGACCCGGGCTTCGAGGAGCGGTACCGGGCGATCGACGCCCGGGACACCCGGTTCGACGGCCAGTTCGTCACCGCGGTGTCGTCGACGGGCATCTACTGCCGGCCGTCCTGCCCCGCGCGCACCCCGCGGCGGGAGCACGTGACCTTCTACCGGACCTCCGCCGCCGCGCACGAGGCCGGCTACCGCGCCTGCAAGCGCTGCCTGCCCGAGGCGACGCCCGGCACGCCGGAGTGGGACCTGCGCCGGGACGCGGTCGGCCGGGCGATGCGGCTGATCGGCGACGGGCTGCTGGACCGGGGCGGGGTGGACGCGCTCGCCGCCGAGCTCGGGTACACCCCGCGGCACGTGCACCGGATGCTGGTCGCCGAGCTCGGTGCCGGACCGCAGGCGCTGGCCCGCGCGCGGCGGGCGCAGACGGCGCGGGCGCTGCTGGTCGGCACCGCCCTGCCGGTCACCGACGTGGCGTTCGCGGCGGGGTTCGGGTCGGTGCGCCAGTTCAACGACACGATCCGGGAGGTGTTCGCCGTCCGGCCGTCGGAGCTGCGGGCGCGGGCACGGCGGGCGGACGCGGCTGGGGCCTCGGTCGCGCCGGCTGCCGGGCCCGGGCCGGCCGCCGCCGGTGCGGGAGCCGGTGCCCCGCAGGTGCGGCTCGACCTGGCGCTGCCCGTGCGGCAGCCGTTCGACGCGCGCGGCGTGCTCGGGTTCCTGGCCGTGCGCGCCGTGGCCGGGGTCGAGGTCGCCGACCTGCCGCCCGACGGCCCGCTGCGGTACGGCCGGACGCTCGCCCTGCCGCACGGACCGGGCGCGGTCGAGGTGGTCGCGACGCCCGACCGCGGCGGCTGGCGGCTGTCCGCGCGGCTGGAGCTCGCCTCGCTGGCCGACGTGGGCACCGCGGTGGCCCGGGTGCGCCGGCTGCTGGACCTGGACGCCGACCCCGCCGCCGTCGACGCGGCGCTGTCCGCCGACCCGGTGCTCGCCCCGCTGGTCGCCGCGACGCCGGGCACCCGCGTGCCGGGCACGGTCGACCCGGCCGAGCTCGTCGTGCGGGCGATCGTGGGGCAGCAGATCTCGGTCGCCGCCGCGCGCGGCCACCTCGGGCGGCTGGCCGCCGCCGCGGGCGCGCCGTACGCCTCGGGGGTCCCGGGGCTGGACCGGCTGTTCCCGACGCCGGAGGAGGTGCTCGCGGCGGTCCCGGCGCCGGTCCCGGGTGCCGACCCGGACCCCGCGCGGCCGCTGCGGCTGCCCGCCCGCCAGGTCGCCGCGGTGCTGGCCGCCGCCGGGGCGCTGGCCGACGGGACGCTGCCCGCGCACGTCGGGGCGGACCCGGCCGAGCTCCGGGCGCGGCTGGTCGCGCTGCCCGGCGTCGGGCCGTGGACCGCGGCGTACGTGGCGATGCGGGTGCTCGGCGACCCGGACGCCTGGCTGACCGGCGACGTGGCGCTGGTGGCGGGTGCCCTGGCGTCGGGTGCACTGAAATCCGGGCTGCCGAGGCCGGCGGCGCACCGGGCGCTGGCCGAGCGGGCGGCGGCGTGGTCGCCCTGGCGGTCGTACGCGGCGATGCACCTCTGGCGGGCGGCTGCGGCGCGCTGACCAGGCGGCGTCCGGGCGCCGCGCGCCCGGGCCCCGGATGCCGGTCGTGGCATGGAAGAATCGCGGGCATGGCGATGAGAGAGATCCGCGTGGTGGGCGACCCGGTGCTGCGCACCCCGTGCGAGCCGGTGACCACGATCGACGCCCGCGTGAAGGGCCTGGTCGAGGACCTGCTCGAGACGGTCGACCACGAGGGTCGCGCGGGCCTGGCCGCGAACCAGATCGGCGTCGGCCTGCGGGCGTTCTCCTGGAACATCGACGACGAGCTCGGCTACGTGCTGAACCCGACGATCGTCGAGCTGTCCGAGGACTACCAGGACGGCGACGAGGGCTGCCTGTCGGTGCCCGACCTGTGGTTCCCGACCCGGCGTGCCTGGTACGCGCGGGTCGTCGGCCACGACCTGGACGGCAAGGAGGTCGTCGTCGAGGGCGTCGAGCTCATGGCGCGCTGCCTGCAGCACGAGGTCGACCACCTGGACGGCCACCTGTACATCGACCGGCTGGACCGGTCCGTGCGCAAGAAGGCCATGCGGGCCATCCGCGAGACCCTCTGAGGGTCCGCCGAACCCGGACGATCCGGGCATCGAGCAGGTGATGAGGGCCGGAGCGCTGGTGCGCACCGGCCCTCATCAGGCATGCTGTCCCCAGCACGCCGCGCGTGCAGGCCGTGGAGTCACGTGTCCGGTGGGACGAGGTCGTTGGGGAAGGCGAACCTCGAGCCGATCCGGGAGGGATGACATGGCAGGTGCGATCACCCGCGGTGTTCTTTTCGTGCACTCCGCGCCGCGCGCGCTCTGCCCGCACCTCGAGTGGGCGGCGGGCAACGTGCTGGGCGTCCGCCTGTCCTTGGACTGGACGGAGCAGCCCGCCGCACCGGGGATGTTCCGTGCCGAGCACTCGTGGCAGGGGACCTCCGGCACTGGCGCGCGCCTCGCGTCGGCCCTGCGCGGCTGGACCCACCTCCGCTACGAGGTCACCGAGGACACGAGCCACGGCAGCGACGGCGCCCGGTGGAGCCACACGCCCGAGCTCGGCATCTTCCACGCGCAGACCGACGTGCACGGCAACGTCGTCGTCCCCGAGGACCGCATCCGCGCGGCGCTCGAGCAGGCCGACGCGCGCGCCGTGCGCGAGGAGCTGGCGCTCGCGCTCGGGCAGGCGTGGGACGACGAGCTGGAGCCGTTCCGGTACGCGGGCGCCGGCGCGCCCGTGCGCTGGCTGCACCGCGTGGGCTGACGCCCGCGGCGCCGCTCCGCGCGCCGTGACCGGAAGGTCACCGGATGATGAGCCGGTACCTCGCCGGTTCCCAGGCCGTTCCCAGGATCCGTGCCTAGCGTCGTGTGTCACACCTGATGCGATCGGATTCAACCAAGGGGTCTCGCGAGCCGGGACCAGGGGAGGACGACCCATGGCGCACACCACCCGACGCCGCACGCTCGGCCTGATGTCCGGCCTGTCGGTCCTCGTGGCGCTGGCCGCCTGCGGCGACGCGGACGCGGCCACGCAGGACGACGCGCAGTCGTCCGGCAGCACCCAGTCCGACGCCGGTTCCGGCAGCACCGCTGACGAGACGGCGGGCGCCGGCACCGACGGCACCGCTGGCTCGGCCACCGACGGGTTCGCCGACGGCACCTACACCGCCGAGGGCTCGTACTCGACGCCCGGCGGCGAGGAGTCGATCTCGGTCGAGCTCAGCGTCGCCGACGGCGTCGTCACCGACGTGACCGTCACCCCGGAGGCGAGCGGCGGCAACGCGGCGCGGTTCCAGGACGAGTTCGCGTCGGGCATCTCCGACGAGGTCGTGGGCCAGGAGCTGGCCGGGCTGTCCGTCGACAAGGTCTCCGGCTCGTCGCTGACGGGCGACGGGTTCAACGCGGCGCTCGACCAGATCCGCGCCGATGCCGCGGCCTGAGGCCACCGCCTCCTTCGACGCGATCGGCACCCGCTGGACCATCGACACCCCCGAGCCGCTGCCGGACGCCGTCCTGCGGGCCGTGCGGGAGCGGATCGACCGGTTCGACCGGGACTGGTCGAGGTTCCGCGACGACTCCTGGGTGTCCGAGGTCGCCCGGTCCGGTGCCGGCGCGTACCGGCTGCCCGACGACGCCGGGCCGCTGCTCGACGCGTACGACACGGCGGCGCGGGCCACGGACGGGGCGGTCAGCCCGCTCGTCGGGCGCGCCCTGGAGGGGCTCGGCTACGACGCGGCCTACACGCTGCGCCCGCGCCGGGACGACGACGGCGGCCTGCTGACCGCACCCGCGCCGGACTGGCGCACCGCCGCCCGGCGGGACGCCGCGTCGCTCACGCTGGACGAGCCGGCGCTGATCGACGTCGGCGCGGGCGGCAAGGGCTACCTGGTCGACCTGGTGTCGGGCGTGCTCGCGTCCCACGGCGTCGCCGAGCACGTGGTGGACGCCGGCGGGGACCTGCGGGTCTCCGGGCTCGGCGCCGGGCCGCTCACCGTCGCCCTGGAGGACCCGCGCGACACCACCCGGGCCGTCGGCGTGCTCCGGCTGCCCGACGGCGCGCTGTGCGGGTCGGCGACCAACCGGCGCGCCTGGGGCGAGGGCCTGCACCACGTCGTCGACGCCCGGACCGGCGCGCCGACGTCGGACGTGCTCGCGACCTGGGCGGTCGGTGCCTCCGCGCTCGCGGCGGACGTCGCCGCGACCGCGCTGTTCTTCGCCGAGCCGGACCTGGTCGCGTCGCGGTTCGACGTCCGGTACGTGGTGCTGCGCGCCGACGGGACCCTGCGCTGGTCCCTCGGCCTGGACGGGGAGGTGTTCGCGTGAGGGTCACCGCGTTCGCGTGGCTGGACGAGCGGCTGGGCCGCGTCACGATGTACCGGCTGCTGACGCTCGGGCTGTCCGCGCTGGCGGTCGTCGCGCTGGTGCTCGCGGCGACCGACGTCCTCTTCCTGGACCCGGGCGCGATGGTCGTGAGCGCCGCGGTCGCGGTCGCGGCGTCCGTCGCGAGCGCCTGGGGTGCCGCGCTGGCGTTCCGGACCCGGCCGCACACCGAGTCGGCGGTCATCACCGGCCTGATCCTGTTCTTCCTGTTCTGGCCGACGCTCGAGGCCCGGTACCTCGGCACGCTCGCCCTGGCCGCGCTGCTGGCCAACCTGTCCAAGTACGTCCTGGCCTGGCGCGGCCGGCACCTGCTCAACTCCGCGGCGGCCGGGGCGCTGCTCGTCGGGCTCACCGGCTGGGACGCCACGACCTGGTGGGTGGCGGACCGCTGGCTGCTCGTGCCGGTGGCGCTGCTGACCCTGGTGATCGTGGTCCGGACCCGGCGGTACGCGCTGGTCGGCACCTTCGTGGCCGTGGCGGTGCTGGCGGTCGCCGTGCGGCTGGTGGCCGAGGGGGCCGCGCCGTGGGCGGCCGTGCAGACGGCGCTCGTGTCGTACCCGATCCTGTTCCTCGGCGGCGTCATGCTCACCGAGCCGCTGACCCTGCCGCCGCGCCGGTGGCAGCAGCTCGTCGAGGCGACCGTCGTCGGCGCGCTGATGGCCGTGTCGTACCACGTCGGTCCGCTGTACAGCACGCCCGAGGCGGCGCTGGTCGTCGGCAACCTCATCGGGTTCGCCTGGGGGCAGCGCGGGGCCGTGCGGCTCACCCTGACCCGGTCGACCCGGCTCACGCCGCGGACCGTCGAGCTCGCGTTCCGCGCCGACCGCCCGGTGCGGTTCCGGCCCGGGCAGTACGTCGAGCTCACCGTCCCGCACCGACGCCCCGACAGCCGCGGCACCCGGCGTGTGTTCAGCGTGTCCTCGGCGCCGTCCGCCGACGAGCTGACGGTCGCGCTGACCATCCCGGAGCGGGCGAGCACGTTCAAGCGGGCGCTCGGCGCGCTGCCGGTCGGGTCCCGGGTCCGGGCGACCGGCCTGGGTGGCGACTTCGTGCTGCCCGACGACGCGGCGCGGCCGCTGCTGCTCGTGGCCGGCGGCATCGGGATCACGCCGTTCGCGTCGCAGCTCGCGTCGCTCGCCGCGGCGGGGGAGCGGCGCGACGTCGTCCTCGTGCACTCCGTCACCGACCACGGCGACCTGGCCTACGCCGACGCCGCGCGGGCCGCCGGGGCGAGGGTGCTCGTGCTGTCGCCGACGCCGGGCCAGGACAGCCTGCCGGTCGGCGCGGTGCACCTGGGCGCGCACCGGCTGAGCGTCGAGGCGCTGGCGGAGGCCGTGCCGGACCTCGAGCAGCGCGACGCGTACGTCTCGGGGCCGCCGGCGATGGTCGACGGGACGCGGGCGCTGCTCCGGCGCGCGGGCGCGCGGCGGGTCCGGACGGACGCGTTCAGCGGGTACTGAGCGGTCGCGGGTCCGACGGCCGAAGGTCAGGGCGCCGCCGTGCCGCCGGCGACGGGGACGCCCGCGACCGGGTAGACCCGCCCGCCCCGGCGGTGCGCGCCGAGCGGGACCAGCGCGTCGGCGGACTCCGCGCCGAGCGCCGCGCCGTCGACCGTCAGCACCCGGCGCGGGTCCGACCGGTCGGCCAGCGTGGCGCGGAGCAGGTCGTCGAGCCGGTAGCGCTCCGGCCCCGCGAGGTCCACCGTGTCGCCGACGGGCCGCCCCTGCGCCACCTCGGCCAGCAGCGTCACGACGTCCTCGACCGCCACCGGCTGCAGCAGCGTGCCGGTCGCCCGCACGGTCCCGTCCGCGGTCAGCCAGTCGGCGATCGTCGGCACGAAGTCGTGGAACTGCGTGGCCCGCACGATCGTGAACGGGACCTCGCCCTCCCGCACGGCGTCCTCCTGCGCGACCTTGCCCACGTAGTACCCGTTCGCGAGGGCCCGGTCGGCCCCGACGACGGAGAGCAGCACGTGGTGCCGGACGCCGGTGCTGAGCTCGGCGGCGAGCAGGCGCTCGGTGGTGCCGCGGAAGAACGCCGTCGCGGCCGCGGCGTCCATCTCGGGGGTGTTGAGCACGTCGACCACGACGTCGGCGCCCCGCACGGCGTCCCCGACGCCCGCGCCGGTCACCGGGTCGAACCCGTCCCGCCGCGACCCGACGACCACGTCGTGCCCGAGCTCCCGGAGCCGGGCGGTCAGCCGGCTCCCGACGTGGCCGGTGCCCCCGGCGACGACCATCCGCATGGTGATCCCTCCCGGCCGGCGCCCTGCCGGCCTCGGTGGGATGACGACGCAGCGCGCGCCGGTGTGAGGTCAGGCGGACCAGGCGGTGAGCTTGCCGGGGTTGACCTGCAGCCACAGGTCGGTGATCCGGCCGTCGCGCACCCGGGCGTTGACCAGCGCCTGGACCCGTCCCTCGTCCTCCAGGGCGAACGCCAGGCCGTCCCCGGTGCGCCGGGCGGACAGGACCGCGGACGGGCGCTTCCGGAGCACGCCGAGCAGGAACCGGGCGACGTGGTCGACGCCGAGCACCGGCCGCCGCGCGGCGCTGACGACCCCGCCGCCGTCCGCCCGCAGCGTCACCGACGGGTCGAGCAGCCCGGTGAGCGCGGCGAGGTCCCCGCCGGCGGCCGCGGCCACGAACGCCGCCAGCACGTCGTCGTGCTCGCGGGTGCCGCGGCCGGGCTCGCCGTGCGCCCGGACCCGCCGCCGCGCGGCGGTCGCGAGCTGCCGGACGGCCGCCGGGCTGCGGCCGACGACCGCGGCGATCTCGTCGAACGGCAGGGCGAACACGTCGTGCAGCACGAAGGCGACGCGCTCCGCGGGCGTCATGGCCTCCATCACGACCAGCAGCGCGGTGCTCACCTCCTCGTCGAGGGAGACCCGGTCGAACGGGTCCCCGTCGGCCGGTGCGGGGGCGCGGCCGGCGACGCCGGAGAACAGGTCGGCCGGGACGGGCTCCGGGAGCCACTCGCCGACGTACCGCTCCCGGCGGGCCCGCGCGGACCCGAGCACGTCGAGGCAGACCCGGCTCATGACCCGGGTGAGCCAGCCCTGCGGGTTCCGGACGGCCGCGCGCTCCGCGTCCGTCATCCGGTACCAGCGGACGTAGGTCTCCTGGACGGCGTCCTCCGCCTCGGCGAGCGTGCCGAGCATCCGGTAGCCGACCGCGAGCAGCCGGCGGCGCTCGGCGAACACGTCCGGGAGGTCGTCCCCGGCGCCGGCCGCCGCGGCGCCGTCGGCGGGTGCGCGCTCGGTCATGGTCCGCGTGTCCTCTCCGTCGCCCGTCACGCTGCGGCGATCGTGGCACGGTCCGCCCCGCGCGGTGCCGCCGACGCGTCGACGGGCCGGGTCGCGGACGGGACGTCGCCGCCGGTGACGAACGCGCGCCGCGGGTCGACGACGGCGCCGAGCGAGCCGATGTCCCGGCCCCCGAGCGCCGCGCCGAGCCAGACGAGCAGGACCCGGAGCTTGCGCTCCCAGGTCGGCACGGCGAGCACGTGGTAGCCCCGGTGGGCGAGCCACGCCGGCAGGCCGGTGAGCACCAGCCGGCGGTACTGGAACACGCCCTGGTGCCGGCCCAGCGTGGCGACGACGCCGAGGCTGTGGTGCAGGTAGTCCCGCAGGCGGCGGCCGCGCAGCGCCGCCACGAGGTTCGCGGCGAGCAGCCGGCCCTGCCGGACGGCGTGCTGCGCGTTCGGGACGGTGAGCGCCCCGGGCGCCCCCGCCAGGTCCGGCACGGCCGCGTCGTCGCCCGCCGCCCAGGCGTCGGGGACCACGGCGCCGTCCGCGTCCACGACGCGCAGGTCGGCGCGCACCCGGACCAGGCCGCGCTCCGTGACGGGCAGGTCGGTGTGCCGGCTCACGACCGGGTTCGCGGCGTTGCCGGCCGTCCAGACGACGAGGCCGCTGTCGAACTCCTCGCCGGTCGACAGCACCACGTGGCCGCCCTCGGCGGACCGCAGCTGCGCGCCGAGGTGCACCCGGGCGCCGCGCCCGCGGAGGTGCCGCACGACCCACGCCCCGGGGCCGTCGGTGACCTCGGGCAGGATCCGGTCGCGGGCCTCGACCAGGTGGAACGCGAGGTCGTCCGGGCCGAGCTCCGGGTACGACGCCAGCAGCGAGGTCGCCAGCGAGAGGGTCTCGCCGAACGCCTCGACCCCGGAGAACCCGCCGCCGACGAACGTGAAGGTCAGCAGCCGGCGCCGATCCGGCCCCGGGGGCAGGACGGCCGCCCGGTCGAACGCCGTCAGCACGTGGTCGCGCACGGCCACCGCCTCCTCGACCTGCTTCAGCCCGATGGCCGTGTCGACCAGCCCGGGGATCGGCAGCGTGCGGGTCACTGCGCCCGCGGTCACGACGACGACGTCGTAGTCGAGGTCGAAGGGGCGGCCGTCGCGCGGCGCCACCGTCACCCTCCGGGCCGCGTGGTCGATCCGGGTCACCGCCCCGGCCACCACGCGGGTCCGGCGCAGCGGCACGGTGGCGTGCCGGGCCTCGACGGACCCCGACGCCACCTCGGGGAGGAACGGCTGGTACGTCATGTACGGGCGCGGGTCGATCACGGTGACCCGCGCCTCGCCCCGGCGGAGCCTCTTCTCCAGACCCCAGGCGGCGTAGAACCCGGCGTACCCGCCCCCGACGACCACGATGTGCTGCACGGCTGCGACCCCTCTCCCTGTCCGGTCGTCGGCATGACGACGCAGGGCCCCGGGATGTGAGGTCGGGGGGAGACGAGTGGAGCGTCCTGCCCGACACGCACAGGCGGGTCGGGCAGGACGCTCCAGTCGAGGCGTCCGCAGGGGCAGCGCCCCCGGGTGTCAGGCGTTCGTGACCACCAGGGCCACGTTGTGGCCGCCGAAGCCGAACGAGTTGTTCACCACCGCGAGGTCGCCCTCGGGCAGCGCCCGCGGGGTGTCGCGGACCAGGTCGAGCACGAGCTCCGGGTCCGGCTTCTCGACATTGATCGTCGGCGGGGCCTGGCGGTCGTGCACCGCGAGCACCGAGAACACGGTCTCCAGCGCGCCCGCGCCGCCCAGCAGGTGGCCGGTCATCGACTTGGTGGCGGACAGCGCGACCTGGTCGGCGTCGGAGCCGAGGGTCTCGCGGACGCCGCGCGCCTCGATGAGGTCGCCGACGACGGTCGACGTGGCGTGCGCGTTGACGTGCTTGACGTCGGCGGTGCCGATGCCGGCGTCCGTCATGGCCATCCGCATCGCGGCGATCTGGCCGCGCCCGGTCGGCTCGGGGGACGTGATGTGGTAGCCGTCGGAGGACAGGCCGACGCCGGCGACGGCCGCGTAGACCTTCGCGCCGCGGGCCCGGGCGTGCTCCTCGGACTCCAGGACGACGATGCCGGAGCCCTCGCCGATCACGAAGCCGTCGCGGTCCACGTCGTAGGGGCGCGAGGCGCGAGCGGGGTCGTCGGTGCGGGTCGACAGCGTGCGGGACGCGGCGAACGCGGCCATCGGCATCGGGTGGATCGTCGCCTCGGTGCCGCCGGCGATCACGATGTCGGCGCGGCCGGTGCGGATCATCTCGACGCCGTAGCCGATCGCCTCGGCGCCGGACGCGCAGGCCGACACCAGGGCGTGCGCCCCGGCCCGGGCGCCGAACTCCAGCTCGACGTACGCGGACGGCGAGTTCGGCATGAGCATGGGGACGGTCATCGGCAGGACGCGGCGGGCGCCCTTCTCGCGCAGGGTGTCCCAGGCGTCGAGGGTGGTCCAGATGCCGCCGATGCCGGAGGACACCACCACGCCGAGCCGCTCGGGGTCGACCTCGGGGGCGCCCGCGTCGGACCACGCCTCGCGCGACGCGATGATCGCGTACTGCGCCGAGGGGTCCATCTTCTTCATCTCGGGCCGGGGGAGGACCTCCTCCGGCCGGACCGCGAGCGTGGCGGCGAAGTCGACCGGCAGGCCGTACGTCGAGGCCCAGTCGTTGTCGAGGGTGCGCGCGCCCGACGTGCCGGCCAGGGCGGCCTGCCAGGTGGTGGGGACGTCCCCGCCGAGCGGGGTCGTGGCGCCGAGGCCGGTGACGACGACTCGCGTGCTCATGAGGTGCTCCTGGGTGGCTCGGGTGCGTGCGGCTGGTTCAGGGGTGCCCCGGGGGTGCCGGGACGCGACCGGGGTCCGCGCCGCGGGAGCCATCGGCTCCCGGCGACGCCGCGCGAGGCGGCGGTGCGGCGCGGACCCCGGTCGGGCGGCTCAGGCCTGGGCGTTCGAGATGAACGACACCGCGTCGCCGACGGTCGCGAGGTTCTTGACCTCGTCGTCCGGGATGCGGACCTCGAACTTCTCCTCGGCCAGGGTCACGATCGTCATCATCGACAGGGAGTCGATGTCGAGGTCGTCCGTGAACGACTTCTCGGGCAGGACCGAGTCGGTCGGCAGGCCGGTCTCCTCGCTGACGATCTCGGCCAGGCCGGCCAGGATCTCCTGCTCGCTGTGCGCCATCGGTGTCTCCTTGGTTGTGTGCTGCGCCCCACCGTGAGGTGCGGCGACGGTCGTGCGGTCGATGAACGGTACTGCGGTCCCGCGGCCCGTCAGGGCAGCACGACCACCTGGGCGGCGTAGACGAGGCCCGCGCCGAAGCCGATCTGGAGCGCCAGGTCGCCGCTCTTCACCTGGCCCTCGCGGTACAGGCGCTCGGTCGCGAGCGGGATGGAGGCCGCCGACGTGTTGCCGGTGTCGGCGATGTCCCGGCCGACCGCGACGGTCTCGGGCAGCTTCAGCTGCTTGATCATCTGGTCGATGATCCGCATGTTCGCCTGGTGCGGGATGAACGCGTCGATCTGGTCGGCGGTGACGCCCGCGGCGGCCAGGGCCTTCTCCGCGACCGGGGCCATCTGCCAGACGGCCCACTTGAAGACGCTCGGACCCTCCTGGCGCAGCGTCGGCCAGCCGGCGCCGTTGTCCCGGGTGTCGAGCCACGAGTGGGTCTGGCGGATGGCCTGCGACTGCGAGCCGTCCGAGCCCCACACGGTGGGGCCGATGCCGGGGAAGTCCGACGGGCCGATGACGACCGCGCCGGCGCCGTCGCCGAGCAGGAAGGAGATGGAGCGGTCCGTCGGGTCGACGAACTCGCTCATCTTCTCCGCGCCGATGACCAGCACGTTGCGGGCGGTGCCGGCGCGCACCAGGGCGTCCGCCTGGCCGATGCCGTAGCAGTAGCCCGCGCAGGCGGCCGACACGTCGAACGCGGCGGCCGGGGTCGCGCCGAGCCGGTCGGCGAGGACCGCGGCGCCCGACGGCGTCTGGTGGAAGTAGGTGACCGTCGCCAGGATCACGGCGTCGATGTCCGCCCCGGTCAGGCCCGCGTTCGCGATCGCCTCCCGGGCGGCCGTCTCGGCCAGGTCGAGCACGTCGGTGCCGGCGCCCGCGCGGACGCGGGTCACCATGCCGGTGCGCTGGCGGATCCACTCGTCGGACGAGTCGATCGGGCCGACCAGGTCGTCGTTCGGGACGACGTTCTCGCCGCGGGCGGCGCCCAGGCCGAGGATCCGCGTGTGGGCGGGGCCGGT
>NZ_JAANNB010000378.1 GCF_011603975.1 Cellulomonas sp. IC4_254 | reverse complement strand
GCTCCCGGGTCGGGGGGACGGGTCGAGCGCGGCTGAGCCCCCGACTCTAGCGATGACGCACCGCCGCGCAGGCACCCGTCCCCCGCCCTGTGGACGACCGCCCGCGTGTGCCGCGACCGGCGCGCCGACCTGTGCCGCGACCGGCCGCCGACCGGTGCGCGGGCCGAGGTTCCGCGGCACCCTCCGGCGCGAGTAAGGTTCGCCTCGCCTTACCGACGACTCCCTCCCCGGGGACCGCCGGCAGGGCGTGCACGTGCCGTCCACCACCACCCGCGCGGGAGCCGCCCGATGGTCGCGAACTACCTGATCGGCCTGCGCGAGGGCCTCGAGGCCGCCCTCGTCGTCAGCATCCTGATCGCCTACCTGGTGCGCACCTCGCGCCGCGACCTGCTGCCCGCCCTGTGGGCCGGCGTCGGCGTGGCGGTCGCGGTGTCGCTCGGGTTCGGCGCGCTGCTGACGTTCGGGCCGCAGGGCCTGTCGTTCACGGCGCAGGAGGCGATCGGCGGCTCCCTGTCGATCGTCGCGGTCGGCCTGGTGACCTGGATGATCTTCTGGATGGCCCGCACCGCCCGGCACCTCAAGGGCGACCTGCAGCACAAGCTCGACGACGCCGCCGCGGCCGGCCGCCGTGCGGTCGTGGTCATGGCCTGCCTGGCCGTCGGTCGCGAGGGCCTGGAGACGGCGCTGTTCCTGTGGGCGAGCGCCCAGGCGACCACCGGCACCGGCGCCCGCGGCGGCACCGCCGCCCCGCTGCTCGGGGCCGCGCTCGGCCTCGGCACCGCGGTGCTCGTCGCGTGGGCGCTGTACCGGGGCGTGCTGCGGCTGAACCTGCAGACCTTCTTCGCGTGGACCGGCGCGTTCCTGGTGCTCGTCGCCGCCGGGGTGCTGTCCTACGGCGTCCACGACCTCCAGGAGGCCGGCGTCCTGCCCGGGCTGAACTCCCTGGCCTTCGACGTCTCGGCCGCCGTCCCGCCGACCTCCTGGTACGGCACGCTGCTCAAGGGCGTCCTCAACTTCACGCCCGCGACGACCTGGCTCCAGGCGATCGCGTGGACCGCCTACGTGGTCCCGACCATGACCTTCTTCGTGCGGACCGCCTTCCGCCGCCCGCCCGCGCGCCCC
>NZ_JAANNB010000377.1 GCF_011603975.1 Cellulomonas sp. IC4_254 | reverse complement strand
CCGCGCCCGCGCCGCAGCAGCAGCAGGCCGCCCCGGCCCAGGCGCAGGGCTCGTACCTGACGCCGCTGGTCCGCAAGCTGGCCGCCGAGAAGGGCGTCGACACGTCGACCCTGACCGGCACCGGCGTCGGCGGGCGCATCCGCAAGGAGGACGTCCTCGAGGCCGCCGCGAAGGCGGAGGAGGCCGCCAAGGCCGCCGCCGCCCAGCAGGCCCCGGCCGCCGCCCCGTCGGCGCCCTCGGCCCCGGCCGCGGCGCGCACGACCGAGCCGTCCCCGCTGCGCGGCACGACCGAGAAGGCCAGCCGCCTGCGCCAGGTCATCGCCGAGCGCATGGTCGACGCCCTGCACAGCCAGGCGCAGCTGACCTCCGTGGTCGAGGTCGACGTCACCCGCGTCGCCCGCCTCCGCGCCCAGGCCAAGGACTCCTTCAAGGCCCGCGAGGGCGTCAACCTCACGTTCCTGCCGTTCTTCGTGCAGGCCGCGGTCGAGGCACTCAAGGTGCACCCCAAGATCAACGGCGTGCTCGAGGGCAAGGAGATCACCTACCACGGCACGGAGAACATCGGGATCGCGGTCGACACCGAGCGCGGCCTCGTCGTGCCCGTGATCCGGGACGCCGGCGACCTCAACCTGGCCGGCATCGGCCGGAAGATCGCCGACCTCGCCGGCCGCACCCGCGCCAACAAGGTCACCCCGGACGAGCTGTCCGGCGCGACCTTCACGGTGACCAACACCGGCTCGGGCGGCGCGCTGTTCGACACCCCGATCGTCCCGGGCGGCACCTCCGCCATCCTGGGCACCGGCGCGATCGTCAAGCGCCCGGTCGTGATCAAGGACGCCGACGGCGCCGAGGTCATCGCGATCCGGTCGATGTGCTACCTGGCCCTGTCGTACGACCACCGCCTGGTGGACGGCGCGGACGCCTCGCGGTACCTCATGACCGTGAAGCAGCGGATCGAGGAGGGCGCGTTCGAGGCCGAGGTCGGCCTCTGAGCACCGCCTGACGCAGCACGCGACGCCTCGGCGACCCACGTGGTCGCCGGGGCGTCGTCGCGTCCGGGATCGGCCCCGCCGTTGACCGGTCCGCGGGGGCCGACTACCGTGCTCGGGCTCTTTCGACAACGGGTGTCGAAATTTCGGCGCCCCGGACCACGAGGACGTGACCCGATGCGAGCAGCACCCCGCGCCACCGGACGGCG
>NZ_JAANNB010000376.1 GCF_011603975.1 Cellulomonas sp. IC4_254 | reverse complement strand
GAGGGAGGGAGGGGCGGCAGGAACGAGGAGGAAGAGGGCGTGGCGAGCCGGGGGCCCGGCGGCGCGGCGTTGTCGAAGGCGGGAGGTTGCGGTTGACGTGGCGTCAACGCCTAGCGTCGAGCAGCGACGGCGGATCGACTGCCGTCGGCGGAGGACGGAGCGGGCGCATGAGGACGACGGGCACCGAGCGGTGGACCACCGGCGAGGTGGTGCGGCTGTCCGGCGTGACGTCCCGGACCCTGCGGCACTACGACGCGATCGGGCTGCTGCGCCCGGCCGGCACCGCGCCGGGCGGGCAGCGGGAGTACGGGCGCGCGGAGCTGCTGCGGCTGCAGCAGGTGCTGGTGCTGCGCGAGCTCGGGGTCGGGCTGGCCGCGATCGGGGAGATCCTCGACGCCACCGGCGCAGCCCCCGCGCGCGTCCGGGTCGACCGGCTGCGTGCGCACCACGCCGCGCTGCTGGCGGAGCGGGACCGGCTCGACCGGCTCGCCCGCACCGTCGCCGCCACCATCGAGTCCCTGGAAGGGGGCACCGACATGCCCGCCGAGGAGATGTACGAGGGCTTCGACCACCGCCGGTACGAGGCGGAGGCGCGCGAGCGCTGGGGCGACGCCGCGGTGGACCGCAGCACGCGCGCCTGGGAGGACCTGACCGACGACGAGCGCGCCGCGCACCGGCGCGAGGGCGAGGCCGTCAGCGCGGGGCTGGCCGCGCTGCTGGCGGCCGGCACGCCCGTCACCGACCCCGCGGTCCGGGACCTGGTGGCGCGGCACCACGCCTGGGTCGCGCTGTTCTGGACCCCGGACGCCGGGGCGTACCGGAACCTGGCCGCGATGTACGTCGACGACCCGCGGTTCGCGGCGACCTACGACGCCGTGGCGCCCGGGCTCGCGGTGTTCCTGCGCGACGCCGTGGACACGCACGCGGACGCGGTCGCGGGCGGCTGACGGGCGGCACGAGGTCGGGACCAACGGCCCACCCGCGGGTGGGCGCACCGGGGCAGGCTGGTGCGCACGGACCACGGTCGTCTCTCCCCCGGGGCGGCCACCGGGCCACTCGCCCGGGGTCCGCTCCGGTCACCTGGTGACGACGACCCGTCAGCAGGTACCCCAGTCGAGGCACCATCGGCTCATCGCCCGGGCCGGTGGTGCCTCGACGTGCGTCCGCACGCCGCCCGGCCGACGACCGGCCGCCGCCCGAGGCCGGTGACGCCCCGCGGCACCGCGGCACCACCCACACCCCCGTCGCAC
>NZ_JAANNB010000375.1 GCF_011603975.1 Cellulomonas sp. IC4_254 | reverse complement strand
CCCTCCCCCCTGTGGTCGTCCCGGCGCGGCTCGATACCCTCGGTCCAGGAGGCACCCGTCCCGATGAGCCACGGCCACACCTCGCCCGCACCCCCCGCCGGCGCTGCGCCGTCCCCGCGCGCCGCCGCGTTCTTCGACCTGGACAAGACCGTCATCGCGACGTCGGCCGCGAGCGCGTTCGCGCGCCCGTTCCTGTCGGGCGGGCTGCTCACCCGGCGGGCGGCGCTCCGGTCGGCGGCCGCGCAGCTGGCGTTCCTGCTCGGCAGCGCGACGGAGGGCCGGACGGAGCGCGTGCGGGCGCAGCTGTCGGCGATGGTCGCGGGCTGGGACGTCGAGCGGGTGTCGACGATCGTGGCCGCGAGCCTGCAGGACGCGATCGGCCCGGTCGTCTACGCGGAGGCCCTGGACCTGGTGGCGGAGCACCACGCCGCGGGGCACGACGTCGTGGTCGTGTCGGCGTCCAGCTCCGAGCTGGTGGAGCCGATCGCGGAGCTGATCGGGGCCGACGAGGTGATCGCCAGCCGGATGGGCGTCGCCGACGGGCGGTACACCGGGGAGATCGCGTTCTACGCCTACGGGCCGGCGAAGGCCCGCGCGATGCAGGACCTCGCGGAGCGGCGCGGGTACGACCTCGCGGCGTCGTCGGCGTACACGGACTCCGCGACGGACGCGCCGATGCTGCGGGTGGTCGGCCACGGGTTCGTCGTGAACCCGGACCGGACGCTGCGCCGGATGGCGGAGCAGGAGGGCTGGACGCCGCTGGTGTTCCGGCGGCACGTCGCGGTGGCGGCCGGCCGGCGCCGCGCGGCGCTGCGGCAGCTCACCGGCCCTGCCGCGCGCGACGGGGTGGTGCTGGGCGGGCTCGCGGCCCTGGTCGTCGCCGCGCTCCTGGCGGTGTGGGCCGTCCGGTCGGCCAGGTCCGCCCGGTCCGCCCGGTCCGTCCGGCGCGGCACCCCCCGGCGTCGACCCGTGACCGTGTCCGACATCCGGGCGGCCGTCCCGCCATCCGGGCGACGGCTCCGATCGACCTGGGACTTCGCCACGAGACCTTCCCACCGGCCGGGGCGGCGGCTGTGATGGGGAGCACAACAGAACGGCCCGAGGGAACCCACGCGCGATCCGTCCACGCATAGGACGCGTCGAACGGGCTCGACCCGTCTCGACTGACCACGTGCACGCCTGATAACCCTCGCGGTCGTCCGTTCGGCAGCGGCGCCCTTCCCGGGCGCCGCTGTTCGTTCCGGGGCCAGGGCGGACCGGGGCGACGACGCCCCC
>NZ_JAANNB010000374.1 GCF_011603975.1 Cellulomonas sp. IC4_254 | reverse complement strand
CGGCGGGCGCCTCCGACGCACGTCCGCCGCGCTCGCGCTGGTCGCGCTGCTCGCCGGCACCGGCGCCGCCGGCGCCTCGGCGGCCCCGCTCGACCCGGCGTCCGAGATCATCGCACCGCCGACCGTCACCGTCGGGGAGACCGCGACGTTCCTCGTCACCTGCCCCGACCCGTCCGCGACCGCGATCGAGTGGCAGACGTCCCAGCACGTCCCGGCGCTGGTGCGGGTCGGGGGCGGCGTGCCCGTCGGCGGGGGCGTGCAGTTCCGGGCCGAGGTCGACCTCCCGCGCGCGCTGTGGACCTGGTTCCAGGTGGCGTGCGTCTACGACGGCACACCGGCGGGCTACCGCCCGTTCGTCGAGTCCCCGTGCAGGGACGCCCGACGAGCACCGAGCTCCGCATCACCGGACCGGCCCAGGGCGGTCGGGTCGCCGGCGAGGTCACCGTCTCCGGCGCCGGCGACGTCCCGCAGGGCTGGGTCGAGATCCTCGCGAACGGCGCCCCCGTGCAGACGCTCGAGCTGGTGGGCGGCACCGCGCCCGTCGACCTGGCCGGCCTCACCGGGTCCTCCGTCACGCTCGAGGCCCGGTACCAGCCGGGCGACCAGATCCACCGCACGTCGACGTCGAGCCCGGTCGTCGTCCCGCTGGTGGTGAGACCGACCGTCACGCTCACCGCGCCCGCCTCCGTCTACACGTCGGTGCCGTTCACGCTCTCGGCCCGGGTCGCCGGGCCCGACGGCGGCGCGGTCCCCACCGGCACGGTCGACTTCCTGTACTCGGAGGGCGCGCGCCTGGGCAGCGCCACCCTCATGAACGGCGTGGCCACCACCTCGGTGGTCGCCCCGACGGCCGGTGTGCTCGACGACGTGGTCGCGGTCTACCGCGGCGACGCGACCTACGGGGACGCCGGGTCGAACCGGACCGACGTGCTGGTCGAGCCGATCCCGGTCCCCGTGGTCACCGTCTCGGCCCCGACGACCGCCGGCACCGCCGGCCTCACCGCGACCGTGCGGGTCGCGGCGCCGACGGCCGGCCTGCCCGTGCCCGGCGGGGGCGTCCAGCTGATCGTCTACGTGCCGGGCACCGGGCCCGTCTCCGTCACGAACGGCACGCTCGTGGACGGCGTCGTGACGGTCTCGACCGGCACGCTCCCCGTCGGCACGTACCGCCTGCTCGCGCACTACTCGGGCGGTGGCGGCGCCCCCTACGCGCAGACCGACTCCGCCGAGCAGGACCTGGTGGTCGCGGCCGCACCGGCGCCCTCCCCGGACCCCGAGCCCGGCCAGGGC
>NZ_JAANNB010000373.1 GCF_011603975.1 Cellulomonas sp. IC4_254 | reverse complement strand
ACCGGGCGCGCGGTGCCGCGACCGGCGATGATGGGGCCATGCCTCCCCGCCGCCGCACCGACCCCGCGGTCGGCCGGGCCGCCGTCGCCGCCTGGCGCGCGGACCCGACCGACACGACCGCCCGCCGCACCGCCGTCCGGTTCACGCTGGAGGAGCTCGCCGACGTCGCGCCCGGGCACACCGTCGAGGTGCGGGTCCCGCCGGACGGCGCCGTGCAGGCCGTCGAGGGCCCCCGGCACACCCGCGGCACGCCGCCGAACGTCGTCGAGACGGACCCGCAGACCTGGCTGGCCCTGGCGACGGGCGAGGAGTCGTGGCACGCGGCGATGGCCGACGGCCGGGTGCACGCCTCGGGCGAGCGCGCCGACCTCGCGGCCTGGCTCCCGCTCCAGGCGACCCGCGCGCGCTGACCCGGCCGCCGAGTTCGGCACTCGGCGGCCGAGTGCGGCAGTCCGAGGTGCCGAACTCGAGACGGAACTGCCGAACTCGGCGGAGGGACTAGCGGGAGAGCACGACCGTGGCGCCGCGTGCCGCGCGCAGGGTGCCCGCGGTCGACGCCGCGAGGGCCGCGTCGAACGCGTCCAGGGCCGACGGCGGGACCAGCAGCGTGAAGCGGGCCTCCGCGCCGTAGGCGACGTCGTCCAGCGACGCCTCGTGCGCGTCGGCCCAGTCGCGGAGCACGCCGTGCAGCCGGCCGGCGTCGGCGTGCGGGGCGTCCACGGTCACGCGCACCGCGGCCGTGCGCCGGACCGTGCGCGCGCGGTCGAGCGCCTCGGAGGTCGCGGTCGAGTACGCCCGCACCAGCCCGCCGGCGCCGAGCAGCACGCCGCCGAAGTACCGGCTGACGACGACCACCAGGTCGGTGAGCTCCCGGCGGCGGAGCACCTCGAGCATCGGGACGCCCGCGGTCCCGGACGGCTCGCCGTCGTCGGTCGACCGCTGCTGCTCGGCCAGCGGGCCTACGGACAGCGCGACGCAGTGGTGCCGGGCGTCCCAGTACCGCCTGCGCACGGCGGCGACCACGGCGTCCGCCTCGGCCACGGAGGACACCGGCTGGACCAGCGCGAGGAACCGGGACTTCTTGACGACCAGCTCGTGCTCGACCGGTGCGGCGATGGTGGAGGGGTACCGCGGCGCGGGGTCGTCGGCGGGGGTCGGCATCGTCCCGAGCCTAGGGCGTCGGCCGGGAGCACCTAGGATCTGCGGGTGGCCGACACGACCGAACCCGGGCGACCCGACGACGAGCGGGGCGCCGACGTCCCCGCCCCGACGGGGCCCGCGACCGCGCCGCCCGTTC
>NZ_JAANNB010000372.1 GCF_011603975.1 Cellulomonas sp. IC4_254 | reverse complement strand
CGCGCCGGATGCGGCCGCGGCCGGAGCGGACTCGGCGGGCCGAGCGGGCGGCACGGCGGCGGTGCCCCGGGTCGAGGTGCGGACGGGGCCGCGGCTCGCCGGCGGGATGGACGCCGGCTGACCGGCCGGCGGGATCGCCGGCGGCGGCGTGCCGGGTCGACGGGCACCGGCGCTCGGCGCGCCGAAGGCGGACCGCACGGACTGCCGCGCGACCCCACCGGCAGCGGCAGCACCGGCAGCACCGGCGGCAGCACCGCCCGCGCCGGCAGCGCCTCCCGCCTGACCCGCGGCTCCGGCCGCGCCGGTCCCGGCGGCAGCCCCCGTGGCACCGGCCGCACCGGCCGCACCGGCAGCTCCCGCAGCAGCACCCGCGCCCGCGCCGGCCGACCCGCCCCGCGGCCCGCCCTGCGCCGGGGTCGTCGTGTCGTCGGCTGCGCGCTTCTGGTCGTCGGTCATCGGGCTGCTTCCCGTCGGAGGTGCGGTGGTCGTGCCGGGACCGGTCGTGCCGGGACCCGCGGGGGTCTGCCCCGGCAGGGCCGGCCAGCGCCCGGCGTCGGCGGCACGGAAGATCTCGTCGGCGCGGACGGCGCGCCAGGGCTCGAGCTCGCGGACGAGCTCGCCGGGGCTGTGCGGCCCGTCGTCGTGCGGGCCGAGGGTGACCGCGCAGAGGGTGTCGAGGTCGGCGGGGACGCTCGGCACGAGGTCGGCGGGCGGGAGCGGCGTGCCGTCGTGCTCGGGTGCGAGCGGCAGGCCGCCGTCGAGCTCCACGGACTCCCGGGCGGTGCCGCCGGCGGACCACTCGGCGAAGCTGGGCAGCGCCGCGCCGGAGGCGGCCGCGGAGGGCCACCGCCCGGTCAGGGCGGCGTACAGCACGCGGACGAGGCCGACCGCGTCCGCACGGCTCATGGCGTGCGCGGTGCCGCCGGCGGCGCCGACCAGCTCGCCGTCGACGGCCAGCCCCTCCAGCACGACGCGCCCGGCGCCGGTGAGGACGACGGCGTCGGGGCGGAGCGCGAGGTGGTGCACGCCGCGGCGGCGCGCGGCCTCCAGGGCGGCGGCGACCTCGCCGACGACGGCGCGCGCCTGGTCGGCGGGCAGCGGGGCGCGTCCGGCGAGGGCGGCGAGGCTGCGGCCCTCCACGGCGGCCGTGACGACGTAGCCGGTGCCGTCGGCCTGGCCGACGTCGAGGATGCGCGCGAGCCGGGGCTCGACGACGAGGGCGGCGCGCCGGGCGGCGTCGAGCACCGCCGCGGTGCGGGGGCCGGCCACGAGGGTCACGGTCACCGGCCGGGCCAGGATCTGGTCGGTCGCGGTCCAGCGCTC
>NZ_JAANNB010000371.1 GCF_011603975.1 Cellulomonas sp. IC4_254 | reverse complement strand
CACGCGGGGATCCCGCCCGCGCGGTCGCCATTCGGTTCACCCCGAAAACCGCCCAAAACGGGACAAACGTGCTCCTACGCTCGCGCTCGGGCACGTCAGGACCGGGCGTGCCGGGGGGAGGACATCGTGCGGACCCGGCTGCTCACGCTCGCCGACGTCACCGGCGCGGAGGCGGAGGCCTGGCACCGCCTGGCCGACCGCGCCGCCGAGCCGAACGTCTACCTGGACCCGCGGTTCCTGCTCCCCGCGCGCGACCGCGGGCGCGCGGCGGCCGACCTCCGGCTGCTCGTGGTCGAGGACGGCCGCGAGTGGCTGGCGGCGCTCGCGGTCACGACCAAGCCGCTCGCCCCGCGGCTGCCGCTGCGGGCCGCGACGACCGGCGGGTCGTTCATGACCGGGCACGCCGACCGGCACCACCCGCTGCTGCGGGCCGGGCGGGAGGTGGCGGCGCTCCGTGGCCTGCTCGGCGGCGCCCGGCGCGCGGGGCTGCCCGGGCTGCTCCAGCTCCAGCACCTGCCGCTCGGCGGGCCGGTGGAGCGAGCGCTCGCCGAGGTCGCGGCGGCGGACGGCACGGCGGTGCTGGAGCGCCGGCGGCAGGTGGCCGCGTTCGCGCCGCGGGCGGACGTCGCCGTCCCCGAGGTGCCGGAGGGTCCCGGGCCGGTCGTCGACCCGCCGCTGGCGTGGGACCACATGGCGACCGACGAGCGCCGGAACATGCGCCGCGGGGTCCGGGGGCTCGCGCGCGAGGCGGGCGGTCCGCTGGAGCTGCACGACGTCACCGACGACCCGCGCGCCGACGACGACTTCATCGCGCTCCAGGCCGCCGGGTGGAAGGGCGACGCCCGGCGGGGCGGGGCCGCGCTCGCGCTCGACCCGGTCGCGGAGCGCTGGTTCCGCGCGGTCGTCGGCGGGTTCCGACGGGACAAGGACCTGCGGGTGGTCCGGCTCGCCGCGGGCGGCAGCACGCTGTGGACCGGGTACGCGCTGCGCTCCGGGTCGGCCTGGTTCGGGTTCCTCGACGCGTACGCCGAGGCGCACCGGCGGTACAGCCCCGGTTCGGTCGGCCGGGTCGCGAGCATGACCTACCTGCTCGCCACCACCGACGCGCCGTTCTTCGACCCGGCGTTCGACGCCCGGTACGCGACGGGCGCCCGGATCTTCCCCGCCACCCGCACGCACGTCGACGTGCTCGTCGCCACCGGCGGCGCGGCGGCCCGCGGGGTGCTGCGGGCGGTCCCCGCGGCCCGCCGCCTGGGTCTGGTCCCGGACTGAGGCGCGGCGGCGGGTGCCCGCGGCGCGAGTTCGCCGGTTGCGCGGCGGCCCTGGGCGCGGAACCGGCGAAC
>NZ_JAANNB010000370.1 GCF_011603975.1 Cellulomonas sp. IC4_254 | reverse complement strand
CCGGGGCCGCGGCGCGGGGGGAGTCGGACGTGGCGCGAGACGTCGTCGTCGTGGGGTCGATCAACGCGGACCTCGTCGTGCAGGTCGAGCGCCACCCGCACCCCGGCGAGACCCTGCTCGGGCACACCTCCACGGTTTTGCCGGGCGGCAAGGGCGCGAACCAGGCGGTCGCGGCCGCGCGCCTGGGCGCCGAGGTGGCGCTGGTCGGCGCGGTCGGCGAGGACCCGAACGCCGAGACCGCGCTCGCCGGCCTGCGCGACGCCGGCGTGGACCTGGAGCACGTGACCGTCGTCGACGCGCCGACCGGCCTGGCCGTCGTGACGCTGTCGGACGACGCCGAGAACACGATCGTCGTCGTGCCGGGGGCCAACGCCTCCGTCTCGCCGCGGCTGGTGGACGCCGCCGCCGACCTGGTCGCCGCGGCGCGGGTGTGCGTCGTGCAGGCCGAGATCCCGCTGGCCACGGTCGCGCACGTGGCCGAGGTCGCCGCGGCGGGCGGCACGCGGCTGCTGCTCAACGTCGCCCCGGCGGCGGAGCTGCCGCCGGAGACCGTGCGCGCCGCCGACCCGCTGGTGGTGAACGAGCACGAGGCGGCGATCCTGCTCGGCCGGCGGGACCGGGAGCCCGCGGACGCGGTGCGGGAGCTGGCCGGGCTGGGCGTGCGGTCGGTCGTCGTGACGCTCGGGGCGGGCGGGGTCGTCGGCGTGGAGGACGGGGAGGCGTGGTCGCTGCCGGCCCCGCAGGTGGACGCGCTCGACACGACCGGCGCCGGGGACGCGTTCGTGGGGGCGCTGGCCGCGGGGATCGCGGACGGCCTGCCGGTGCGCCAGGCGGCTGCGCTGGCGACCCGCGTGGCGGCCGCGTCGGTGACCCGGCTGGGCGCGCAGCCGTCCTACCCGTGGCGCGGCGAGGACCTGCCCTGACCGCCGGCGCAGACGCCGGCGGCGTCCCCGCGGTCGCGCCGCGTATCGTCGTCCGGTGCCCGACACCCCCGCCCCGCCCGGTGCCGACGGCGACGTCCCCGGGCTGACGGCCTGCGCGCTGTGCGCGGGCGAGACGCTCGGCGCGGGCGACCCGCTGCCCGGCGGCCAGCTCGCCCGCCTGCGTGCGCTCGCGGACCGCGGCGCCGCCCGGCTCACGGAGGTCGACTGCCTCGACGAGTGCGAGCGCGGCGACGTCGTCGCGGCGCGGCCGTCCGGCCGGTCGCGGCGGTCGGGCGCCGCACCGGTGTGGTTCGAGCGGCTGTCCGGCGACCCCGACACCGCCGCCCTGGAGGCGTGGCTGCGCACGGGCGGCCCGGGCACGCACCCGGTGCCGCCGGCGCTCGGGGAGCGCGTGATCCACCGCGGCGGCTGACGCGCCCGGCCCGCA
>NZ_JAANNB010000369.1 GCF_011603975.1 Cellulomonas sp. IC4_254 | reverse complement strand
CCGCGAGCGCCCGCATCCGCCCCTCGACGTCCGCCAGCGCCGCTGGGTCCCCGGCGAGCGCCGCGTCGAGCGCCCGGGCCAGCCCGGGGTCGCGCGGCGCCTCGGGCGGCCACGCCCCGCACGCCCGCACCAGCGGCCCGACGACCCCCGCGTGCGACCCCGCGACGGCGGCGAGCGCGCCCGCCGCCGCGCGTGCCGGGTCGTACCCGGAGGGGTCCCGGGCCCAGGCGCCGACGGTCGCCAGCGGCAGCCGGGACGGCAGCGCCTCGATCATGGCGTTGGCGACGACCCCGTCGAGCGGCAGCCCGTCGACGTCGCCCGGCCGGCCGGTGAGCGGCCCCAGGAACAGCCGGGTGCGGTCGAAGTCGTTGACCGGGAAGTTGTCCCACAGCACGATGCGCCGGCCGAACGCGGCGGCCGCCTCGAGCACGTCGTCCCGGGTGATCGTGCCGACGACGATGTCCCGGCCGGTCCACAGCACTCGGGCGTCGGCGGGCAGGGTGGCGGCGAGGGCGTCACGGTACGCGGAGCGGCCGCAGCCGGCGTAGTCGGTGGGGCACACCGTCATCGGCCCGGTCAGGCCGCGCGGGAGCAGGAACGCCTCGCGGAATCGTGCGGCCGTCTCGCCGTGCGCGCGGCCGCTGCCCGCCTGACCGGTGCCGTACGCGGCGACGTCCTCGGGGTGCGGCAGGTCGTACGGCACGTCGTCGAACAGCAGCCACACGTCCTGGACGCCGGCGGCGCGGACCTGCTCGGCCTTGGCGGCCAGCGCCGCGTGCTCGGCGTCGTCGGAGTACCGCATCGACAGGCCGGGGGCGACCGACCACACGAACCGCACCCTCGCGCCGGCCGCGCGGGCGGCGAGCTCGCCGAGCCGGTCCAGCTCCGCGGCGGGGTACGGCTCGCGCCACCGCTCGCGGTGCCACGGGTCGTCCTTCGGCGCGTAGAGGTACGTATCGAGGCCGAGCGCGGGCGCGGCGTCGAGCAGCGCGAGCCGCTCGTCGTGCCGCCAGGGCGGTCCGTAGAACCCCTCGACGACCCCGGCGGACAGCCGGCCGGCCGCGCCGGCGGGTCCCGCGTCGGCGGAAGGGCGTGCGGGCTCGTGCGGTCGGCGTCGACGCGGCATGCGGACCAGCCCACCAGCGCGGACGTCGGGTTGTCAATCGCCGCACATCTGCGCGCGGCCGAACATCTAGACGTCGCCGCCGGTGCTCGCCGACCCGCCACCGCCCCTCGATATGGGATCGATTGCAGCGTACGATCGGTGCGACCACCCGCGCGACGACGCACGAGGAGCACGATGAGCCGGCCACGCCAGACCACGGGCGCGCCCCTGTCCAACGCACCGGCGGGCACCCAGCCCCGGGACCTGCCACCCCACCCCC
>NZ_JAANNB010000036.1 GCF_011603975.1 Cellulomonas sp. IC4_254 | reverse complement strand
TCGCGGGCGCATGCCACCGTGCCCGCTGACCATGACGGTCAGCGGGCTGTGCGGGTGGTGCTGTTCAGTTCGCGCGGGCGAGGCCGCCCGCCGGTGGGGGTAGCCGGGCTGGCGCGGTGGGTGTGGTCCTCGGCGTCGCGGACCGGTGCCGGCGGTGTCGGCCTCGGCCAGGGTGGCGGCGTCAGCGGGGTCGCGGAGGTGCTTGGGGCGCAGGTGCTTGTGCACGAACGGGTACTGAGCGCGGGGTTGGGCGCGACGGGGGGTGTCCCCGGTGGTACCCGGACGTGCAGGGCCCTCTTCCGGGGCTGGGTGGTACGGCGAAGGGGGACCAGCGAGAAGTCCTGGTCCGACGTGTCACCGATCGCGACCATCCAGGGGTCCGCCTGGCCGCGGGTCGTGTACCAGTCGCGGAGCATGCGGACGTGCACGCCGACGATCCCGAAGGTCATCAATGCGTGCGTGCGAGCCGCACCTAGGACCCGGCACCACTCGCGGCGGGGGTTCATGCCGCGGTGCGCTCGGAGTTCAATGCTTCGATCGCGGTGCGGCGGTCGTACGACGCGTGCCAGACGGTCGTGCCGTACAACGGGGGGGCCTGGCGTTCGCAGGCGTACTCGCTGAACGAGACCGTGACTGTCTTGTGGCACCCGCGGGACGAGACGCTCGTCTGCCAGGGCGCGACTGCTGAGGTGGTGCCTATCAACACCCGCGACGACCCGGACCTCGCTCGCCTCGCGGCGCAGTTCGCTGGTGCGCTCGACGCCGCGGCGGCGCCCGATTCGCAGCCGGCGGGCCGATGGCAGGAGCGCTGTGGGGTGTTGTCGCGGTCGCTCTGCTGATGACGGTGGCGATGATCGGCTGCTACCCCGTGTACCGGTACCACTCCAGGCGCGACCCCAACCGGTGGTCGGGATTCCGCACGGAGCGGGCGCTCAGGAGCGTTCGGAACTGCCGCGTCGCCCAGCCGGTGTGCGCCCGGCATCGGGTTGTGATCGGCGCGATCTTCACCGCCCTCACCCTGGGCGGATACGGCTTGCTCTGCTGTACGCGGCCGGGAGCCACGACGCGGAGACCTGGAGGTGGTATGCACTGCTGTTCGCGTTCGCACGCCTGATCGGGACCCTCGGGTCGGCGGCACTGATCGAGAAGCGCCTGAAGCAGCTAGACGACGCGGAAAGCGACACCATGGTCGTCGTTGTGTCCACCCGGGAGTCCGTTTCGGTCGCGACCGACGGTCTGGACACCGCGTTGAGCTTCATCACGACCGACGAGTCAGCGCGCGTTGATCCGGCGCAGCGTTGATCCGTTCGGGTGAACAATTCGAGATCGACCCATGTCCCGTGGGTTCGTACTGTAATGCCAGGTTCTGAAACTCTAGGCAGCGAACCGCGTCGCTCCTCGCGGGAACTGACACGGCATCGCAAGAAGAGTTCTGGTGATTCCACCCCTCAGGGCCCGCGCGTCCTGCTACTTTCCCTAGTGAGGTCATGTGGCCTCTAACTCAGAGAAGGGGATTGTGATGACTCACAAGATGAGGCGTTTCGCTGGAGTCCTGCTGGCCGGCGCCCTGTTCACCGGCGCCATGTCCGCTCCGGCCCTCGCGTGGACCTACAGCAGCATGGGCGGGCAGGTCACGGTCAGTGGTCCGACGATCAGCCTGAAGGACACGGGCAACGACGGGCGCTTCGTCAGCACCGAGTTCAAGTACAACTCCGGGCGCAGCTCCTCGGGTCTGTCGAACAAGCTCGGCTACGGGAACTCGACGAGCGCGACGGTGTCGTCGGACATCACCAACGCGAAGATCTGCATCTCCAACACCCTCAGCCCGATGGACTGCGGTAGCTGGAGGTACTGACCGGAATGAGCACGACACGGGCCTGGCTGCGAATGGGCCGACAGGCGCGACCGGGCGCAGCCGCGGCAATCTGGCCCGTGGTGCTCGCGGTGGCCACGGTGGTGATCATCGCCGTGGCCACCGCATTGACAGCGGCGGTCGCGGTATACGACGGACGCGACGTCCGCGAAGCTGCTCGGACACCGGTGATCGCGCCTGACGACGTCGACGCCGAACTGCTGTGGCTGGACACGCACGATTCAGTTGGTCTGCGGGACGCCACGGTGATCTCGCTGGTGCCTCTGCGTGAAGATGCGCCGCTTCCTCCAGGGGTGCCCCGTTGGCCCGCGGAAGGTGAGGCGTTGCTGTCTCCGGCGCTGGCCGCGGCCGGGTCGAGCGAGGGCATCGCCTCGCGTTACGGGCGGGTGATCGGGGTTGTCGGTGCGGAGGGACTGGCGAGCCCGACCGAGCTGCTGGCCTATGTGCGGCCGCCACTCGCGGATGTCGTTGATGTCGATGTCATGCTGCGGGTCAGCGGCTTCGGTGAGCCCGTGGCGTACGGGCTGATCGGAGAGGCCGCGGACGTGCAGCCGCTTCGGAACCTCTTGGCGCTGATGGCGGTCGCGCTCGGTGCGGCCACGCTGCTGGTGATCGGGGTGGCTGTCCGGGCTGGTCAGGTCGAACGCCAGCGTCAAGCGGTCATCCTCGACATGCTCGGGGCCCGCCGTACTGAGCGGTGGTTGTGGGCATGGGGCGCCGTTGCGCGCCCGGTGAGCCTGGGGATCACGATTGCGACAGCGGCTGTGGCCGGGCTGTTCGTGCGGGACTGGACGCTGCCCGGTCGCGGGTACGTCATCCGGGCTGACGACATGCGCGCAGCGGCCGGCCCCTTGCTTGCAACGGCGGCGGTCGCGGCGCTGGTGGTGGTCGGCATGTCGATCCTCGCAGCTCGGCCGCGGGCAGCGGCGGCGGCGCGTCCGCGTCCGGCGGTGCCCGCCTGGCCGCGATGGCGAGCGTTAGTGTGCGCAGCTGGTGCTCCGGTTGCCGTTGCCGCGGTGCTCACAGTGCGCCACGGCGGGTCCGTGGTTGCCCTGATGGTTTACTTCGGCGCGGTCATCGTCACGGTCAGTCAACTGCCCGCCCTCGTTGGCTACCTCACGGTGAGGGCGGCTCGTGCGTTGCGGCGCCGTGGCGAGCGCAGCGCTTCGCCGGACGAGCTGGTCGCTGGGGCGGGGCTCGTCCACGACGCGCGAGCGGTGGTGAGATTCGCCTCGCTCATCGCTGTGGCCATGGTGATCTTCACCCAGGCGCAGTCCTACCTCGCCTTGGGTTCAGACACCGTCCGGGACGCCGCTGCAGTGCGGGCTGCGGTTGACGGGCGCTTCGTGTCTGTCCTGAGCTTTCCCGGCACGGAGGCGGCGTGGCCTCAGGTCGCAGCCGACTTGCGATCCGAGCTCGGGCTCTCCACGGTCTGGGTAGTGGAGTCCTTCGACCCGGACGGCGAGGTGTCCACGAGCGTTCACGGATCCAGCGACGATCTGGCCCTCCTCGGGATCGCAGACCAGGCCACGACGCTGGACCTCGAGTCGATCCCGGGACGAGCCGGACTCGCGCTGAGGTACAACAGCTCGGCGCGGCAGGTCGACGTGGTCAGGGCAGACGCAGCCGACTGGATCCAGGCCGATGGCGCAGGCGACCGTCAGGGGACGGGGTTGGTGTTCTCGCCCGACATGGCTCAGATCGACCTCCCCGCCGTGAAATCGACGGTATACGCCGTGGCGACTCCGACGTGGCGCGTGGAGTACCCCGGAGACGTCTGGCTACTGGGTAACCTGCTGGGCCGGCACCAGGCCGGCTGGGTGGGCTGGTTCGGAGCCATCGGCGTCACCCTGCTCGCTGTGGGCGCATGTGGCGGCGCGGCGGATGACATCCGGCGCTCGGCGGCTCGCCTCGCACCGCTGTCGAGCCTCTATGCGAGACCAGGGATAACCCGGCGAATCGTCGCCTGGCGGCTCGCGGTTCCACTAGCCGTAGCGCTTGTCTGTGGGGCAGTCATATCTCTCATGCTCGGCTCCGTACTGCGGGTAGGCACGGGAACCGCCGTCGACCTCGTGCCTTTGTTGCTCGGAATCGGGTTCGCGGTTGCTCTGACCGGGGCAGGCGTTTGGTGGTTGGCAGTGCTGTCACTGCGGCACGCGACGACGCGATGGGACGGACGAGGAGCATCTGAATGACCGAATTGGTTCAGCCTTTGAGGGTGCGAGGACTTTCCTGCGCAGTTCCAGGGCGGACGCTGTTCGCGAACCTCGACCTCGACGTGGAGGCCGGAAGTGCAGTCGCCATTCTTGGACCTTCCGGATCCGGCAAGTCAACACTGCTGTCTACCCTGCTCGGCTTGAGGCCGATCGAGCGAGGTGACGTCACGGTGTGCGGGACGCAATTGCGCGGGCTCCCGCGAGCAAAAGCGAGCAGGTTGCGTCGTGACGCCGTCGGGATCGTTTTCCAGGACGGAGCGCTCCTGCCAGAGCTGACCGCTGCGGAGAACGTGGCCGTCGCAGCGATGATGACGCTCGGTGACCCCAGCGCAGCCGCTTCGGCGGCCGACGCGGCTTTGGCGAAGTTCGGGGTGCCGCCGGACACCCTGGCGGGCGACCTGTCAGGAGGGGAGCGCCAGCGCACGGCAGTAGCGCGTGCGCTGGCGAACGAGCCACGGTTGGTGCTGGCTGACGAGCCCACGGGCTCACTGGATCACGCCACACGGGATGACGTCGCGGAGATTCTCTTCGGCGTTCCTCGCAGTACCGGATGCGGACTGCTGATCGTGACCCACGACCCCAGCGTCGCGGCACGAGCCGACCGCGCCGTGCGGCTCGGAAGCGATGGGCTCGTCGCGGTGTGAGTCAACTGCTGGGGCATCTCTGGGAAGTACGCCCGGGCGTTGGTGCGTCGCACGGTCTCGTCCGAGGATCGGCTCACGAGGCCGTGGGCTCAGCGGCGGTGCGCATCCATCCGTCTCCCGCAGGGAGCCGGATGGATGCCTCGCATGGCGATGAGACTCGCGCGAACACGCGCCAACTCGAGCCGTCACGGGCTAGGTGGCATCAGACGAGTGCACCACCTCAGATCGCAGTGATCCCGCGCAGCCGCGGGTGCTTGTACACAACACCACCCTCAGTGGTGCACAGCCCCTGACCGGCGAAGAAGTACCGCCTGGTCGGCGATTTAGCCGGACAGGCCACACATGACGGGGAACTCCCGGTCGGAGAGATCCGGCCGGGGGTTCTTCGCGGCCGGACCTCGTCGCCCGATGGGGTCGGGCCCGGCGGTCACACCGGGGTGGGCTCGGGCAGGTCGTCGCGCCGGTCGTCCCGGTCGTCGACGCGGGCGGGGGCCACCGGCCGCTCGACGGTCACGGGGAACCGGCGCCGTCCGGCGTGGTGGCTGGGCAGCTCGACCCCGCGATACAGCAGCTCGGCGAGCAGCACCGTGACGCCGAACGCCGCGAGCCCGCCGACGACCAGCTGCACCGGCATCCCGCCGGGCAGCAGCGCGACCACGGGGGCACCGACCAGCAGCACGGGCTGGTGCAGCAGGTAGAAGCTGAACGACCGCGCACCGAACCGGTCCAGGACGGTGCCGCCGAGCGCCCGGCCGAGCGGCCCCGCGAGCAGCAGCACCGCGCTGGACCCGGCGGCCGCCCAGGCGACGCCGGTGAACACGCCGAGGTCGAGGGTCGAGGTGCCGAGCGCGGCGAGCGAGGCGACCGCGAACACGACCAGGCCGCGGCGCACGGACCAGGTGAAGCCGGCACGGATCGCGACGGCGCAGGCCATGCCGGCGACGAACTGATCGAGGCGGGCGGGGACCACGAGGTCGGAGCCGAGGGGCGCGGGTCCGCCGAGGGCGCCGGAGCCCCGCCAGGCCAGGTCGAGCGCGACGGCTCCGATGAGCACCGGGGTGATGCCCCAGCGCCGCCACGCGAGGACGAGCAGCGGGAACAGCAGGTAGAGCTGGACCTCCAGGGCGACCGACCACAGCGACCCGTTGATGGTGCCGACCTCGCCGGGCACCCACGCCTGGCCGGTGACGACGTGCAGCAGCACGTCGCCGAGGGTCGCCTGGCGCGCGACGGTGAGGTGCCAGGTCGCGGGCAGCAGCGCCAGGACGGCGGCGATCGCGAGGGCGACGTAGTACGGCGGCAGGATGCGCCACGCGCGCCGGCCGTAGAACTGCGGCACGCGCAGCGGCCGCCGGTGCCCGGCCAGGGGGAGCGCGAGGCAGAAGCCCGAGATGACGATGAAGACGTCGACGCCGTGCGCGCCGGCCGCGACGAGCTGGGGGAGCTTGCCCGGCAGGTCGAGGAAGCCCCAGTAGCCGCCGATGTGGCAGATGAACACGGCGATCGCGGCCAGTCCGCGCAGGGCGTCGACCCCCTCGACGCGCGCGCTGGTGGTGGTCTCGATCGTCACGTCGCCCCCTGGCGTTCCGACTTGCCCGTGCCTCGCCGCTAGTGAGCGCACCCTGTCACAAAGCGGACATATCAGGCACGGTGATCGACGGGGGTTCACCTGAACGGACGCCCGTCTGCTGCGTACAACGGCACCGGCAACCAGCTCACCTCCACCGACGCTCTGGCTGCGGAGGCGGCGCTGACGTACAACTCCGACGGCACGGTCGCCACGGCCACCGCGCCGGGCAACACCGGGAACGCCACCACGTACGGGTACGACGCCAACAAGCAGCTGACGTCGATCACCCCGCCGACCGGGACCAGCCTCGGGGTGCGGAACCTGACTTACGACCAGTACGGGCGCACCGCCACCGCCTCGAACGGCAACGGCGTGACCACCACGTACAGCTACGACGACCTCGACCGGCTCCTGGGGATGGACTACGACACCACCCCGGCCAGCCCGGACGTCGAGTACTCCTACGACACCGCCGGACGCCTCGCCACCCGCGAGGACGTCTCGGGCACCACGACGTACTCCTACGACGCGATGTCCCGCCTGACATCCCGGGTGCACACCCTGGACTACGAGCCGGTCGTCTACTCCTACGACAAGGCGTCCCGCCTGAAGACCACGACCGACGGACGCGGCACCACCGAGTACCTCTACGACGAGGCCGGCGCGACGTGGATCCGACGGGGCGCGCGGGATTCTGGGCTCAGGTGGCGGCCACCGCGATCGCCGCAGGGGTCGCGGCGGCGGTCGGCTCCATTCCCGCCGTCGGGCCCACGGCTGCGGCGGCGGCCGGAGGTTGTGCGTACGAGGCTTCAATCACGGCCTTCGACGGTGGCAGCCTTCAGGGCGCCTTCGTAGGCTGCATCCGAGGAGCGGCGGTCGCGCTAATCGGCACCGCCGCGTTCTACGCCGTCAAGAGCACGGTCCGAGCGATCTTCAACAAGAAGGCGAACTGAGCATGGGCGTGCTTCGCACTCTCGGTATCACTAGCGATCGGCGAGAACTGTTGCCGTGGAAGTTGTACGCGACCATCGGCGGGTTCTGCCTGGCGGTCGCAGGTATCGCGGCAGTGGCAGGGCTGCCTGCCTGGGCTTGGGTCGTTCTCAGTGTCCTCGCCGTGCTCATGGCCTCTCTCGCCTGGGTGGCCTGGCGCAGGCGCGGTATCTCGACCGGGGCGTGAGGGTCGATCGCCGTGTCGGTCGTGCCTGGCGCTGCGGGGCTATCAACGCCGGCCACTGATGACGAGTCGGAGGTCTGTACACAACACCGCCCCGCGCCTGTACACGGCACTTGACCAGCGAATACGTACCACCTGGTCGCAGAGTTAGCCGAACAAGCCACACATGACGGGGAACCCCCGGTCGGAGAGATCCGGCCGGGGGTTCTTCGCGTCCGCGCCTCGGCGACCAGCGACGTGACGGCACCGGCGGTGGCCGAGGGTGAGGTCGCGTCCGGCCATCCTCGGGCGTGCCGCCGTGGCGCGGCGGACCGATCCGATCAGGGATCGCGACGCCCGCGCCGGACGTCGACGGCCCAGGAGGTCCATGCGATCGCCAGCACCACGGACGTGGTCACCGTCTGGAGGACGGGCACGTCGCGCAGGGCGATGGCGACGACGAGCAGGACGAGCCAGCACACCGACGCGATGCTCAGCAGCACGAGCAGCCCGCGCCGTCTCTCGTGGCTCATCCGGCTCGGCACGGTCACACCGGGGTGGGTTCGGGCAGGTCGTCGCGCCGGTCCACCTACGACGCCTCCGGGGACCTGAGCAGCGACCCGGGTGGTCTTGCGCCAGTCGCGCTCTCACCGCTGGAATCGGACGGTGACGGGTGCGGGATCTGTGACGGGGTGGATCGGCCTGGTGGTCCTGCTGGGCGCAGGTCTGGCGTGCCTCCTCTTCCCGCGGAAGATTCTCAGCTGGTCGGCGCGTCGGGGCGATCGGAACGCGGCCGAACCTGGCCAGGCCGCCATCCTGCGCGGTTGCGGTGTCGTCCTGGTCGCCCTCGGTGCCGGGGTGGTCTTCCTGATCAGCAGTTGACCCACGCCTCGACGATCATCGGCGCTGAAGGCCGGCGTCGAGGCCGGTCGTCACGGGTCCGGGAAGAACCAGCCGGCCATCTGGCGGAGGTGCTCCGCGGCCGCCGCGGGGGAGCTCGCGGGCAGCGGCTCCGCCGCGGCCGGCAAGGGGACGCCGCGGGCGATCCGACGCGCGCGCGGCAGCTTCTCCAGCGAGTGCACCCGGAAGGTCGAGCGGCCGTCCCGCCGCGGCTGCACGACCGCCCCCACGGCGTCCGGCGACGGGAACGAGGTGTGCACCCCGGCGAGGTACTCCACGAGCACGTACCGCCGGGGCTCCGTCAGCGCTTCGCCGTGCACGTACGCCGTGACCCACCGGTCGTCGCCGAGGCGGATCGCGTACACGTCGCCGGCCTCGGCCTGCCCGGTCCCGACGTGCGGTGGCAGGCCGCCGCCGGTCCGCGGCGCGCGCAGCAGGGCGGGGATCGCGACGGTGGCGGTCGCGGCCCGCTCGGGCACGGGGGTCGGCCGAGGGCCGTCGAGGTCCACCGGCGCCACCCCGAGGTGGCCGAACACCTGCTCGACCACGCCCTCCAGCAGCCCGTGGTCCGAGCTCCACCAGGCCAGCGGCGCCTGCACCTCCACCCGCACGCTCGGGCGCTGGTCGCGCTCGGCGTAGGTCGTCCACCGCTCGACCATGCCGGGGCGTTCGGCCGTCGCGACGACCCCGACCAGCGCCAGCTCCTCGAGCACCGACTGGTACGCCGACGCCGACGACGTCGGCAGCACCCCGGTCCGCCGGAGCGCGTCCCGCGCCTTCGACGGGCGGGTGCGCGGCGGCAGGGTGCGCAGGGTGGTGAGCAGCGCGCGCAGCGCCCAGACGTCGTACTCCGTCGGGTCGGGGTGAGGGTGACCGGCGAGGTCGTCCAGCGCCAGGGCGTGCTCGGCGACGGCGCCGTCGATCGGCGCTCCCTGGGTGTGGCGCTGCCAGCGCTCCTCGGCGACGTCGAGCGCGAGGCCGTCCCGGTGGCCGCAGACCCGGCAGGCGTCGGACGCGGCGGAGTACGGCTCCGCCGGGTGCGGCGGGAGGACGTTGCCGACCGCGACGCCGGTCAGCGCGCTGCGCCAGCCGAACGGCGCGGACCACAGGCCCGCCACCCAGGAGGAAGCGGCGTCCCGCAGCGACCACTGCGCCGCGTGCGCGCGCAGCGCCGCGACGGCGTCGTCGTGCGCCGTGCCGGGCCGCGTCGACGCCTGACTGCTCCGCTCGGCGGGACGCAGGCCGGCGATGAGGTCGGTGTGCGTGGGCGCGGTCACCCGCCGCATCCTCGCCGGTCGGGCCGGCGGACGCCAGGCCTCCCCGGGAGTGGTCGGGGTGGCACGGGGTCCTTCGCGTCGAGGCGTGGCTCGGGCTCACCTCTAGGGTCGGGTCAGCGGGACCGCCGCTGGAGTCGGGGCAGGAGGACGTCCATGCAGACCGAGGACCTCGTCGCGGTGCTGCGCGCGCTGGCCCCGGAGGACGGCGCGGTCGCGGCCGAGGTCGAGACCGACGGCGACGTGGCGGTGCTGCGGCTGAGCCTCGGGTCGCGGTGGGCGGTCGTCAGCACGCCGGGCGACTGGTGGTACGAGCTGGCGGTCGACGGCGGCTTCAGCACCGGGGAGCCGGACCGCGAGCCCTCGGACGACGAGGTGCGCGCCGTCCTCGCGAGGTACGTCGACCTCGCGGTGCACTACCTGGCGCACGGGGGTACGGAGGTGCGCCGCCGCTGGCCCCGGTCGCCGACGCTCCTCCTCCGGCCCCCGGGGGACGAGGTCGTGCTGCGGCAGGTGGTGGGCGCACGGCTGCTCCGGCGCTGAGCCGGGCCCTCAGCCCACCGCGGACGCCACCGCCCCGAGCGCCCCCCACACGTCCAGCGCTCGCGCCCGCGCCGCCGCGCCCGCCTCCGCGATCGCCCCGGTGACCACCACGTCCGCCCCGAGCGGTGAGATCTCGAGCGCGGGGGCCGGCAGGTGCAACCCCGGCGGCAGCGCCGCGCGCGGCCTCGACCACCTGCTGCACGCCCGCCGACACGGCGCCGGACACGACGATGCGCTCGGGGTCGAACATGCTGCCCAGCACGCTCACGACGCGCGCCAGCATCGCGCCGACCCGCTCCACGACGCGCAGGGCGTCCGGGTCGCCGTGGGCGGCGAGCTCCAGCACCCGGCGGCCGTCGAGCTCGGCGGCCGCGACCGCCGCCAGCCGACCGCCCGGGGACACCTCGCCCCGGGCGACGGCGTCGGCCGCCCACTCGGCGGCGCGGGCCCCGAGGCCGTAGGCCGCGCCGACGCCCTCGACCAGGTCGAACGCGACCATCTCGCCGACGCCGCCGTGCGCGCCGTGCAGCACCCGGCCGTCGACGACGACGCCCGCGCCCAGGCGCTCGCCCGCGAGCAGCGCGACGTAGTTCCGGCTGCCGACCGCGGCGCCGTGCGTGCCCTCGGCCACGGCGGCGAGCGAGGCGTCGTTCTCGACGCGGACCAGCGGCGCCCAGGCGAACGCGTCGCGGAGGCCGGGGTTCATCCGGTCCCAGAAGCCGTCCGGGTGCCGGGGGGAGTCGCCGTGCGTGTTGACGGGCGCGGGGACGCCGGCGCACAGGGCCAGCACGTCGGCGCGGGTCCGGCCGGCGGCGGCGAGCGCGGCGTCGACGGCGGCGAGGACCGCGGCGCGCCGCACCGCGGGGTCGTCGTGCTCCGGCCCGAGCACCGCGCGGGTGGTGCCGAGCGGGAGCGGTGCCCCGCGCAGGTCGGCGACCGTGGCGGTGACGTGCACCTGCCCGCTGTCGACGCCGACCAGGACGGCGGCGTCCGCCCGCAGCCCGAACCGGCGCGCCGGCCGGCCCTTGCGGTAGGCGCCGGCCTCGCGGGCGTTCGGGAGCTCGCGCAGCAGCCCGGTGGCGGTCAGGGCGTCCAGGGCCTCGATCGCCGTGGACCGGGTCAGGCCGGTCGCCGCGATGACGTCGCTGGCCGTGAGCTCGGCGGCGTCCCAGGCGCAGGACAGCACGGCGTCCAGGCTCGCGGGCCGCGGTGCCGCGCGGTGGTGCTGGGTCGTCACAGGTCTTGACCGCCCTTCCTCGGCGCTGACACACTGCCCGAGGTGAGTTGATTTGCCAAGTAGATCTAGTGGGCGACGAAGAAGTTCGCCCGACCGGTGTCCGCGACGGAGGGGGCGATGGTGCAGGGGATCTCTCGACCCACGGGGCGGGCGGGACGGGTGCGGCGCGTGCGCCGGGTCGTCGCGTCCGCGCTCGTGGTCCTGACGAGCGGAGTGCTGCTCGGTGCGTGCGCCGGCGACGGCCGCGACGAGGTGCGGTTCGCGTTCAGCAAGCGCGAGGCGATCGGCTTCGTGACGGAGCTGGTCGACGAGTACAACGCCTCGCAGACCGACGCCCGGGTCGTGCTCGACACCTCGGGCGTGGACGTGGTGTCGGCGAGCTTCGTGCGGGGCAACCCGCCGGACATCGCGCTGGCGAACTACAACATGGAGTCCGCGCGGTTCGTGCAGCGCGGGGCGCTCAGCGACCTGTCGGACACCGAGGCCGCCTCCCGGATCCGGCCGGACCTGCAGCCGCTGATGGACCAGTACGGGTCGTACCCGGGGCGGACCAGCGCGCTGCCGTACTCGGTCATGGCCGCGTCGGTCATCTACAACGAGCAGATCTTCGCCGAGCAGGGGATCGAGGTCCCGCAGACCTGGGACGAGCTGATCGCGGCGTGCGAGACGCTGCAGGCCGCGGGGATCACGCCGATCTACGCCACGTTCAAGGACGACTGGACCGTGGCGCAGGGCTGGTTCGACTACGCGGTCGGCGGGCAGGTGGACGTCCTCGACTTCTTCGACCGGCTCGCCGAGCAGGGGACCGACGTCGGCCCGGGCAGCGACGTGTCGTTCGAGCAGGACTTCACCGGCCCGCTGGAGCAGGCGACCGAGCTCGCGCAGTACGTCAACGCCGACGCCGCCAGCCGCGGCTACGGCGACGGCAACCTCGCGTTCGCGCAGGGGGAGGCCGCGATGTACCTCCAGGGGCCGTGGGCGTTCAGCGAGATCGCCAAGACGTCGCCGGACCTCCCGCTGGGGACGTTCCCGCTGCCGATGACCGACGACCCCGACGACCTGGCCGTCCGGGTGAACGTCGACCTCGCGGCCTGGATCCCGGTGGAGGCCCGGCACCCCGAGGCGGCCCGCGACTTCCTCGAGTACCTGTACCAGCCGGAGGTGATCGAGGCCTACAACGCCTCGCAGCTCGGCTTCACGCCGACCACCGACGCCGCCCCCGTCGACGACCCGCGGGTCGCCGGGATGGCGTCGTACTACGAGGAGAACCGGGTGTACCAGGGACCGTCGGTGCTGGTGCCGAAGACCATCCCGGTCAACAGCTACGCGCAGGCGGTCCTGCTCGGCGGCGACCCCGCCGGGATGCTCCGCACGCTGGACGCGGACTGGGCCCGGCTCGCCTTCCGGCAGCCCGCGCCCGTCACGGAGACGAAGGAGTCGACGCGATGACCAGCATCGTCACCACCGGGACGGCTGCCCACGCGGCCGCCACCGCCCCGCCGGCCCGCCGTCCGCGCCGCCGGGTGGAGCCGCTGTACTACCTGCTCCTGCTGCCCACCGTCGTCCTGTTCACGCTGGCGATCACGGTGCCGGGCATCATCGGCATCTTCTTCAGCTTCACGGACTCGATCGGCATCGGGGACTGGAGCTTCGTCGGGCTCACCAACTACGTCGCCATGTTCAGCGACCCGGCGATCCTGCAGAGCTACCTGTTCACGTTCGGCTTCGCGGTCGCGACCGTGCTCGTCGTGAACGTGGTCGCGTTCCTGCTCGCCGTCGGCCTGACGTCCCGGATCCGGATGAAGACCACGCTGCGCACGGTGTTCGTGGTCCCGATGGTGATCAGCGGCATCATCATCGCGTACGTCTTCAACTTCCTGTTCTCGAACTCGCTGCCCGCCGCGGGGGCGGCCGCCGGGATCCCGTGGCTGGAGATCAGCCTGCTGGCCAACCCGGACCTGGCGTGGGTCGCGATCGTGCTCGTCACCGCGTGGCAGTCGATCCCGGGGACGATGCTCATCTACATCGCCGGGCTGCTGTCCGTGCCGGGCGACGTCTACGAGGCGGCCGACCTGGACGGCGCGAGCAGGGTCCAGCAGCTGCTCCGCATCACCGTGCCCCTCGTGGCCGGGTACGTCGTCATCAACGTGATCCTCGGGTTCAAGGGCTACCTCAACGCCTACGACATCATCGTCGGCCTCACGAACGGCGGCCCGGGCACCGCGACCCGCAGCGTCGCGATGTCGATCATCGCCGGCTTCAACGGCGGCGACTACGCCTACCAGATGGCGAACGCGACGATCTTCTTCGTCGTCGCCGTCCTCATCTCGCTCCTGCAGCTCTCCCTGACGCGCACCCGGAAGGCCTCGTGATGGCGACGCAGACGACGACGGCGGCGCCCGCGACCGCCCGTGGCACCGGCCGGCGCGCCGGGCGGAGCACCGGCCACGTCCGGTCCGAGCGCACGAACTGGTCCGGGACCGTCGTCCTGGTCCTGTGCGCGGTGACCGTCCTGCTGCCGCTCTACGTGACGGTGTCGATGGCGTTCAAGACCCAGGGGCAGGCGGTCGACGGCCAGGCGTTCTCGCTGCCCGCGCCGTTCAGCGTCGACGGGTTCGTCCAGGCGTGGAACCTGACGAAGTTCCCGGTGGGCGCGGGGATCTCGCTGCTCGTCACCGCCGGCACGGTCGTGGCCACGATCCTGCTCGCCGCGTTCGCGTCGTACGCGATCATGCGGAACTGGGACCACCGGCTGTTCCGGTACTCCTTCTACTACCTGCTGGCGGCGATGTTCATCCCGTTCCCGGTGGTCGCCCTGCCGCAGATCCAGCTGACCGGCCGGGTCGGGCTCGACAACCCGTTCGGCGTGATCCTGCTCGCGACGATGTTCCAGCTCAGCTTCAGCGTGCTGCTGTTCACGGCGTTCCTGCGCTCGATCCCCGACGAGCTCGAGGAGAGCGCCCGGCTGGACGGGGCCACGACGTGGCAGACGTTCTGGCGGCTGATCTTCCCGCTGCTGGCGCCGATGAGCGCGACGGTCGGCATCTTCGCGTTCCTCTACGCCTGGAACGACTTCATGATGCCGTCGCTGATCATCTCTGACCCGGCCCTGCAGACCCTGCCCGTGCGGCAGAACCTGTTCCAGAGCCAGTTCAGCAACAACTACCACGTCGCCTTCGCCTCGTACCTGATGGCGATGGCGCCCGCGATCGTCGCCTACCTGTTCACCCAGCGCTGGGTGATGGAGGGCGTGACCCAGGGCGCCGTGAAGGGCTGACCCGCCCGCGCCTCGACCCGACCGCGCCTCGACCGACCACCCGCCGAGAACCACCCCAGGAGGACGCACCCGCATGACCGCACAGGACACCACCGCTCCGGCCCCGACCGCGAGCACCCCGCCCGGGGACGTCCCCGCCTGGTGGCGCCAGGCCGTCGTCTACCAGGTCTACCCGCGCAGCTTCGCCGACGCCGACGGCGACGGCCTGGGCGACCTGACCGGGATCACCCGGCGCGCCGACTACCTGGCCGAGCTGGGGGTCGACGCCGTGTGGCTCAGCCCGTTCTACCCGTCGGAGCTCGCCGACGGGGGCTACGACGTGGCGGACTACCGCGACGTCGACCCGCGGCTCGGCACGCTCGACGACTTCGACGCGATGGTCGCGGCGCTGCACGGGCGCGGGATCCGGGTCGTCGTGGACATCGTGCCGAACCACACGTCCGACCAGCACGCCTGGTTCCGCGCGGCGCTGGCCGCGGGCCCGGGGTCGCCGGAGCGCGCGCGGTACATCTTCCGCGAGGGCACGGGGCCCGACGGGTCCGAGCCGCCGACCGACTGGGAGTCCACGTTCGGCGGGCCGGCGTGGGAGCGCGTCCCGGACGGGCAGTGGTACCTGCACAGCTTCGCGACCGAGCAGCCCGACCTGGCCTGGGACCACCCGGAGGTCCGCGCCGACTTCGTCCGGACGCTGCGGTTCTGGTCGGACCGCGGGGTCGACGGGTTCCGGATCGACGTCGCGCACATGCTGACCAAGGACCTGACGGAGCCGCTGCCGTCGGCGGCGGAGATCGAGGCGCTGCCCCGGGACGGGAACCACCCGCTGTACGACCGGGACGACGTGCACGAGGTGTACGCCGAGTGGCGCACCGTGCTCGACGACTACGACCCGCCGCGCGCCGCCGTCGCCGAGGCCTGGGTCGACTCGGAGCGGGTGCCGCTCTACGCGCGGCCGGAGAGCCTCGGGCAGTCGTTCAACTTCGACCTGCTGCTGGCCGAGCCCGACGCCGCCGAGTTCCGCCGGATCATCGCCGACAACCTCGAGCTCGCCGCGCGGTCCGGCTCGTCGAGCACCTGGGTGCTGTCCAACCACGACGTGGTCCGGCACGCCACGCGCTACGGGATCGCGCCGCGCGGCGACGGGCTCGCCCCGCGGGAGCGCGCCGCCCGCTGGCTGCTCGAGGGCGGCCCGGAGAACGGCCTGGACCGGGAGCACGGCCTGCGGGTCGCCCGCGCGGCGACGCTGCTGGTGCTCGGCCTGCCGGGGTCGACCTACCTCTACCAGGGGGAGGAGCTGGGCCTGCACGAGGTCGCCGACATCCCCGCCGAGCGGCGGCAGGACCCGACGTTCTTCCGCACCGGCGGCGCGCAGGTCGGCCGCGACGGCTGCCGGGTGCCGATCCCGTGGACGACGGACGCGGGCTCGTTCGGGTTCGGCACCGGCGACGCGCACCTGCCGCAGCCCGCGTGGTTCGCGGCGCACGCCGTCGCCGCGCAGGAGACGGACCCGGACTCGACGCTCGGGCTGTACCGGCGGGCGCTCGCGGCCCGGCGACGGCTGCAGGGGGCGGAGGAGCTGACCTGGGTCGAGACCGGGCGGGACGACGTCCTGCACTACGTGCGCCCCGGCGGGTGGCACGTCGTGACCGTCTTCGGGGACGAGCCGTACCCGCTCGACGGCGGCCGGGTCGTGCTGGCCAGCACGGCGGAGGACGGCGACGCGGACGGCGCCCGGGTCCCCGGGTGGTCGACGGTCTGGTACCTCGCGGACGAGGGCTGACGCGCCGGGGCCCCCGGTCGGACCAGGTCCGGCCGGGGGCCCCGTGGCGTGCGGTGCGGGTCAGATCCGCGCGGCGGGGTCCGTCCCGTCGTCCCCCGGCACCGTCCCCGTCGGCGGCACGTCCACGACGGGCTCGGTCTCGACGACGACGGTCTCGGACTCCACGACCACCGGCTCCGCCGGCGGCAGCGGCTCCGCGGTCGCGGGCGGCACCTCCTCGGTCCCGGTGTCCCCGCCGGCCTTCGCGGCCCCGACCACGGCCGCCGCGGCGCCGGCTGCCGCGACCCCGAGGCCCGCGGCCACGGCCTTGCCGGAGAACCCGGCCTTGCCCTTGTCGCCCTCGGACGCCGCCGCGTCCTGGAGGCCCGGGGTGCCGACGGCGGCGCCCTCGTGCACCTCGCCGCGCCAGGCGCCGGTGGCGTAGCCCTCGGCCTCGATGAACTCCTTGAACCGCTCCAGGTCCTTGGCGGCGCGGTTCTCGACGACGCCCAGCGCGTCCCCGACCTTCTCGACCAGGCCCTCGGGGGCGTACTCGAGCGTGAGGTGCACGGAGGTCTGGCCCCCGCCGAGGTCCTCGAACGTCACGGCGCCCGCGTTGGTCGCGCCCTCCGTGGCCGCCCAGGCCACCTTGCTGTCGCGGACCTGCTCGAGGATCCGCGCCTCCCACTCCCGCTTCACGCCGGCAATCTCCGCGACCCACTTCAGGCGGTCGTCGCTGAGCTGGGTCACGGACTTCACGCCCCCCATGAACCGGGGGAAGTCCTCGAACTGGGTCCACTGGTTGTACGCGACGCTCACCGGCACGTTCACCAGGACAGACTGCTCGACCTTCGTCGTCATGACGTCTCCTCGTCCGAGCTGCGCACCGGGCGACAGCGCTGCACCCGGCCCGTCCAGCATGCGCGCGGAGGCGGCGGAGCGCCCGCGCTCAGCCGGCGAACGCGATGACCCCGGTGATGACGAGGCTGATCGCGATCGTCCACAGCGTGATGGCGATCGCCTGCCAGGTGAGGATGCGGGCGCGGGAGACCCCGGACGCGGCCAGCGCCGCCGCGGTGAAGTGCGTCGGGATGAGCAGCGGGCCCAGGAGGCTCACACCGGCGACCCCGTAGCGGGCGAACGCGCGGTCGAACTTCTGCCGGCTCGCGCTCGGCGCCGACGGGGCCCGGCCGCCCCGGGTGACGACGGCCTGACGGGTCCGGGCGCCCACCAGGACGACCAGCAGGACGGCGAGGAAGTTGCCGGCGATCCCCGCCACGGCGGCCGCGACGGGGTTGATCCCCCCGACGACGCCGATCGCGGCGGCGCCCTCGCCCTCGACGAACGGCACGGCCCCGGCGAGCGCGACGCCCGCGGGCTGGAGCCAGTCGGGGAGCTGGGCGACGAGCTCCTGGAACTGCGGGACGACGTCGGGCAGACCTGCCATGGTGACCTCCGGTGTGCGGCTGGGGTGGTGTGGTGCGGTGCCTCCAGCCAACGGCCCCGACCCCCGGTGGCGGCAGTGGCGCGGTGTCACCGGTCCCCGTGCGGTCCCGCGACCCCTCCCGTGACGGATGTCATGCCCGTACGGTCGGCGGCATGGCTGTCCGGAGGGGAGTGGCGCGGGCGCGCCCGGGTGGCGTCGGGCCGTACGCCGGGGGCGTGCGCGCGACCTGGTGGTACACCGTCGCCGGGCTGGTGTTCCTCGACCTCGTCGTGCTGATGAACTGGTGGCTCTGGCTGGGCGAGCTGCCGGAGCACGTCGTGCTGCCGGCCGGTCCGGCGCTCGCGGCGGTGGGCGTGGCGCTCCAGCTCGGGGCCGCCGTGCTGCTGGTGCGCGACTACCCCGTGGTCGCGGCCGACCCGACCACGGACGACGAGGACCCCGCGCCGGACCGGTCCCGGCACCGGCGGACGGCGGTCGCCCTGGCCGTCGGCGCGGTGGGTGCCGTGCTGCTCGGCCTCACCACCGGGTCCTGGATGCTCGGGTTCGGCGTGCTCGCGTTCCTGCTGAGCCTGCTGCCCTGGCCGCGGGGCGTCCGCTGGCGGCTCGTCGTCGTCCTGACGCTGGTGCTGGCGGGGCTGTGGGTCGTCGACGCGCCGCGCCTGGGCATCGACACCGCGGACGCCGACCTGGCCACCGTGCCGCCGACCGTGCTCCTCCTGCTGCCCGCGCTGTCGGCGTTCTCGCTGTGGTGGTGGGACCTGGTGCGGGAGCTCGACCGGGCGCGGGAGACCGCCGGTGCCGTGTCCGCGATGCGCGAGCGCCTGCGGCTGGCGGGCGAGGTGCACGACCTGCAGGGCCACCACCTCCAGGTCGTCGCGCTCCAGCTCGAGCTGGCCGAGCGGCTGATCGAGCGGGACCCCGCCGCCGCGGCGGAGCAGATCCGCACGGCCCGCGCGTCGGTCGACGAGGCACGGGCCGGCACCCGCGACCTCGCGACGCGGTTCCGCGGCGTCCCGCTGCCCGACGAGCTGGCGAACGCCGCCGACCTGCTCCGCGCGGCCGGCCACGAGGTGCACGTCTCGCTGGGCCCCGGCGCCGAGCACGCGCCGGCGGACGTGCTGGGCCCGCTCGTCCGGGAGAGCGTGACGAACGTGCTCAAGCACGGGGCCGGCTCCCATGCGCGGATCACCCTGCGGCGCGAGGGCGACCGGTGGCGGTACGCGATCGCCAACGACCGCGAGCCCGGCGCGGGCGACGCCGCGGCGCCGGGCGGGTCCGGGATCGCCGCCATCCGGGACCGGATCGGCGCGCTGGGCGGCGAGGTGCACGTGCGCCGGGACGACGAGTTCGAGCTGACGGTGGCCGTCCCCGTCGGCGTGGGAGAGGAGGCCGGCGCGTGATCCGGGTGCTCATCGCCGACGACGAGGACATGATCCGCACCGCGCTCGCGGCGCTGCTGCGGCTGGAGCCGGACCTGGACGTGGTCGCGGAGTGCGCGTCGGGGGCCGAGGCGCTCGCGGCCGCCGAGCGCGCCCGCCCGGACGTCTGCGTGCTGGACCTCGAGATGCCGGGCGTCGACGGCATCGACACCGCCGCGCGGCTCGCCCGCACGGTCCCCACGCGCTGCCTGGTGGTGACCCGGCACGCGCGCCCCGGCGTGCTGCGCCGCGCGCTCCAGGCCGGGGTCGACGGGTTCCTGCCGAAGTCGCGGCCGGCCCAGGACGTCGCCGAGGTGATCCGGCTCGTCGCGGCCGGGCGGCGGTACGTGGACCCCGAGGTCGCGGCGGACGCGCTGGCCGACGAGCGCAGCCCGCTCACCGACCGCGAGCTCGACGTGCTCCGGGCGGGGCGGCGCGGCGAGACGATCGCGCAGATCGCCGCCGCGGTGCACCTGTCGCCCGGGACGGTGCGGAACCACGTGTCGTCCGTCCTGGGCAAGATCGGCGTCGCGACGCGGCAGCAGGCGGTGCTCACCGCCGAGGAACGCGGCTGGATCTGAGCCATGCTGGGCGCATGACGGACCCGGACCGCCCCGACGACGCCCCGCTGGTCGTCCGCGACGCCGCCGCCTGGCGGGCGTGGCTCGACGCCCACGAGCACGACCCGCACGGCGTCTGGCTCGTGCTCGCGAAGAAGGGCACGGTCGAGCCGACGTCCCTGACGTACGCGCAGGCGCTCGACGAGGCGCTGTGCAGCGGCTGGATCGACGGGCAGAAGCGCAGCCGCGACGACGCCACGTTCCTGCAGCGGTTCACGCCGCGCCGGCCGCGGTCGATCTGGTCCCAGCGGAACGTCGAGCACGTGGCCCGGCTGGTCGGTGACGGCCGGATGCGCGAGCGCGGGCACGCCGAGGTGGAGCTGGCGCGCGCCGACGGCCGGTGGGACCGGGCCTACGCCGGGTCGGCGACGGCCGAGGTGCCGGATGACCTGCTGGCCGCGCTCGACGCGGTCCCCGCCGCGCGGGCGGCGTTCGACGCGCTCGACCGGCAGGGCCGGTACTCGGTGCTGCACCCGCTGATGGTCGCGCCGGGCCCGTCGGTGCGGGCGCAGCGGATCGCGCGGGCGGTGGCCCGGCTGGCCGACGCACCCGGCCCCGCGGGTCCGACGGGGCAGTAGCGCGCCTACCGGGCGGTGCCCGGCCGGCGCACCCCCGGGCCGAGCCGGACCGGCACCGCGCGGCGGCCCGCGGCCAGCCGGTCGCGCAGCCGGGCGTTCTCCGCCTCCAGCCGCGTCACGCGCTCGCCGAGGACGGCCGCCCGGTGCTGCGCGTCCGCGAGCCGGCGGCGCAGCGCGGCGTCCGGCCGGTCCACGGGCTCCGGCGGGACCGTGGCCTGCAGCGCCCGGATCCGCGCCGCGAACTCCCGGTGCTGCCGCAGGTAGGTGACCGAGCAGTGCGCGGCGATGGCGATGGACAGGAAGTCGAACGGGCCGCCGTCGCGCTCGGCCAGGTCGATCGCGTGCACGACGTGGTCCCGCACGACCTCCGCACGGTGCCGCGCCTGCTCGATCACGTCGTCCTGCTCGTCCTGCTGCACGGGCCCACCCTGCTCCCGCGAAAGCGCGCCGGGTGCGACCATCGGCCCAGGTGCCGGGTGGCACGCGCCTCCGTCGCCGCGGCCGGCTCGCCGCGCGCCCCGGCCCCGCCGATGCCACCCTCGCTGCATGACCGGAGACGTCCAGCACGCAGCCGCCCGCGCCGGTGACCACCCGATCCTGGAGAAGGGCGCCCGCCTCGGCTACGCCGCCAGCGGGGTCCTGCACCTGCTCCTCGCCTGGGTGACCGTGCAGCTCGCGTGGACGTCCGGCGGCGAGCAGGCCGACCAGCAGGGCGCGCTCCAGCAGGTCGCCGGGAACGGCTTCGGCCAGGCGCTGCTGTGGGTGCTGCTCGTCGGGTTCGTGCTGCTCGCGCTGTGGCAGGCCACGGAGGCGGTCGCCTGGGGCGAGACCGCCGACCGGCTCAAGGCCGCGGCGAAGGCCGTGACCTACGCGGTGCTGGCGTTCACGACGGTGTCGGTGCTGACGGACCAGTCCTCCGGCGGGTCGGGCGGGGCGACGTCCGGCCTGCTGTCCTCGGGGATCGGGCGGGTGCTGATCGGGCTCGTCGGGCTGGGCGTCGTCGCGGTGGCCGGGTACCACGTGGTCAAGGGCTGGCAGGAGAAGTTCCTCGAGGACCTGGAGTCCAGCCCTGCGCCGTGGGTCCGGACCGCCGGGAAGGTCGGGTACATCGGCAAGGGCGGGGCGCTCGCGGTCGTCGGGGTCCTGCTCGTGGTCGCCGCCGTGCAGGCCGACCCCGAGAAGGCCGAGGGGCTGGACGCGGCGCTGCACGCGCTCGCGGGCCTGCCGTTCGGGCCGGTGCTGCTGACGCTCGTCGCGCTCGGGTTCGCCGCGTACGGGGTGTACGCGTTCGGACGGGCGCGGCACGCGAAGGTCTGACCCCTTCTCCGCGCCCGGGCCCCGGGACTACGGTCGCCGCATGGGCCAGGTCATCGCCTCGGCGACCACGTCGCTCGACGGCTTCATCGCGCGGCAGGACCACGGGATCGACGAGCTGTTCGGCTGGTACGACGCCGGCGACGTCGTGGTGGAGAACCACGGCGACCTGCCCCCGTTCCGGCTGACCGAGGAGAGCGCCGCGTACTGGCTGGCGTGGCGCGAGTCGCTCGGCGCGCTGGTCGTCGGACGGGAGCTGTTCGACCTCACGGACGGCTGGGGCGGGGCGCACCCGCTGGGCGTGCCGTTCGTGCTGCTCACGCACCGGCCGGTCACGGCGTCGGCGGCGCTGGGGTCGCCCGACCTGGTGGTCATGCACGAGGGCGTCCTGGAGGCGGTGGCCGCCGCGCAGGAGCTGGCGGGGGACAAAGTCGTCGGGGTCGCGGCCGGGACGATCGCGTCGCAGGTGCACGCGGCCGGCCTGCTCGACGCCGTGAACGTCGACCTGGTGCCGGTGTTCCTCGGGTCGGGTCGGCCGTACTTCACGGCGCAGGCCGGCGGGCCGGTGCCGCTCGGGGACCCGACGGCGGTGGTGCCGTCGCGCGGGGTCACGCACCTGAGCTTCCCGGTCAGGCGCTGAGGTCCCGCCGTCAGTGGACCGCGTGCACGCGGTGGTGCAGGTGCGCCACCCCGTTCGCGAACCGCTCCAGGTCGAGCAGCTCCAGGTCGACGCGGACGTCCCGCGGCAGCGCCCTCGTCCCGCCGCCGACCAGCACCGGCGACACGAACAGGTGCACCTCGTCCACCAGGCCCGCGCGCAGCGCCTGCCCGGCCAGGTGCGCGCCGCCGATCAGCACGTCGTGCGGCGAGCTGTGCAGCAGCCGGCGCACCGCCTCGGGGTCGAAGGTCGGCTCGACCTGGGTGCGGGCGCTGCGCGGCTCCGTGACCGTCGTGGAGTAGACGACCTTGTGCGCCGCGCGCCAGAGCTGGGCGTACTCCTGGACGGCGGGCGGCTCGTCGGCGGTCGGCATCGTCTCCCAGGCGACCATGACGTCGTACAGCCGGCGCCCGTACAGGTACGTCCCGACCCCGCGGTGCAGCTCGTTGACCCGCTGGTGCACCGCCTCGTCCGGCATGCTCCAGTGGAACCGGCCGTCGCGGTCGGCGACGAACCCGTCGAGCGACGTGATCGCGGAGTAGACGAGCCTGGCCATGGCCGACCTCCCGGCGTCGGCGGGTCCCGCGACGGTGCGGGTCAGGGCACCAGGACAGCACACCGGGATGCGCCGCGCCCGTAGGGTCGGGGCATGAGCCTCGACGTCGGCGTCCTGCTGCCCCGTGACCTGCCCGCCCACCAGGTGCTGCCGTACGCGCGGCGCGCCGACGCCCTCGGGTTCGCCGAGCTGTGGGTGGTCGAGGACCTCGGGTTCCGGGGCGGGATGGCGCAGGCCGCGGCGGCGCTCGCGGTCACCGAGCGGATCCGCGTCGGCGTCGGGATCCTGCCGGTCGGGGCGCGCAACGTGGCGTTCGCCGCGATGGAGGCGGCGACCGTCGCCGAGCTGTTCCCCGGCCGGCTGCACCTCGGCATCGGCCACGGGATGCCGGACTGGATGCGGCAGGCCGGCGCGTGGCCGGCCAGCCCGCTGACCGCGTTCGAGGAGTACGTGACGGTGCTGCGCGCGCTGCTGCGCGGCGAGGAGGTCACCGTCGACGGCCGGTACGTCCGGCTCGACGGCGTGCGGCTGGAGAACCCGCCGACCGAGGTGCCGCCGGTGCTGGCGGGGGTGCGCGGGCCGAAGTCGCTCGCCGCGGCCGGCCGGTGCGCCGACGGGACCGTGCTCGCGGAGCCGGTGGGCCCCGAGTACCTCGCCGCCGCGATCGCGCAGATCGGCCGCGCCCCGGAGCACCGCGTGGTGGCGTACGAGGTCGCGGCCGTGGACGGCGACGCCGCCGCCGCGCGCGACCGGGTGCGGCCCGCGCTCGCCTGGATCGGCGACCCGGGCTGGGCGCCGCACATCGACCCGATGGACTTCGCGGCAGAGTTCCGCGACCTGCGCGACCGGACGCCGGACCGGGCGGAGTTCGCCGCGGCGCTGCCGGACGCCTGGGTCGACCGGCTCGCCGTCGTCGGCACGCCGGAGCAGGCGCGGGCACGGCTGGACGGGCTGGCGCTCGCGGGCGCGGACGCGGTCGTGCTGGCACCGGCCGGGCCGGACCCGCTCGCGGCCCTCGAGGGGCTCGCGGCGGTGCT
>NZ_JAANNB010000368.1 GCF_011603975.1 Cellulomonas sp. IC4_254 | reverse complement strand
GGGGGCGACCGGTCCGACGACGGCGAGCCGCTCGAGCGCGTCGACACGGGACGCGTCGAGGGTGGCGAGGAACAGCGCGGCGACGCCCTCGGCGGGCACGTCGAGCAGCCGGCCGTAGTCGACGTGCCGGCCGTCCTCGCGGCGCAGCGCCCCGGTGGCGCGGGCGGCGGTGAGCAGGGCGACCGCGGCGCCGGGGTTGCCGCCGGACTGGGCGAGCAGCGTGCCGGTGAGCGCGGCGTCCGCGGGGCCGCCGAGCGCGCCGGCGACGAGGGCGCTGAGCGCCGCGAGCCCGAGCGGGGGGACCCGGACCTCGGCCGGGGCCCGGGCGACCAGCAGCTCGCGGGGCCCGCCGGGCGGGGTGCGCAGCAGGTCGGTGGTGGTGGCGGCGACGAGGCGGCAGCCGGTGCGGACCAGCGCCCGCTGGACGACGCGGAGGCTGCCCTGGTCGAGCCGGTCGACGTCGTCGACGAGGAGCACGCTGCGCGGGGCCGCGAGCTCGTCGGCGAGCCAGGCGGTCAGGGCGTTCTCGTCGGCCACCCGGGCCGGGGCGGAGGGGTGGTCGAGGACGGCGGCGAACGGCGCGGGGCCGCTCGCGCGCAGGAGCACGCCGGGCAGCCGGCGGTCGGACAGGTCGGCGCGCAGGGCCTCGAGCGTGGCGGTCTTGCCGATGCCGCGCTCGCCGCGCAGCACCACGTCGCGCCCGGTCGCCAGCCAGCGCCGCACCGCGGTCAGGGCCTCGTCCCGGCCCCCGCCGCCGCTCATCGCGCACTCACCCGTCCCGCACCCCCCACGCGGTGCGCGCGCGCCGGACCGGCACCCGCCCGTGACCGCCCGGCCCCAGCGTAGGACCGGGCGGTGCGACGGGGGAGGTCAGGCGACGGTCGTGTCCAGCTGGACGTCGATGTTGCCGCGGGTGGCGTTGGAGTACGGGCACACCTGGTGGGCCTGCTCGACGAGCTTCTCCGCCGTCGCCTGGTCGACGCCGCCGATCTCGACGTGCAGCGCGGCGCTGAGCGTGTAGCCGCCGGTGCCGTTGGGCAGGATGCCGATGTCGGCGACCACGGCGGAGTCCTGGATCGGGGTCTTGGCCGCGGCGGCGACGCCCTTGAGCGCGGAGTGGAAGCACGCGGCCCAGCCGGCGGCGAACAGCTGCTCGGGGTTGGTGCCGCCGCCGGGGCCGCCCATGGGGGCGGGGACCGCGAGCGTCAGGTCGAGGACGCCGTCGTCGCTGGTGACCTGGCCTCCCGCACGGCCCTCGCCGGTCGAGGTGGCGGTGGCGGTGTAGAGCGCGCTCATGCGGGAGACCTCCATGTAGACGAACTAGTACGTCTATGTATGCCACAGATCGTGCGCGCATGCCAGACTGGCTCACCGGCGGGACGCCCGAGCCCCG
>NZ_JAANNB010000367.1 GCF_011603975.1 Cellulomonas sp. IC4_254 | reverse complement strand
CGCCGGGGTGGTGGGGTCAGCGCAGGTACGGGTCGGTGCCCTCGGTCCAGTCGTGGTGCGAGCTCGGCGGCTGGCGGCGGCCGAGGCCGTCGGTGCGCAGCCAGTCGTACAGCCGGGCGCCGAGCCAGGCGGTCAGCGTGATCAGGGCCAGGGTGAGGATGAGTGCGGTCATGGCAGAAATCCTGCCGATCACTGGATCCCGCCACGAGTGGCAGGACTGCCGGACCACATCGACTTCCCGCCAGTTCCGTGGCAGGCTCGGCGGCATGCTGCAGCGAGTCGCCGCGATCGCGGTCCCCGGGGTGTCCGCGTTCGAGCTCGGGCTGGTGTGCGAGGTGTTCGGCATCGACCGCGCGGACACCGGCGGCCCGACGTTCGACTTCACGCTCTGCACCCCGGAGCCCGGGCTGGTCCCGATGGAGCCGGCGCTGGCGGTGGACGTGCCGGCGGGGCTCGAGGCCGCCGCCGGCGCCGACCTCGTGGTCGTGCTGCCGTACAAGGCGCCCTACGGGCTCCCCGACGCCGCGCGCGAGGCCATCCGCGCCGCGCACGACCGCGGCGCCTGGGTCATGAGCATCTGCTCCGGGACGTTCGCGCTGGGGGAGGCCGGGCTGCTCGACGGCCGCCGCTGCACCACCCACTGGATGTACGCCGACGACCTGCAGCGCCGGTACCCGACGGCCGACGTCGACCCCGCCGTGCTCTACGTCGAGGACCGCGGCGTCATCAGCAGCGCCGGCACCGCCGCCGGCATCGACGCCTGCCTGCACCTGATCCGCCGGGAGCTCGGTGCCCAGCAGGCCGCGATGGTCGCCCGCCGGATGGTCGTGCCCCCGCACCGGGACGGGGGGCAGGCGCAGTACGTCGACACCCCGCTGCCCTGCGACGCCGACACGCTCGCGCCGCTGCTCGCCTGGATGACCGAGCACCTGGACGCCGAGCTCTCGGTGCCGGAGCTCGCGGCGCGGGCGCTGATGTCCGAGCGCACGTTCGCCCGCCGGTTCCGCGCCGAGACCGGCACCACGCCCGCCGCCTGGGTGACCCGGCAGCGGCTGGTCCGGGCGCAGGAGATGCTCGAGCGGACGTCCGCCGGCGTCGACGAGGTCGCCCGTGCCAGCGGGTTCGGCAGCGCCGCGATCCTGCGGCACCACTTCGCGCGGGTCCTCGGGACGAACCCGCAGGCGTACCGCCGGCAGTTCGCGTGCACGGACGAGGCGGAGGCCGCGGCCGACCGCATGTCCGTGGCCTGACGCGCGGTCGCCAGGGGGCCCGGGCCCGCCGCCGACGACCCGACGCCGAGACCACGCCCCGCGTCGAGACCGGCACCCGCGCGCCGGCAACCTGCGCCGAGATAGGGCCTCCGCGTCGAGATAGGGCCGTGGGCGGTCCTATCTCGGACCGCGGGTCCTATCTCGGC
>NZ_JAANNB010000366.1 GCF_011603975.1 Cellulomonas sp. IC4_254 | reverse complement strand
CCTGCGCCGCACGCTGCACGGCCCGCGCCTCGCGCTGCACCGCCGCCCCCGGCCGGTGGCCGACACCCCCGCCGACGCCGCGGCCGCCGCCTCGTCGGCGCCCGCCGCGCGCGGGCCCCGGAACGCCACGCTCGCCGCGCTCGGCGTCCGCAACTTCCGGCTCTACGTCTTCTCCCAGGTGCTGACCAACACGAGCGGCTGGGCCGCGCGCGTCGCCCAGGACTGGCTGGTGCTCAGCCTCACCGGCTCCGCCGCGCTCGTCGGCCTGACCGTGACCCTGCAGTTCCTGCCGATGCTGCTGCTCGGCCTCGTCGGCGGCGTCGTCGCGGACCGGTTCCCCCGGCGCCGGGTGCTCATGGTGACCCAGTCGGTCTTCGGCCTCTCGACGCTGACGATCGGCGTGCTCGCGATCAGCGGCCACGTCCAGGCGTGGCACGTGCTGGTCGCGGCGTTCGTCAGCGGCCTCGCGACCGTGTTCGACAACCCGGCGCGGCAGGCGTTCGTGCACGAGGTGGCCGGCCCGCAGCACCTCCGCCAGGCGATCAGCGTGAACTCCGCCGTGTTCCAGCTCGGCGGACTCGTCGGTCCCGCGGTCGCCGGCGGCCTGATCAGCGCGGTCGGCGAGGGCTGGACCTTCCTGCTCAACGCGGTGGCCTGCTTCGCTGCGGTCGCCCTGCTGGTCGCCATGCGGACCGCCGAGCTCACCGCCGCGCCGGTCGTGGCGCGCGCCAAGGGCCAGCTCCGCGAGGGCCTGGCGTACGTGCGGCGCAGCCCGCGGATCCTGTGGTCGGTCGTGCTCGTCGGGTTCGTCGCCATCACCGGCGTCAACATGGCGACCGTGCTCGCCGCCTACACCGACCAGGTGTTCCGCACCGACGCCGGCGGCTACGCGCTGCTCACCTCGATGCTGGCGGTCGGCGCGCTCACCGGCGCCCTGCTGTCGACGCGCCGCCGCGGCAGCCGGATCACGCACCTGGTGCTGCTCGCCGGCGCCATCGGCCTGCTGCAGCTGCTGGCCGCCGCCGCGCCGTCCCGCCCGGTGTTCATCACCGTGCTGATCGCGATGGGCGTCGTCACGCTGCTGTACCTCACCGGGTCGAACACGCTGGTGCAGACCACGGTCGCCCCGCACGTCCGCGGCCGGGTCATGGCGCTGTACGTGCTGGTGCTGCTCGGCGCGCAGGCCGTGTCCGGCACGCTCATCGGCTGGGTGTGCGAGCACCTGGGCGCCCGCGCCGGGATGGTCGCGTGCGGCGTCGGGCCGCTGCTCGGCGCGGTCGTCGTCGGGCTCGCGCTGGCGCGCCGCAGCGAGGGCGGCACCCGGGCCACGTTCCACCGCTTCACGCACCGCTCCCCCGCGGACGACGACGCGGCGCCCGCCCGCGAGCCCGTCGCGGCCTGACCGGCCGGGCGCACCGCGCGCC
>NZ_JAANNB010000365.1 GCF_011603975.1 Cellulomonas sp. IC4_254 | reverse complement strand
CCCCGGTGCGCCGTCCTTCGGCCCGCCCGCGGGCGTGAACGCCCGCCCCAGCCCGAGGTCGACGCGCCCCGGGTGCAGCGCGGCGATCGTGCCGAACTGCTCCGCGGCGACCAAAGGGCTGGTGGTGCTGAGCAGCACCGCCCCCGAGCCGACGCGGATGCGCGCGGTGCGGGCGGCGACGGCGGCGGCGAGCACCGCGGGCGACGCCGAGCCGACGCCCGGCGACAGGTGGTGCTCGGCGTACCAGACGCGGCGGTAGCCGAGCCGGTCGAGGTCGACGGCCAGCTCGACGGCCGCCCGCACGGCCTGGGCGCCGGTGCCGCCCGCGGGCACGACCGCGAGGTCGAGCACGGACAGCGGGACGCGGGGGTTCTCGGACATGGTTCTCCTCCGGGGTGGGTGCGGGCGGGCCGTCGGCGGGTGCGGCGTCAGGACGTCTTGGGCAGGCCCGGCGGGTTGGTCTCGGGCGCGTCGATCGCCTCGTCCTCCAGGCCCCAGCGCTCCAGGACCTGCTCGTAGGAGCCGTCGTCGAACGCGCCCTGCAGCGCGGCGGTCACGGCGTCGGCCCAGCCGCTGCCCTTGAGCGTGGTGACGGCGATCTGCGCGGTGTCCGGCCAGCCGCCGTTCAGGGTGCCGACGACGGTGAAGTCCTGCGGCGAGACCCTCGCCTTGTACGCGGCGGTGGCGTTCGGGCCGAACGAGGCGTCGATGCGGCCGGACTGCAGCGCGAGGATCGTGTCGCCGTCGTTCTCGAAGTACTCGACCTGGACCGGGTCGAGGCCGGCGGCCTGGTTCTCCTCGTCCCAGGCGAGCAGGATCTTCTCCTGGTTGGTGCCCGAGCCGACGGCCACGGTGAGGCCGGCGATGTCGGACGGCTCGTCGATCTCGGTGATGTCGCTGCCGGCCTTGACCAGCCAGCCGAGCTCGTCGTTCCGGTAGGACGAGAAGTCGAACAGCTCCTTGCGCTCCTCGGTCACGGTGACGTTGGAGATGGTGGCGTCGACGTCGCCGGACTGGACCGCCAGCGGCCAGTCGGCCCAGGCCTTCACCTGCAGGTCGAGGTCCTTGCCCAGCGCATCCGCGACGAGCTGCGCGATGTCCGTCTCGTTGCCGATCGGCGTCTGGTCGTCGTCGGCGAGGAACGCCAGCGGCGCGACGTAGGCGCTCACCGCGACGGTGAACGTGTCCTGCTCCGCCAGCTCCGGGGGCAGCAGGGCGATGGCGTCCGGGTTCTCCGCGGTGTGGATGCGGTCCTGGTCCGGGCTGGTGTTCACCTCGAGCCCGGCGGCCTCGGCGGCGTCCTGCAGGTCGCTGCCGGCGGCGCTCTCCGCCGCGTCGGAGGTCCCGCCGCAGGCGGCGAGCAGGGCGAGGACGGGCACGAGCGCCAGGGCGGCGTGCGGGCGGCGGCGGGAGCCGGGCGGGCTGGTGCGGGTCGTGCGCATGG
>NZ_JAANNB010000364.1 GCF_011603975.1 Cellulomonas sp. IC4_254 | reverse complement strand
GGCGCCGCCCTCGGCGCGCACGTCGTCGCGACCGCGGGCGGTGCCGACCGGGCCGAGCGGTGCCGCGATCTCGGGGCGCGCACGGTCGTCGACCACCGCACGCAGGACGTCGCCGAGGCGGTGCGGGCGGCCACGGACGGGCACGGCGCCGACGTCGTCCTCGACGTGCTCGGCGCCGGCGGGCTCGCGACCAATCTCGCGACGCTGGCCACCGGGGGCCGGCTCGTCGTCATCGGCACCCAGCGCGGCGCGCGGGGCGAGCTCGACCTGGGGCTGCTCATGGCGAAGCGGGGCAGCGTCATCGGCACGACCCTGCGCGCCCGCCCGCTCGCCGAGAAGGAGCAGATCGTCGCGGACGTCCGGGCGCACGCGTGGCCGATGCTCACGGACGGCCGGCTGCGCCCCGTCGTGCACGCGCGGCTGCCGCTGGACCGCGCCGCCGACGCGCACCGGCTGCTCGACTCGGGCGAGGTGTTCGGCAAGGTGCTCCTCGTCCCCTGACCCCCGCGGCCGCCGCTGCGCGGACCGGGCGGGGACCCGGCCGCAGGGGTGCCGTCGGAGCCCGCGCGCGAGAGGATGGCGCGCATGAGCGACTCCAGCACCGGCCCGCAGCGCCCCCGCGTCGTCGTGCTCGGCGGCGGCTCCGGCGACCCCGACGGCACGCAGGACGAGGACCGGGACGGCGCCGACGCGGCGGACCGCCCCGACGTGGCCGAGGAGGCCGCCGCCTCCGTCGGCCAGCCCGCGAAGGTCATGCGGATCGGCACGATGATCAAGCAGCTGCTCGACGAGGTCCGCAGCGCCCCGCTCGACGAGGCCGCGCGCGCCCGGCTCGCCGAGGTGCACGAGCGCTCCCTGCGCGAGCTCGAGGACGGCCTGTCCCCCGAGCTCATCGACGAGCTGCACCGGATCACGCTGCCGTTCGCCGACGAGCAGACGCCCAGCGACGCCGAGCTGCGGATCGCGCAGGCCCAGCTGGTCGGCTGGCTCGAGGGGCTGTTCCACGGCATCCAGACCGCGCTCGTCGCGCAGCAGATGGCGGCGCAGGCGCAGCTCACGCAGATGCGGCGGGCGCTGCCGGGCGGGCACGGACCCGCCGGACCCGTGGGGCCGGGTGGCGTGCCCGGGGCCCCGACCGCGGACCCCGGCCCGGGCCAGTACCTCTAGCGCCGCTGACGTACGGCGGGACCCCGTCGACCTCGGGTCGGCGGGGTCCCGTCGTCCCGGCTCAGTTCCGCAGGCCGACGCGCCGGCGACCCCGGCCGGCGAGGTGGGCGAGGCACCCGTGGAGCGCCATCGCCAGCAGCACCACGCCGGTGGCACGGTCGACGTAGGTGGCCGCGGCCCGCGCCACCACGTCGTCCGCGGCGGTGAACCGGGCCGCGCCCGTCGCGTACGCGGTGAGCGCCGTGGTGAGCGCCCACCGCCCCGGACCCACCACGACCAGGACGTATCCCGCG
>NZ_JAANNB010000363.1 GCF_011603975.1 Cellulomonas sp. IC4_254 | reverse complement strand
GGGCGCACCGCCGACCACCCCGCACCGCCAGCCCCCACGCACCGCCAGGAGACCGACCATGACCCAGCCGCAGTGGTCCTTCGAGACCCGCCAGATCCACGCCGGCCAGACGCCCGACAGCGCCACCGGCGCCCGCGCGCTGCCGATCTACCAGACGACGTCCTACGTGTTCCCCGACGCCGGCGTCGCCGCCGACCGGTTCGCGCTCAAGGACCTCGGCCCGATCTACACCCGCATCGGCAACCCGACGGTGCAGGCCGTCGAGGACCGGATCGCCTCGCTCGAGGGCGGCGTCGGCGCCCTGCTGCTCGCCTCCGGCCAGGCCGCCGAGACGTACGCGATCCTCAACATCGCCGAGGCCGGCAGCCACGTCGTCGCCAGCCCGAGCCTGTACGGCGGCACGTACAACCTGCTGCACCACACGCTCCCCCGGTTCGGCATCGAGACGACGTTCGTCACCGACCCGCACGACCCACAGGCCTGGCGCGACGCCGTCCGGCCGAACACCAAGGCGTTCTTCGCGGAGACCGTGCCGAACCCGAAGCAGGACGTCCTCGACATCGAGACCGTGGCCGGCGTCGCGCACGAGGCGGGCGTGCCGCTGATCGTCGACAACACGGTGCCGACCCCGTACCTGATCCGGCCGCTGGAGTGGGGCGCGGACGTCGTCGTGCACTCGGCCACCAAGTACCTGGGCGGCCACGGCGCGGCCATCGGCGGCGTGATCGTGGACGGCGGCACGTTCGACTACGGCGCCGACCCCGAGAAGTACCCGTCCTTCAACACGCCCGACCCGTCCTACGACGGCCTGGTGTTCGCGCGGGACCTCGGCGCCGGCGGCGCGTTCGGCGTCAACCTGTCCTACGTGCTGCGCGCCCGGGTGCAGCTGCTCCGTGACCTCGGCGCCGCGATCAGCCCGTTCAACGCCTTCCTCATCGCCCAGGGCCTCGAGACCCTGTCCCTGCGCGTCGAGCGGCACGTCGCCAACGCCCAGAAGGTCGCCGAGTGGCTGGAGGCCCGCGACGACGTGCTCTCGGTGACCTACGCCGGCCTGCCGTCGCACCCGCAGTACGAGCTCGGCCGCAAGTACGGCCCGAACGGCACCGGCGCGGTCCTCGCGTTCGAGGTCGAGGGCGGGGCCGCCGCCGGCCAGGCGTTCGTGTCGGCCCTGGAGCTGCACTCGAACGTGGCGAACATCGGCGACGTCCGCTCGCTCGTCATCCACCCGGCGTCCACGACGCACAGCCAGCTCACCCCCGAGGAGCAGGCGCTGTCCGGCGTCACGCCCGGGCTGGTCCGGCTCGCCGTCGGACTGGAGGGGATCGAGGACATCCTCGCCGACCTCGACGCCGGCTTCCGCGCCGCCAAGGGGGCCTGAGCGCCCCCGTGCCCAGCACCCGATCCACCCCGACGGGCGCCGTGACCCCCACGGCGCCCGTCGGCGCACCCACGTCAGGACGGCCCGTGCCCGAC
>NZ_JAANNB010000362.1 GCF_011603975.1 Cellulomonas sp. IC4_254 | reverse complement strand
CAGCGCCGCCGCCAGCCGCCCGAGCCGCCGCGCGCTGTCCGCGTTCAGCCCGACCACCTCGGCCGTCTTCCCCTTCGCGGCGTACTTGGTGACGATCGCGTCCAGCGTCGCCGCCGTCGACGCGTCCCAGACGTGCGCGTCCGCCAGGTCGATCACCACGCGCGCGGGGTCGCCGTCGTAGTCGAACTGGTAGACGAGGTCGTTGGACGACGCGAAGAACAGCGCCCCCGACACCGCGTACCGCCGGACGCCGGGGTCCTCCCCCGCGTCGAGCCGCGTCACCGTCGTCAGGTGGGCGACCCGGCGCGCGAACAGCACCGTCGCGACCAGGACCCCCGACACCACGCCGTACGCGAGGTTGTGCGTGGCGACGGTGACCGCCACGGTCACGAGCATCACCGCGGTCTCGCTCAGCGGCATCCGGCGCAGCGTCGACGGCCGCACCGAGTGCCAGTCGAACGTCGCGACGCACACCATCACCATGACGGCGACCAGCGCGGCCATCGGGATCGCGCCGACCACGTCGCCGAGCACCACGACCAGGACGAGCAGGAACGCGCCGGCCAGGAACGTCGAGATCCGGGTGCGCGCGCCCGAGACCTTCACGTTGATCATCGTCTGGCCGATCATCGCGCAGCCACCCATGCCGCCGAACAGGCCGGACAGGACGTTCGCGGCGCCCTGACCCCAGGCCTCGCGGGTCTTGTCCGAGTGGGTGTCGGTGACGTCGTCGACGAGCTTGGCGGTCATCAGCGACTCGAGCAGCCCGACCAGCGCGAGCCCGACGGCGTACGGCGCGACGACCCGCAGCGTCTCGAGGCTCAGCGGGACGTCGGGCAGCACGAAGGCCGGCAGGCTGTCCGGCAGCTCGCCCTGGTCCCGCACCCGCGGCACGGCCAGCCCGGCGACGACCGTCACGACGGTCAGCAGCACGATCGCCACCAGCGGCGCGGGGACGACCGTCGTGAGCCGCGGCAGCAGCGCGATGATCGCGATCCCCACCGCGACCAGCGGGTAGACCACCCACGGGACGTCGACCAGGTGCGGCAGCTGCGCGACCAGCACCAGGATCGCGAGCGCGTTGACGAACCCCACCATGACCGACCGCGGGATGAACCGCATGAGCCGCGCGACGCCGAGCAGGCCGAGCGCCACCTGGAGCACGCCGCCGAGGATCACGGTCGCGAGCAGGTACGGGACCCCGTGGTCCCGCACGACCGGGGCGACGACGAGCGCGACCGCGCCGGTGGCCGCGGAGATCATCGCCGGCCGGCCGCCGAGGAACGCCAGCGAGACCGCCATGACGAACGACGAGAACAGCCCGACCCGCGGGTCCACCCCGGCGACGATCGAGAACGAGATCGCCTCCGGGATCAGCGCGAGCGCGACGACCAGCCCGCCGAGCACCTCGGTGCGCAGCCGCGCCGGCGACCGCAGCGCCGTGCGCACCGACCAGGAGGCGTCCGCCTCGGGGACGGCGGGGTGCGCGCC
>NZ_JAANNB010000361.1 GCF_011603975.1 Cellulomonas sp. IC4_254 | reverse complement strand
TGGGCGGTGCGGCTCACCAAGACCCGCGCCGCGGCGGCGACCGCGTGCCGTGCCGGGCACGTCCGGGTCAACGGCGAGCGCGCCAAGCCCGCGACGTCGGTGAAGGTCGGCGACGAGGTCCGGGTCCGCGGCGAGGGACCCGAGCGGATCGTCGAGGTCGCGCACGTCCTGGAGCGCCGCGTCGGCGCCGAGCCGGCCGCCCGGTGCTACGTCGACCGCACGCCCGCACCCCCGCCCCCGTCGCAGGTGGCGGTGGCCGCGCAGCGCGACCGCGGCGCGGGCCGGCCGACCAAGCGCGAGCGCCGCGAGATCGACCGGCTCCGCGGCCGGGGCTGACCCGCCCCCGCACGCGAGCCCACGTCCGCGTCCGCCGAGTGTCCAGAACCTCGCCCGGTCCGGGCGGGTTCGTCCCGTTGGTTCTGGACACTCGCCGCCCACGGCGTCGTGGGCGCGAGGGGCGGGCGGGTCAGCGTCCGGCCAGCGGCCCGACGCCCAGGCGCGCCGCCAAAGCGATCGCGTCGACCGGGGCGCGCACCTTCGCGTCGTTGTCGAAGTACACGTACACGTCGCGTCCCCCGGGGTCCGGCGGCGCCGGCGGGCCGAGCCGGCGCGCGTCCTCCGGCTCGCCGCCCGCGGCCCACGCGCGCACCCGCGCCGCCCACCGGTCGAGCGCCGGGTCGTCGTAGCCGGAGACGTAGAGCTCGGAGTCGCCGTGCAGCCGCACGTAGACCAGGTCCGAGGTCACGTCCTCCAGGTACGGCCACCTCCCGGCCGTGTCCGCCACGACCAGCCCGATGCCGTGCTCGCGCAGCAGCGCGGGGAACTCGGGGGTCTCGAACGTCGCGTGCCGCACCTCCAGGACGTGCCGCAGCGGCCGGTCGGCGTCCGTCGTGGACCAGGCCCGGTCGTCGAGCCGCTCGTCATGGCGGGCGGCCAGCTCGGCGGCGGCGCCCGTGGTCCGCGGCAGCAGGTCGAAGAACCTGGCCAGCCGGTCGGGGTCGTAGCCGAGGTTCGGGGGCAGCTGCCACAGCACGGGGCCGAGCGCGGGACCCAGCGCGAGGACCCCGGAGGCGAAGAAGTTCGCCAGCGGGACCTCGACGTCCGCGAGCTTCTTCATGTGCGTGACGAACCGGCCGCCCTTGACCGAGAACACGAACCCCTCGGGCACCTCCGCGCGCCACGCCTGGTACGACTCCGGCCGCTGCAGGGCGTAGAATGAGCCGTTGATCTCGACGGTGCCGAGGTGCCGGGACGCGTGCTCGAGCTCGCGGCGCTGCGGCAGCCCCTTCGGGTAGAACACGCCGCGCCACGGCGCGTAGCGCCACCCCGAGATGCCGATCCGGACGGTCGAGGTCATGGCCGGACCGTAGGCAGGCCCCGGGCGCGCGGCAACCGGTCCGCACGGGTGACGTGCGGGTCGCGTCGCCGCGCGTTCAGCGGTTCGACACGCGCCGGACGCCCGTTGACGGTATGTCTGGCAGGTGCACGCCGACCCCGCCCCGCTGCCGCC
>NZ_JAANNB010000360.1 GCF_011603975.1 Cellulomonas sp. IC4_254 | reverse complement strand
GAGCCCGGTGTTCGGGGACTCCATGGGCCGATCCTGTCACGCGGCCCGCCGGTCGGCAGCGGGATCCGCCGTGGGCGGACGGGGTGCGGCCGGCTCGCCCGGACGGGTGGTTCACCGGCCGGCGCCACCCGCCCGGCGGGCGGGCGACCGGAGGCGGTCACTAGTCTGACGGACGACGTGCTGGGTCCAGCGGCGGGCTCGGCGAGGGCGAGCGGGGGCCGCATGAGCGTGGACGAGGACCGGGACGTGGCGCCGACGGCGCAGGGCCCCGTCGACCCGGACGTGCAGCAGATCCTCGACCGCGTGCGCGAGCACCTCGGCATGGACGTCGCGTTCCTGTCCGGCCTGACGACGTCGGCCGAGGTCGTGCTGGCCACCAGCACGGAGACCGGACCGATGCAGATGGCCGTCGGCGACGCGCGCGACCTCGACGACACCTACTGCGTGCGGGTGCTGGCCGGGCTGCTCCCACCGGTGCTGCCGGACGCGCGCCGGCACCCCGTCGCCCGGGAGCTCGGCGCGACCGCGGACCTCGGCATCGGTGCGTACCTCGGCGCCCCGCTGCGCGGCCCGGACGGCGAGCCGGTCGGGATGCTCTGCTGCCTGGCGCGCGGCGCGAACCCGCTGCTCGACGAGGACGCGCTGCGCGTGCTGGGCCTGGCCGCGGCGCTGGTCGAGGACCGGATGGGCGCGTTCGGGCTGCCGCACCGGCCCGCCGTCTCCGAGCGGGTGCGGTGGATCCGGTCCGTGCTGGCGGAGCGCGCGGTGCGGACGGTGTTCCAGCCGGTCGTCCACCTCGGCACCGGTGAGGTGGTCGCCGTCGAGGCGCTGTCCCGGTTCGACCCCGAGCGGTTCCCCACGCCGGTGCACGCCTTCGCCGCCGCCGCGGCCGCCGGGGAGTCGGTCCAGCTGGAGCTGCTGGCCGCCGAGTCCGCGCTGACCCGGCTCGGCGACCTGCCCCCCGGCGTGCGGATGTCGATCAACCTCTCCGCCGAGGCGCTCGCGGACCCGCGGGTGCCGGACCTGCTGCTCGGGCACGGCCCGGCGGCCGCCGTCGAGGTCACGGAGCACACGCCGGTGCACGACTACGAGGCGCTGACCGCCGTCACCGACCGGCTGCGCGCCGCCGGGCACCACGTCGCCGTCGACGACGCGGGGGCGGGGTTCGCGAGCCTGCGGCACGTGCTGCAGCTCCGGCCCACCGCGATCAAGCTGGACCTGGCGCTGGTGCGGGGCTGCGACCTCGACCCGGTCCGCAGGGCGCTGATCCGCGCCGTCGCCGAGTTCGCGCGCGGCATCGACTCCTGGCTGGTCGCCGAGGGCGTGGAGACCGAGCACGAGCGGGCGACCCTGCGGGAGCTCGGCGTCGACTACGGGCAGGGCTACCTGCTCGGGCGGCCGGCACCGCTGGCGGACGCGCTGCGGGCCGTCCCGCGGGGCTGACGCCGGCGGACCCGCCTCCGCCGTGGGGTGGAGGCGGCCCAGCCCGGCGGCCGATCCGCGCGCCCGGCG
>NZ_JAANNB010000359.1 GCF_011603975.1 Cellulomonas sp. IC4_254 | reverse complement strand
CCGCACCGGGGCCGCGGGGGCGCCCGGTGCGGCGGCGGCGGGTGCGGCGTGCGGCGCGACCTCGACGACCGGGCGCGCGCGGGTGGCGTCCGCCGGGGCCGCGGTGCCGGCGGCGGCCGCACCGGCGGGCCCGGCGTGGTCGTCGACGTCGAGCGCCGTGACCGGCAGCCCGAGGTCGGCCTGCACGGCGCGCAGGTCCTGGGCGAGGTCGAGGGCTCGGGCGTGCCGCTGCTGCGGCTCCCGGGCCATCGCGCGGGCCAGCACGGTGCGCAGCCGGTCCGGGACGTCGTCCCGGGCGAACGGCACGGGCGCGCCGCGCTCGATCCGGCCGACGAGGTCCGCGGCCTCGTTCGGGCCGCCCGGTCGCTCGAACGGCGACCGGCCGGCGAGCGCGGAGAACAGCGTCGCGGCGAGCGAGTAGACGTCGGAGCGCGCGTCGCCGTGCGGGGCGGCGGCGAGCAGCTCGGGCGCCGCCCACGGGATCGACATGCCGACGGCCGGGCCGCCCGCGTCGACCGTGGACGCGATGCCGAAGTCGGTCAGCACCGGCCGCCCGAAGTCGTTGGTCAGCACGTTGCCGGGCTTGATGTCCCGGTGCAGGATCCCGGCGCGGTGCGCCGTCTCCACCGCCGAGGCCAGCCGGACGCCGAGCTCCAGCACCTCCGCGACCTCGAACCGCTCCGAGCGGTACCGCTGCCCCAGGCCGGGCCGCGCGCAGTACTCCATCACCAGGTACGGCCGGCCGTCGCCGGCCACCCCGGCCTGGTGCACCGTCACGATCGACGGGTGGTGCGAGAGCCGGGCGGTCAGGTCCGCCTCGCGCTCGAACGCCTCCCGCGCGTCCGCGTGCACGCTGCCGAGCAGCACCTTGACCGCGACCGGACGTCGCGGCAGGTCCTGCTCGTACAGGAAGACGTCGGCCGAGCCCCCCGAGCCCAGCAGCCGCTGCACCGCGTAGCCGGGCAGGTGCGGCGGCTGCGAGGCCTCACGCCGTCGGTTCACGCACCCGGCTCCACGGTGAACGTCACGCCGTCGCCCAGGTCGACGACGTCCCCCTCCCCGACCGCGACGGGCTCGCCCGCGGTGACGCGCCGGGGCGGCAGGGTGCCGGCGGCGACGGTGATGCCGTTGGTGGAGTACAGGTCCGTGACCAGCACCCGGCCGGCCTCCAGGCGGACCTCGGCGTGCGTGCGCGAGATGTCCTGCTCGGGGCTCGGCACGGTCACCAGGCGCGCCTCGGAGCCGTCGGGCGCGCGGTCGGCCTGCGGCGCGCGGCCGATCAGGACGACGGTGTCGACCGGCACGACCGCGCCGGTGGACAGGGCGAGCCGGGGCACGGGCAGCGGCGTCGCGGGCACGGCGGTCACGGGCAGCGCGCCCGAGACGCCCGGCGCGGGCGCCGGGGTCGGGACGACGGGGCCGGACGGCCAGTCGCCGGTCTGGGACACGGCCCAGGACGGCAGGTGCTGGCGGATCGAGGCCAGCTCGCCGCTGAGGATGGTGAGGCCGTCGTGGTCGTCCGCGGACGCCGGGCCGGGCAGGACCGGGGCCGGCG
>NZ_JAANNB010000035.1 GCF_011603975.1 Cellulomonas sp. IC4_254 | reverse complement strand
GTTACCCCACCAACAAGCTGATAGGCCGCGAGTCCATCCCTGACCGATAAATCTTTCCAGACGCATCAGATGCCTGAACGTCACATATCCGGTATTAGACCTCGTTTCCAAGGCTTATCCCAGAGTCGGGGGCAGGTTACTCACGTGTTACTCACCCGTTCGCCACTGATCCACCCAGCAAGCTGGGCTTCACCGTTCGACTTGCATGTGTTAAGCACGCCGCCAGCGTTCGTCCTGAGCCAGAATCAAACTCTCCGTAGATGTCTCATGGCAACCACCACCCGAAAGCGGCGATCAACCGACACACGAAACGACCCCCACCCGCTGGCGAGCGAGGATCAGTCAATTCGGCTGCTAAGAAAGCCACCCGACGGGGTCGGACTGGCTTCCGTATCAACCAAGACCCACCGACCGACCAGCCACCCCCGAATGGAGGCGACCACCCGAGCCGATGAACCATCTTGGCATCAACTACTAGGCACACTGTTGAGTTCTCAAAGAACAGACGCGCATCCCCCGCCCACCCTTCTCAGGGCGACCGGCCGGAGGCTCGCTTCCAATCTACCAAAGTTGCTGGCCCGCGTTTCGCGCCTTCCGGCGTTTCTCGCGTTCCTGAACTCTACCAGAGCTTCTTGCTCGTCTTCACCGCTCGTTTACCGGGCGTTTCCGACGTTCCGAAACCCTACCAGGCATTCCGACGCGTTTTGTCCGCGGCATTTCGCGGAGCGCGGTCGCAACTCCCGGTCCGGCGCGACCGATGAGGCGCCGAAGCGCCTGCGGGCCGTGCCGGGGGTTCGTCGTCCGCGGGACCAGCCGCCGAGGTGACCCTCGGTGTCCGTTCCTCCCTGCCGGGCGACGAGGAGATACCTTACGCATGCCGTCCGACCGACGTCAAACCGGCGTCGCGGGCGCTCCCCGCACCCCGTCCCACCTGGGCTTTCGCTCCTCGGCGGCCAGGGTGACCCCTGTCGGCGGGTCCGGGACCTCGGTCCCACTCCCGCCGCGCTGCTCCTACCCTCGCCGACGTCCGCGTCGCACGCAAGCCGAGCACTCCGCGCGCGAGAAGGGGCGGTCCGCAGCATGCGGACCGCCCCTCCCCTCGCTCACGTGGCGGCATCCGGCCGGGTCGACCCCGCCGGATGCCGGTCAGGCTCCGGCCACCCGGGCGACCGCGAGGGTCCGCTTCCCGCGCCGCAGCACCAGGTACCTGCCGTGCAGCAGGTCGCCGGCCTCGACGACGGCCGCCTCGTCGGCGACCTTCCGGTTGTTCACGTTCGCTCCGCCCTCGGCGATCGCCCGCCGCGCCGCACCCTTGCTGGCGACCAGCCCGGTGGCGGCGAGCACGTCGACCAGCGGGTCGCCGACCGCGACGTCCGCGGACGGCAGCTCGGCCACGGCGGCCGCCAGGGTCGCCTCGTCCAGCTCGCCCAGATCACCGCCGCCGAACAGCGCGCGGCTCGCGGCGATGACCTTCTCGGTCGCGTCCACGCCGTGCACCAGCGAGGTGACGTCGTAGGCCAGCGCCCGCTGCGCCTCCCGGGCAGCCGGCCGCGTCGCCACCGCCTCCTCGAGCTCGGCGATCTCCTCGCGGGTCCGGAACGTGAAGACCTTGAGGTAGCCGATCACCTCGGCGTCGTCCTGGTTGAGCCAGAACTGGTAGAAGGCGTACGGGCTCATCATCTCGGGGTCGAGCCAGATGGCCCCGCCCTCGGACTTGCCGAACTTGGTGCCGTCCGCCTTGGTGATCAGCGGCGTGGTCAGCGCGTGCACCGACGCGTGCTCGGCCTTGCGGATCAGCTCGACGCCGGACAGCAGGTTGCCCCACTGGTCGTTGCCGCCGGTCTGCAGCGTGCAGCCGTGCCGGCGGTGCAGCTCCAGGTAGTCCATGCCCTGCAGGATCTGGTAGCTGAACTCGGTGAACGAGATGCCCTCGTCGGACGCGAGCCGCCGGGCGACGGTGTCCTTGGCGAGCATGGTGCCGAGCCGGTAGTGCTTGCCGATCTCGCGCAGGAAGTCGATCGCGGTGAGCTCGCCCGTCCAGTCGAGGTTGTTGACCATCCGCGCGGGGTTGTCCCCGTCGAAGTCGAGGAACCGGCTGATCTGGTCCTGCAGGCGCTGCACCCACTCGGCGACGGTGTCCTTGGTGTTGAGGACGCGCTCCCCCGACATCCGGGGGTCGCCGATCAGGCCGGTGGCGCCGCCGACGAGGGCGAGCGGGTGGTGGCCGGCGAGCTGCAGGTGCCGCATGAGCACCAGCTGCACCAGGTGGCCGTGGTGCAGCGAGGGCGCGGTCGGGTCGAACCCCGCGTAGAAGGTCACCGGGCCGGCGTCGAGCTGCTCGCGCAGCGCGTCGAGGTCGGTGGTCTGGGCGACGAGGCCGCGCCAGGCGAGCTCGTCCAGGAGGTGGGTCACGTCGTGCTCCTTGCATCGCGCGGCCGCGGGGCCGCACCGTCGGCGGAAGAGGTCATGCCGGCGTCGTCCCGCGCCGCGGGCTGCTTCCCGACGCCGGCCGGCGATACGCGGGCCGGAAGGCGGACACGGTGGGCTCGCCGGAGAGCCAGAACCGCCAGGGGTAGCGGGCGGCGTCCCCGCCCGGCCCCGCGACCCCGACCCGCGGGCCGGTGGCGTACGCGCCCACGACCGCGTCCGGGTCCCGGTGCACGACGACCCGCCCGCCGGGCTCGGTGAGGTCCGCGCCGTAGTCGGACAGGTCCAGGCCGAGCGCGACCGCGAGCCGCGCGGGCCCGCGCGCGATCTGCCGGTCCGAGTCCACGACCCCCGACCGGAGCCGGCGGTCCCGCGCGAGCTCCACCCCGTCGACGACCTCGCCCGCCCGCAGCAGCACCGCGGAGGCGGCGCCGGCGGGGCCGGTCACGACGTTGACGCAGTGGTGCAGCCCCAGGTGCCGGTACACGTACAGCCGCCCGGGCTCGCCGAACATCACGGCGTTGCGCGCGGTGCGCCCGCGGAACGCGTGCGAGCCGGGGTCCGCCTCGCCGGCGTACGCCTCGACCTCGGTGATCCGCAGGGTCACGTCGCCCTCGTCGGACCGGACCGTCACGAAGGCCCCGAGAAGGTCGGGCGCCACCGTCAGGACCGGCCGGCCGAACCAGGTCCGCGCGGGGACGACTCCCGGCACCCCGCCGGGGAGCGCCGGACCGGGGTCGGCGAGCGACCGGGCGGGCACGGGCACCGGGCCGGGGTCGGCGGCGCCGGCGGGCGTCGCGTCGCGCGCGTCGTCCGCCCCGCCGTCCGGGACCGCCTGGCTCACCGGGCCATCCTGCCCCATGCGTCGACCCGCACGTCGGCGCGTCCGCGGGTGTCCTCGCGGGCGTAGTGCGCCGCCTCGTCGCGCATCCACCGCTCCCAGTGCGGGAGCGCGGCCGCGCCGTCGCGCTCCAGGCCGCGCGCGAGGCGGGTCGTGTCGTCGGCCTCCACCCACGCCAGCAGCGACAGGTCGGGCGCGCCCGCGCGCCGGCCCGAGCCGCAGCCCTCCAGCACCAGCACGTCCGGCACCGGCACGTCGACCCAGTCGTCGAACCGCCCGGCGTGCCAGTCGTACCGCTGGAACCGCCCGGGCAGACCCCGGCGCAGCGGCTCCAGCACCTGGGCGGCGAGCCGCGGCCACAGGTCGCCGTCCAGCCCGGACCAGCCCGCGTACAGGTCGTCCATGTGCACGACGTGCGCGCGCACCCCGGCCTCGGCGCACCGCCGCGCGACACCTCCGGCGAGCGTGGTCTTGCCGGACCCCGCCGGGCCGTCGACGGCGAGCACCCGCACCCGCCCCAGGCGCGCCGGGGCGGACAGCAGCAGGGGCACGAGGGCGCCCGCGGCGTCCTCGTGCCCCTGCTGCGCGTGCGTCAGGTCCACGCGGCGATCGTGCCAGACGTCACGACGCGGTGGCGCCGCCCCGCGCGACCGCGGCCCGCAGCGCGGCCGCCCGCTCCCGCGCCCGGCCCAGCTGCTCCGCGACCCGGACCGGCGCCGTGCCGCCGTGCGCCGACCGCGACGCGACCGACCCCTCGACGCTCAGCACCGACCGGACCTCGGGCGTGAGCGCCGGGTGGATCGCGGCGAGCTCGTCGTCCGTCAGCTCCCAGAGCTCGATCGGCGGCTCGTGCTGCTCGCAGGCCCGGACGCACGCGCCCGCGACCTCGTGCGCCACCCGGAACGGCACGCCCTCACGGACCAGCCACTCGGCGATGTCGGTCGCGAGCGAGAACCCCTGCGGCGCCAGCGACGCCATCCGCGCGGTGTCGAACCGGAGCGTCGCGACCATGCCGGCGAACGCCGGGAGCAGGACGGTGAGGGTGTCGACCTGGTCGAACACCGGCTCCTTGTCCTCCTGCAGGTCCCGGTTGTACGCCAGCGGCAGGCCCTTGAGCGTGGCCAGCAGCCCGGTGAGGTCGCCGACCAGCCGCCCGGCCTTGCCGCGCGCGAGCTCGGCCACGTCGGGGTTCTTCTTCTGCGGCATGATGCTCGACCCGGTCGAGTACGCGTCGTCCAGCCGGACGAACCCGAACTCGACGGTCGACCACAGGATGACCTCCTCGGCCAGCCGCGACAGGTCGACGCCGAGCATCGCGGACACCCAGGCGAACTCGGCGACGACGTCGCGCGAGGCGGTGCCGTCGATCGAGTTCTCCACCGGGCCGTCGAAGCCGAGGTCGGCCGCGACGGCCGCCGGGTCGAGGCCCAGCGAGGACCCGGCGAGCGCTCCCGAGCCGTACGGGGACACCGCGGCGCGGCGGTCCCAGTCGGCGTACCGGTCGACGTCGCGCAGCAGCGGCCACGCGTGCGCCAGCAGGTGGTGCGCGAGCAGGACGGGCTGGGCGTGCTGCAGGTGCGTGCGCCCCGGCATGATCGCGTCGCCCGCGGCCTCGGCCTGCGCGACCAGCGCGTCGACGACGTCGAGGGTCAGCCGGACGATGTCGCGCGCCGACTCCCGCAGGTACATCCGCACGAGCGTCGCGATCTGGTCGTTCCGGGACCGTCCGGCGCGCAGCCGGCCGCCGAGGTCGGCCCCGGCGCGCTCGATCAGCCCGCGCTCCAGCGCCCCGTGCACGTCCTCGTCGGACTCGGCGGCGACGAACGCCCCGGACTCGACGTCGGCCCGGAGCCGCTCCAGGGCGTCGAGCATGCCCGCGAGCGCCGCGTCGTCCAGCAGCCCGGCGGCGTGCAGCACCCGCGCGTGCGCCTGCGAGCCCGCGATGTCCTGCGGCGCGAGCCGCCAGTCGAACTGGGTCGACTTGGACAGCGCCGCCAGGGCGTCCGCGGGGCCGCCGGCGAACCGGCCGCCCCACAGCGCGCCGGCCTGCTCAGGCATCGATGCCGCCCTGGGAGCCGAGGTCCTCGGCGTTGCCGAACTTCACGTCGCGCGCGGCGGCGAGCTTGGACGACAGGCCGTAGATCTCGATGAACCCGCGCGCCGCCGACTGGTCGAAGGTGTCGCCCGAGTCGTAGGTCGCCAGGTTGAAGTCGTACAGCGAGGTCTCGGACCGCCGGCCGGTGACCGTCGCGCGGCCGCCGTGCAGGACCATGCGCACCTCGCCGGAGACGTAGCGCTGGGTGTCGTCGATGAAGGTGTCCAGCGACTTCTTCAGCGGGGAGAACCACTGGCCGTCGTAGACCAGCTCGGTCCAGCGCTGCTCGACCTGGCGCTTGAACCGGGCCTGCTCGCGCTCGACGGTGACGTTCTCCAGCTCCTGGTGCGCGGCGATCAGCGCGATGGCGCCGGGCGCCTCGTAGACCTCGCGGGACTTGATGCCCACCAGGCGGTCCTCGACGATGTCGATCCGGCCGACGCCCTGGGCGCCCGCGCGGCGGTTCATCTCCTGGATGGCCTGCAGCGGGGTGACCGGCACGCCGTCCAGCGCCACCGGGACGCCCTGCTGGAAGGTGATGACGACCTCGTCGGCGACCGGCGGGAACGTCGGGTCGTCGGTGTAGGTGTAGACGTCCTTGGTCGGCTCGTTCCAGATGTCCTCGAGGAAGCCGGTCTCGACGGCGCGGCCCCAGACGTTCTGGTCGATCGAGAACGGGTTGTGCTTGGTGGTCGCGATCGGCAGCTTCTTCCGCTCGGCGAACTCGATCGCCTTGTCGCGGGTCAGCGCCAGGTCGCGCACCGGCGCGAGGCACTTGAGGTCGGGGGCCAGCGAGGTGATGCCGACCTCGAACCGCACCTGGTCGTTGCCCTTGCCGGTGCAGCCGTGCGCGACGGTGGTGGCGCCGAACTGGCGGGCGGCGCGCACCAGGTGCTTGACGATGACCGGGCGGGACAGCGCGGACACCAGCGGGTACCGGTCGAGGTACATCCCGTTCGCGCGCAGCGCGGGCATGCAGTACTCGGCCGCGAACTCGTCGCGGGCGTCGGCGACGTACGCCTCGACGGCGCCGCAGTCGAGGGCGCGCTGGCGGATGACCTCGAGGTCCTCGCCGCCCTGGCCGACGTCGACCGCCACGGCGATCACCTCGGCGCCGGTCGCCTCGGCGATCCAGCCGATGCCCACGGAGGTGTCCAGGCCGCCGGAGTAGGCGAGGACGACGCGCTCAGTCATGTGTCTTCTCTTTCGTGTCTCGTGGTCGTGCGGAGCGGGAGGGGCGAGAGCCGGCGCGGTCAGCCGGTCGTCGCGAGCTCGAGGAACCGCGCGGCGAGCGCGGTGCCCTCGGGGCCGTCGGCGCCCTCGCGGGCGATGACGAGGACGGTGTCGTCCCCCGCGATGGTGCCGAGCACGCCCGGGAGCACCGAGTGGTCGATCGCGGAGGCGAGGAACTGGGCGGCCCCGGGCGGGGTGCGCAGGACGACGAGGCTGCCGGACGCCTCGGCCGTGACGAGCAGCTCGGAGCACAGCCGGGCGAGCCGGGCGGCCAGCGCCTCGGCGTCGACGACCGGGGCCGGCGAGCGGTCGCCGCCCTCCCCCGGCACGGCGTACGCGAGCGAACCCGTGGGGGTGCGGATCTTCACCGCGCGGAGCTCGACGAGGTCCCGGGACAGCGTGGCCTGGGTGACGGTGACGCCCTGGTGGGCCAGCAGGTCGGCGAGCTCGGACTGCGAGTGCACCGACTGCCGGGACAGCAGGTCGCGGATCAGGGCGTGCCGCGCCGCCTTGGTCGAGGGGACCCGGCCGGTGGTGGCGGCGGGCTCGTCGGCCCGGGCGGACGCGGTCATGCCGCACGCTCCAGCAGCCAGGCCAGCAGCGCCTTCTGCGCGTGCAGCCGGTTCTCCGCCTCGTCCCAGACCACCGACTGCGGGCCGTCCAGCACCTCGGCGGTGATCTCCTTGCCCCGGTAGGCGGGCAGGCAGTGCAGCACGAGCGCGTCCGGCGCGGCGAGCGCGAGCGCCGCGGAGTCCAGCCGGTAGGGCACGAACGGCTGCTCGCGATCGGCGGCCTCGGCCTCCTGGCCCATCGACACCCAGGTGTCGGTGGCGACGACGTCCGCGCCGGTGACGGCCGCGGCGAGGTCGTCGGTCACCTGGACCGAGCCGCCCGTGCCCGCGGCGATCGCGGCCGCGGCCTCGACCACCTCCGACGCCGGCAGGTACGCCGTCGGCGTCGCGATCCGCACGTGCATCCCCGCGGTCGCCCCGCCGAGCAGGTACGACTGGGCCATGTTGTTGGAGCCGTCACCGGTGTAGGCGAGCGTCAGGCCGCGCAGCGCCGCGACCCCGCCGCGGTGCTGGGCGACGGTGAGCAGGTCCGCGAGGATCTGGCACGGGTGGAAGTCGTCGGTGAGCGCGTTCACCACCGGGACGCCCGCGTGCGCGGCCATCTCCTCGATGCGGGTCTGCGCGTGGGTGCGCCAGACGACGGCCGCGACCTGCGGACCGAGCACCCGCGCGGTGTCGGCGATCGACTCCCGGACGCCGATCCGCGCCAGGTTGCCGTCGACCAGCAGCGGGTAGCCGCCGAGCTCGGCGACGCCCGTCGTGAACGACACCTGGGTGCGCAGCGTCGGCTTGTCGAAGATGATCGCGACCGCGCGCGGGCCGTCGAGCGGGCGCCGGGCGAACCGGTCCGCCCGCAGCGCGAGCCCGAGCTCCAGGACCTCGGCCTGCTCGGCGGGCGACAGGTCGTCGTCGCGCAGGAAGTGCCTCACGACGCAGCCCCCAGGTCCTGCGGGAGCGCCGCGAGGAAGTCGGTGAACGTCGCCGCCTGCTCGCGGGTGAGCACGTACGGCGGCGCCATCCGGATCGTCGCCGGGGTGCACGGGTTCACGATGAAGCCGGCGGCCAGCGCGCGGGACGCGACCTCCGCCGCCACCGGCGCGGTGAGCTGCACGGCGATGAGCAGGCCCTCGCCGCGCACCTCTGCGACGAGCGGGTGGCCGAGGCCGGCGATCTCCGACCGCCACCAGGCGCCCAGGTCGGTCACGTGCTGCAGCAGCCCGTCGCGCTCGATCACGCCGATCGTGGCGAGCGCCGCGGCCGAGGCCACCGGATTGCCGCCGAAGGTCGTGCCGTGCTGGCCGCGGCCGAGCAGCGTCGCGGCCCGCTCGCCGTAGGCCACGACGGCGCCGACCGGGAAGCCGCCGCCGAGGCCCTTGGCCAGCGTGACGACGTCGGGGCGAATGCCGCCGCCGAGGTGCGGGTGCTGGTGCGCCAGCCAGGCGCCGGTGCGGCCCATGCCGGTCTGCACCTCGTCCAGGATCAGCAGCGCGCCGTGCGCCTCGGTGAGCTCGCGGGCCCGGGCCAGGTAGCCGGCCGGCAGCGGCAGCACGCCGGCCTCGCCCTGGATCGGCTCGAGGAACACCGCGGCGACCGTGTCGCCCGCGCCGTCGGCGAACGCGGCCTCCAGCGCGGCGGTGTCGCCGAACGGCAGGAACTCGACGCCGCCCGGCAGCGGCTCGAACGGCTCGCGGTACGCGGCCTTGGACGTCAGCGCGAGCGCACCCATCGACCGGCCGTGGAACGCGCCCTCCAGCGCCAGCACCCGGGTGCGGCGCACGCCGCCCGGACCCTCGGCGTTCCGGCGCGCCATCTTGAACGCCGCCTCGTTCGCCTCGGTGCCGGAGTTCGTCAGGAACACCCGCGAGCCCTCGGGGGCGTCGGCGACGGCGAGCAGCCGCTCGGCCAGCGCGATCTGCGTCGGGCTCGCGAAGAAGTTCGAGATGTGGCCGAGCGTGCCGAGCTGCGCGGAGATCGCGGCGGTGAGCGTCGGGTGCGCGTGGCCGAGCGAGTTGACCGCGATGCCGCCCAGCAGGTCCAGGTAGCGGAACCCGTCGGCGTCCCAGACGTACGGGCCCTCGCCGCGCACCAGCACGCGCTGCGGCGCGCCGAACGTGTCCATCAGCGCGTGGCCGTAGCGCTCGGTCCAGTGGGCCACGGAGTCGGCCCCGGCCAGCGCGGCGGGGTCCTGGGGCTCCAGGTGCTGCTCGGTCACTCAGCTCACCTCGGGGACGTGGGGGACGTGCGGGGCCGGCGCCGCGACCTGCGGGATCGGGGCCGTGAACGGCGAGGGCGACGGCTCGTCGTCGGGCAGCACCATCGTGCCGATGCCGTCGGACGTGAAGACCTCGACCAGGATCGAGTGCGCCTGGCGGCCGTCGATGACGTGCGCGCGCCCGACACCTCCGGTGACCGCCCGCCAGCACGCCTCCATCTTGGGGCGCATGCCGGCGTCCAGGGACGGCAGCAGGTCGGCGAGCGCGCCGGCCCGGATCCGCCGGGCGAGCGAGGACCGGTCGGGCCAGGACGTGTACAGGCCCTCGACGTCGGTGAGCACGATGAGCTTGCGCGCGCCGAGCGCCACGGCCAGCGCCGCCGCCGCGGTGTCCGCGTTGACGTTCAGCACCTGGGTCGGGTCCTCGATGTCGGGCGCGACGGTCGAGACCACCGGGATGCGTCCAGCGTCGAGCAGGTCGAGCACGGCGCCCGGGTTCACCTCGACGACGTCGCCGACCTGGCCGACGTCGACCTGCCGGCCGTCGACCGTGGCGGTGCGCCGGCGCGCCTGGAGCAGGCCGCCGTCCTCGCCGGACAGGCCGACGGCGTACGGTCCGTGCGCGTTCAGCAGGCCGACGAGCTCCCGGGACACCTGACCGGTGAGCACCATCCGGACGACGTCCATCGCCTCGGGCGTGGTGACGCGCAGGCCGCCGCGGAACTCGGACTCGATGCCGAGCCGGTCGAGCATCGCGTTGATCTGCGGGCCGCCGCCGTGCACCACGACGGGGCGCAGGCCGACCTGGCGCAGGAACACCATGTCCTCGGCGAACGCGCGCTTGAGGTCGTCGTCGACCATGGCGTTGCCGCCGTACTTGACCACGACGAGGGCGCCGGCGAACCGCTGCAGCCAGGGCAGCGCCTGGATCAGCACCTCGGCCTTCTGCTCGGGGCGCAGGTCGGTCCGCGTGTCGAACGCGTCGTCGTGCGGGGGCGGGGCGTCGAGGCTCATGTGGAGTACGCGCTGTTCTCGTGGACGTAGTCGTGCGTGAGGTCGTTGGTCCAGATCGTCGCGGTGGCGTCGCCGGCGTGCAGGTCGACGTCGACGCGCACCTCGCGGGCGGCGGCCAGGTCGACCAGGTCGCGCGGCTCGCCGACCCCGCCGGCACGGCACACCTGGACGCCGTTGATGGACACGTCGAGCAGGGCCGCGTCGTACGGCGCGACGTCCTCCGGGACGGTACCGACCGCGGCGAGCACCCGGCCCCAGTTCGGGTCGTTGCCGAACACCGCGGCCTTGAACAGGTTCGACCGGGTGACCGCGCGGGCGACGGCCACGGCCGCCTCCTCGGTGGTCGCGCCGGTCACCGTGACCGCGATGTCGTGCGAGGCGCCCTCCGCGTCGGCCACGAGCTGCCGGGCCAGGTCGGCGGAGACGGCGGCCACCGCGGCGGCGAACGCCTCGGGGTCGGGCGTCACGCCGCTCGCGCCGGACGCGAGCAGCAGCACGGTGTCGTTGGTCGACATGCAGCCGTCGGAGTCGACCCGGTCGAACGTGGTCCGGGTCGCGCCGCGGAGTGCCGCGTCGGCCTGCTCGGCGGTGACCACGGCGTCGGTGGTGAGCACGACCAGCATGGTGGCCAGGCCCGGGGCGAGCATGCCCGCGCCCTTGGCCATGCCGCCGACGGTCCAGCCGTCGCCGGCGACCGCGGCGGTCTTGCTCACGGTGTCGGTGGTCATGATGGCGGTGGCGGCGTCGGGGCCGCCGGTGGGGGCCAGCGCCGCGGCGGCCGCCCCGATGCCCGGGAGCAGCAGGTCCATCGGCAGCCGCTCGCCGATCAGCCCGGTCGAGCAGACCAGGACGTCGCCCGCGGACGTGCCGAGGACCTCGGCGACGTGCTCGGCCGTGCGGTGCGTGTCGAGGAAGCCCTCCGGGCCGGTGCACGCGTTGGCGCCACCGGAGTTGAGCACGACCGCGGTGGCGACGCCGTCGGACACCGCCTGGCGGGACCAGACGACCGGCGCGGCGACGACGCGGTTGGAGGTGAACACGCCCGCGGCGACCTGCAGCGGGCCGTCGTTGACGACCAGGGCGACGTCCGGCTTGCCGGACGGCTTGAGGCCGGCGGTGATCCCGGCGGCGCGGAAGCCGGCCGGCGCGGTGACGCCCGCGGTCTCGATGGCGGCGGTCACGGGGCGACTCCCTCGGTGGTGAGGCCGGTGCGCTCGGGCAGGCCGAGCGCGAGGTTCAGCGACTGCACCGCGGCGCCCGCGGTGCCCTTGACCAGGTTGTCCAGCGCGCAGAGCGCGACGACCCGGCCGGCGGCCTCGTCCACCGTCACCTGGACGAGCGCGGTGTTCGCGCCGGTGGTGACGCCGGTGGTCGGCCACTCTCCCTCGGGCAGCAGCTCGACGAACGGCTCGCCGGCGTAGGCGGTCTCCCAGGCGGCGCGGACGGACGCCGCGTCGGCGCCGGGGGCCAGCGGCGCGGTGACCGTCGCCAGGATGCCGCGCGACATCGGCACCAGCACCGGGGTGAACGACAGTCCCACCGACGCGGCCCCGGCCACGCCGAGGTTCTGCTGGATCTCCGGGATGTGCCGGTGCGTGCCGCCGACCGCGTACGGCTGGGCGGAGCCGAGGGCCTCGGAGGCGAGCAGGTGGGTCTTGAGCGACTTCCCCGCGCCGGAGTACCCGACCGCCAGCACGGCGACCACGTCGGCCGGGTCGACGACGCCCGCGGCGACACCCGGCTGGAGGGCCAGGGTCACGGCGGTCACGTTGCAGCCGGGGACCGCGATCCGGCGGGCGTCCGCGAGCGCCGCGCGCTGGGCGGACGGCGTGGTCTCCCCCGCGTGCAACAGCTCGGGCATCCCGTAGGGCCAGGTGCCGGCGTGCTCGGTGCCGTAGAACCGGCGCCAGGCGTCCGGGTCGGTCAGCCGGTGGTCCGCGCCGAGGTCCACGACCAGCGCGCCGTCGCCCCGGTCCGCGAGCGCCGCGGCGATCTCGCCGGAGGCGCCGTGCGGCAGGGCCAGAACGACGACGTCGTGGCCGGTGAGCTCGTCCACCGACGTCGGCGTCAGGATGCGGTCCGCGAGCGCGCGCAGGTGCGGCTGGTGCGCGCCGAGCCGGGTGCCGGCGTTGGAGTGGGCGGTGAGCGCACCGATCTCGGCCTCGGGGTGGCCGAGCAGGAGCCGGAGGGTCTCGCCGCCGGCGTACCCGGAGGCGCCCGCGACGGCGACGGAGAAGGACATGTGCATGACCATACACCCGACTGCACAGTGATTCATCGGCCGGGTCCACGGGCGTGTCCGCGGGACCCTGACGCGGCCGGAATGCCCGGCGGGGGCGTGTCGTTGCTGGTGGTATGCACGCGATCCTCGCCACCGAGCCGGGTGGACCCGACGTCCTCGAGCCCGACGAGATCCCCGACCCGCTGCCGGGTCCGCGCGACCTCCTGGTGCGGCTGAGCGCCGCGGGCGTCAACTTCATCGACACCTACCGGCGCAGCGGCCTCTACCCCATGCCGTTCCCGCACGTGCCCGGCTCCGAGGGCGCGGGCGTCGTCGAGGCCGTGGGCCGCGAGGTGCGGGACGTCGCCGTCGGCGACCTGGTCGCGTGGGCGTCGGCGCCGTCGTCCTACGCGGAGCTCGTCGTCGTGCCCGAGGCCGTGGCGCTGCGGGTGCCGGACGGCGTCGCCGACGAGGTCGCCGCCGCGCTCCCCCTCCAGGGGCTCACCGCGCACTACCTCGTGACGTCGACCTTCCCCGTGCTCGACGGCCAGGACGTGCTGGTGCACGCGGGCGCCGGCGGCGTCGGCCTGCTGCTCACCCAGCTCGCCGCCGCCCGGGGCGCGCGGGTCATCACGACCGTCGGCACCGTCGAGAAGGAGGCGCTGTCCCGCGCCGCCGGCGCGTCCGAGGTCATCCGGTACACCGAGCTCGACGACCTCACCACCGAGCTGCCCGCGCTGGTGCGGGACCTGACCGGCGGGCGCGGTGTGCACACGGTGTTCGACGGCGTGGGTGCCTCGACGTTCGAGGCCTCGCTCGCGTCCCTGCGCCCGCGCGGCGGCCTCGCGCTGTTCGGCGCGTCCTCCGGCCCGGTGCCGCCGTTCGACCCGCAGCGGCTGAACGCCGCGGGCTCCCTGTTCCTCACCCGGCCCACCCTGGGCCACTACACCGCCACCCGGGACGAGCTGACCCGGCGGGCCGACGAGCTGTTCGCGGCCGTCGCCGCCGGCACCCTCGACGTCCGGGTCGGCGCGACCTACCCCCTGTCCGAGGCCGCCGAGGCGCACCGCGCGCTCGAGAGCCGGGCCACCACCGGAAAGGTGCTCCTGACCGCATGAGAGACCTGCACGTCGAGATCTGGTCCGACATCGCCTGCCCCTGGTGCTACATCGGCAAGCGCCGGTTCGCCGCCGCGCTCGACGGCTTCGAGCACCGTGACCACGTGCGGGTCACGTGGCGCTCGTTCGAGCTGCAGCCGGACGCCGAGCCGTCGACCGCCCACCCCGGGCTGACCGAGGCGCAGATGCTGGCCGAGCGCAAGGGCATGCCCGTCGAGCAGGTGCGGCAGATGTTCGACCAGGTGACCGCCGTCGCCGCGTCCGTCGGCCTGGCGTACGACTTCGACACCGCGGTGCCCGCCAACACCTTCGACGCGCACCGGCTGGTGCACGTCGCGGCCTCGCTGGGCGGCGACGCCGCCGCGGCCGAGGTGGTCGAGCGGCTGATGAGCGCGCACTTCGAGCACGGGCGGGTCGTGGACGACCTGGACGTGCTGGTCGAGGTCGCGGTCGAGGCCGGGCTGGACGGCGACGCGGTGCGCGCCGCGCTCGCCACCGACGCCGGGGCCGGCGCCGTGCGCGCCGACGAGGCCGAGGCCGCCGCGCTGGGCATCCAGGGCGTGCCGTTCTTCGTCGCCGACCGCCGGCTCGGCCTGTCGGGCGCGCAGCCGGTCGAGGTGTTCGCGCAGCTGCTCGAGCAGGCCTGGGCCGACGCGAACCCGCCGCTGGCGATCCCGACGATCGCCGGGGCGGCGGACGCGGAGGCGTGCGGGCCGGACGGCTGCTGAGCCCCGGGGCTGCGCTCTCGGGTGGAGCGTTCTGCCCGACATGCACCGGCGTGTCGGGCAGAACGCTCCACCGTGCCGGGACCGGGTGTCCGAAACGTCCACGACCCGCGCCCGCCGCGGCCTCTACGGTCGTCGCATGGAACCCCGCCTGGACATGATCGGCCTGGTCGCGAGCGACCTGCCGCGCACCCTCGCCTTCTACCGCGCCCTCGGGCTGGACCTGCCGCCGTCCGCCGACGCCGAGCCGCACGTCGAGGTCACGCTGCCCGGCGGGCTCCGGCTCGCCTGGGACACGGTCGACGTGATCCGGTCGTTCGACCCGGGGTGGGCGCCGCCGACCGGCGGGCACCGCGCCGCGCTGGCGTTCCGGTGCACCGACGCCGCCGAGGTGGACGCCGTGTACGCGCGCATGGTCGACGCCGGGTTCGCGGGGCACCTCCCGCCGTGGGACGCGTTCTGGGGGCAGCGGTACGCGGTGCTGCACGACCCGGACGGCACGGCGGTCGACCTGTTCGCCGACGCCGGCTGACCTCAGCGGGCGGCGCGGCCGGCCGCGAGCGCCGCGGGCGACCGGCCGGTCAGCGCGCGCACCTCGCGGGACAGGTGCGGCTGATCGGCGTAGCCCGCGCGCTGCGCGACGTCCGCCAGCGGGAGGCCCGCGTCGAGGAGCGGCAGCACGCGCTGCAGCCGCAGCACCCGCCCGAGCGTCCGTGGGCCGTAGCCGAACGCCGCGAGCGACCGGCGGTGCAGGGTGCGCGGGGTGACGCCCAGCCGGTCGGCGATGCCGGCGGCCGACGTCGCACGCGCCGCGAGCACGGCGACCACGGCGGCCTCCCGGGGTCGTCCGCCGCGCTCGGCGAGGACGGCCGCGACCCGCTGCTCCAGGGCGGCGGCCCCGCCGGCCGCCACCGCGTCGGCCCACGGCCGCGCGGCGCGGGCGCCCCAGACGTCGGCCAGGTCGGGGCGCGCGTCGCGCAGCGCGTCCGCCGGGACGCCGAGGAGGACCGGGGCCGCGCCGGGCGGCAGCCGGAGGCCGAGGGCCGAGCTCCCCGCGGGCAGCGGGCCGGTCGGGTGCGCCCGGGTGTCCGGGCCGGCGACCAGCAGGCCGCCGCCGGACCAGACGAGGTCCATGCAGCCGTCGGGCAGCACGTCCTCGCCCGGGGCGTCCGCGCCGGGCCCCGCGGCCACCGACCACAGCACCGCCCCCGGGACGCGGGTCGACGGTCGCTCGGCGTACACGCCCTGCAGCATCCCACCGGCCGGCGACATGCAGCCGCCGGGACGCCGTCGGCACGACGCGGGCCCCCGACCCACCGGATCGCTCCGGGGGTCGGGGGCCCGCGTCGGTCAGGGCTCAGGTCACTTCTTGACGGTGACCGTCACCGGGGCGCTGGTGCTGCCCGCGACCACGTCGGGCCGCGAGGGCACGAACACCGCCGTGTACTGGTGGGCGCCGACCGGGGCGGTGCGCGGCACGGAGCCGAGCGCCAGGCCGAGCACCACCGGCGACCGGCCGACGACCTTCTCGCCCTCCCGGAACTCGACCGTCCCGGACGGGAACCACGTGCCCTCGACCTGGACCCGCGAGACCAGCAGCGTCGGCAGCCAGGTCCCGTAGGACTGGCTGCTGCGGCTGGCCGACAGCGTGACCGAGGACTGCTTGAGCTCCGGCTCCGGCTCCTGCGCCGCGGCCACCGTGATCGGCAGCGTGACCGTGGTGCCGCTCGGCGCGGCGACCAGCGTGAGGACGCGCGCCCCCGCGGTGGTGCCGGCCGGGACCGTCACCGCGACCTGCGCCGCGCCGGCGGTGACCGCCGCGGTGCCGATCGAGGTGCCGTCCAGCTGGACGTCGAGCGTGGTGTTCTCCGGGGAGCCCAGGCTGGTCAGGTTCAGGCCCGTGACCGGGAACGCGAGCTCGGTGCCGGCGGTGACCTCGTCGGGGAGGGCCGGCACGCCGACCGCCCGCTCGTCGAACTCGGGCGACAGGCCCGGGTGCGCCTCGAGGTAGGCGATCCACGCGTCCCGGTCGATCAGGCCGGAGTCGGTGGTGCCGGAGCCCTCGGCGAGCACCCGGAAGTTGTCGCCGCCCTGGGCCAGGAAGGAGAACGTCCCGATCCGGTACTCCGCCGCCGGGTCGATCGCCTCGCCGTCGACGGTCACCGAGGTGATCCGGCTGCCGAGGGGCTGCGACTCGTCGTAGGTGTACGTGACGTTGTCCGACAGGCCGAGCTGCAGGTACGGGCGGCTCGGGATCGTGCCGTCCGGGTTGGTCTGCCACTGCTGCTCGAGCATCGTGACGACCTGCTCGCCGGTCAGCGTCGTGGTCCAGAGGTTGTTCACGAACGGCAGCACCGCGTTGGCCTCGGCGTAGGTGATGGTGCCGTCGGGCGCGTACAGCAGCTCCGCCCGCAGGCCGCCGGGGTTCACGACGCCGATCTGCGCGCCGCCCCGCTCCTCGGAGGACAGCGTCTCCAGCAACGAGTCGGCGACCAGGTTGCCGAGCGTCGACTCCTTGGACCGGTCGTCGCGGGTGCCGCCGGTGTAGACGCCGTTCGTGTAGGAGCCGCCCGCGTAGGCGGTCGTGATGTCCGCGGTCACCGAGCCCTTGGGCTGGTTGCCGACCACGGCCGCCTCGGCCAGCGCGGCGTCCACGATCGTCTTCACCTCGGCGACCCGCGGGTACTGCGCCACCAGGGCCGCGTCGAGCTGGGCCTGGGTCTGGCCCGCCGCCGGGGCGACGCGCTTGACGTTCTCGCCGGTCAGCGCGGAGACCGCGTCGGAGGCCGGGTCGTAGGTCAGCGTGACCTTGCCGATGTTCTCGCCGTACGAGCCGGTCTGGACGATCGGGCGGGTCCACTCGCCGGAGGCGTCCGGCTCGGCGGGCCCGTACCAGGCGTACTGCTTGTGGGTGTGGCCGGTGAAGATCACGTCCACGTCGCCCGAGGTCAGCGTCGCGATGTCCGAGAAGGCGCCGCCCGCGGCGATCTCCTCCTCGAGCGTCGCGCCGTCGGGCGTGCCCGCGCCGGCGCCCTCGTGGTACTCGGCCACGATCACGTCGGCCTCGCCGTTGGCGTCGTCACCGTCGGACAGCTGCGCCGCGACGCGGTTGACCGCCTCGACCGGGTCGCCGAAGTCCAGCGTCTCGATGCCGCCGGGGCTGACCAGCGTCGGGGTCTCCTGGGTGACGACGCCGATGACGCCGACCCGCACGCCGTCCACGTCGATGACCGTGTACTCGTCGAGCGCCGGGTTCTCCGTGCCCTGCTCGTACACGTTCGCGCCCAGGTACGGCCACGCCGCGTTGGAGCCGTCGGCGATCACGCGGTCGACGAGGTCGGCGTAGCCGCGGTCGAACTCGTGGTTGCCGACCGCCGACGCCGCCAGGTCGAGGGCGTTCAGCACGTCGATCGTCGGCTGGTCCTCGGCCACCGCGGAGGCGAACAGGGACGCGCCGATGTTGTCGCCGGCGGACAGGAAGACCGCCGCGCCACCCGCCGCCTCGGCCGCCGCGCGCTGCTGCTCGACCGTCCCGGCGAACGCGACGGTGTTGGCGTCGATCCGGCCGTGGAAGTCGTTGATGTTGAGCAGCGTGAGGTCGACCGGGCCGTCGGGGGTGGTGCTCGTGTCGCCGGCGGTCAGGCCGACCAGCACCGGGTCGTGGTCCGAGGACCGGTACGCGTCAGGGGCGTAGAACAGGCTGCCGTGCGCGTTGTAGCGGCTGTACTCCAGCGCCACCGACTCGCCGGCGTTGATGTTCCACACGTCCGCGCCGGTCGCCCGGCCCAGCGCCGCGTCGTTCAGCAGCACGTGGTCGAGCGAGCCGGACAGGCCCTGGTAGGAGTACGAGTACTCCCCCGCGTCGAGCGCCGTCGTCGCGTCGGTGTAACCCGCCGCGTACAGCACCTGCAGCGGGTCCTCCTGGGTGTAGGAGTTGAAGTCGCCCAGCAGCGCGACCGCCTCGGCGTCGCCCTGCACCGTCGGCACCCAGTCGCGCAGCGCCTCGGCCTGCCGGACCCGGGACTCGTTCGACGCGCCCTGGCCGTCGCCAGTGTCGGCGTCGCCCGGCCACGGCCCGGCGGAGCCCTTCGACTTCAGGTGGTTGACGACGACGAACAGCTGCTCGCCACCCTCGGTCGGCACGAACGCCTGGCCGATCGGCTCGCGCGCGTTGCCGAACGCCTGGTCGTCGCCGGACTGCGTGCCGAGCGCGCGGGCGTCGCCCACGGTCTCGACGGCGGCCGGCCGGTAGATCAGCGCGTTGGTGATGGTGTCCTGCTCGGACGCGTCCGGCAGCTCCTTCGAGGACGGGACGAACGCCCAGGTGCCCTCGCCGGCGGCCGCGTTGAGCGCGGCGGTCAGCGTGGACAGCGCCTCGTCGGCCACGCCGTCGACGGCGGCCGAGTTCTCGATCTCCATCAGGCCGACGACGTCGGCGTCGAGCGCGTTGATGGCCGCGACGATCTTGTCCTGCTGGCGCTGCAGGTCCGCCGGGTTCCACGCCCCGCGCTGCGCGCAGCCCTCGCGGACGGTGACCGGGGTGCCCGCACGGTCGGTGTACGGCACGCAGGACGCGGTGTCCGCGCCGAGGGTGGTGAAGTAGTTGAGCACGTTGAACGACGCGACCGTCACGTCCGCCTCGCCCAGACCCTCGGGCGCCGCGGTGCGGTCGTTCTCGAACGTCGCCGGGTAGCCGCCCGGGTTCGCCGCGTCGAGCGGCAGCGTCGGGCTGAGCTTCCACGCGCTGTTCCGGTAGTCGACGACCACCGGCGCGGTGAACGTGGCCGCCGCGCCCACGCGCACCGGGTTCCCCAGCGACACGTACGGCGGGGTCAGGCCCGTGTTCGCGGCCGACAGGAAGTTGGTGCTCGCGCCGTCGTCCAGCACGACCCCGCGGGCGGCGTCGTCCGCGACGGCCGCGGCGTACTCCGGGGTGCCCGGGCGCGCGACCTCGGTGGGCTGGATCAGCGGCGTCGTCCCCGACGCCAGGCCGACCTCGCCGTACTGGTTGGTCGAGTAGGTGTTGGTCACCGTCAGGTCGCCCGACGGCAGGTACAGCATCGACTCCAGCGTCTCGCGCGCGGCGTCGTCGGCCGGCCAGGCGGCGGTCACGGGCTGGACGGGCGCCGGGGCGTCGCCGAGCTGGACCAGGCCGGCGGCGCTGCCGACCGTGATCTCCGTGAGGCCCTGGTACTCCGAGACGGCGCCGGTCACCTGGACGTGGTCGCCGATCGCGACCGAGCCCGCCGTGGCGCCCGAGAACACGAACACCGCGTCCGAGGCGGTGCGGGCCGAGACGTCGGTGTCCCCGCCCGTGCCCGGCGTCTGGATGACGTAGCCGCGGTAGCCGCCGGTCGCGTAGACCGCGGTCACGACGCCGGACGTCGTGACCGTCTGGCCCGCGAGCGGCGACGCGTCGCCCGGGCCCTGGACCTCTGCGATGGTGTGGGTGTCCTCCGCCGCGGCCGCGGGGACCGCGGTCAGGGGTACCCCGACCATCGCCCCCACGGCGGCGAGGCTCGCCGCCCACCTCGTGCGTGTGCGTACAGCGCTCACCGATGTTCTCCGATCCCCCGGGGCGCTCCTGGCGCCCTCGTCAGCAGGCCGCATCACAGTCGTCACACAGCCGTCTGACAACGTATGGGCGGTATGTCCGGATACACAAGCACGTGCGGGGGACCCGAAGGTTGCGATCGGGTGAACGCGGCGTCACCCGCCCGGCGGCACGCGTGCCCGCCGGGTTCGCCGAGGTCGGCAGTTCCGCGCCGAGTTCGGCAGCTCGAGATGCCGAACTGGGCCACGAGGTGCCGAACTCGGCGGGGGCTGCTGCGCGGGGGGGACGGCGACGGCCCCGGGCGCGCCGCCCCGGAGGGCGGCGCGGCCGGGGCCGTCGGGGTGCTGCTACGCGCGGAGGGTGGCGCCGAAGCGGCGCTCGGCCTCCGCCACGACCGCGGCGCGCACCGCCGCGGTCTCGTCCGCCGTGAGCGTGCGGTCGGCGGCGCGCAGCCGCAGCGCGAACGCCAGCGACCGCTGGCCGTCGCCCACCTGCTCGCCGGTGTACACGTCGAACAGCCGCGCGCTCTCCAGCACGTCGCCCGCCGCGCTGGCCGCGGCGCCGGTCCGGACGGCGTCCAGCACGTCGGCCACCGGCACGTCGGCCGGGACCACGAGCGCCACGTCCTCCTTCGCGACCGGGAACGTCGACACCTCGCGGGCGACGACCTCGGTGCGCGGGGCGGCCGTGAGCAGCACGTCGAGGTCCACCTCGAACGCGCTCGCCCGCGCCGGCAGCCCGAGGGCCGCGACGACGTTCGGGTGCAGCTCGCCCGCGTGGCCGACCAGGGTGCCGTCCGCCGTGGTGAACCGCGCGCACCGGCCCGGGTGCCACGGCGCCCGCTCGGCGTCCGCCGCGACCGCGAGCTCGACGCCCAGGGTCTCGGCGAGCAGCCGGACGGCGTCGATCGCGTCCGTGTGGTCGGCCGGGCGGCCGGGACCCCACCAGCCGGCGGGCTCCCGCAGGCCGGTCAGCACGCCGGCGACATACCGGGGCTGGTGCGGCACCGCGGCCCGCACCGCGTCGAGGACGTCGTCGGACGGCCGCTGCGCGACGGGCGGGACCGGGGCCGCCACCGCGCCCGGGCGGGGCAGGGTGACCGCGCCGACCTCGAATACGGCGAGGTCGGCGGTGCCGCGGGCCACGTTCCGGCGCGCGGTGTCGAGCAGCGTCACCAGCAGCGACGCGCGCATCGACGGCCGCTCCTCGGACAGCGGGTTCGCGAGCCGGACCATCCGTCGCCGCTCGTCGTCGGCGGGCAGCGCGAGCGCGTCGAGCTGCGCCGCCCCGACGAACGGGTACGACAGCGTCTCGACCCAGCCCGCGTCGGCGAGCACCTGCGCGACCCGGCGGCGGCGGCGCTGCGCGACGGTCAGGCCGAGGCCCACCGGCGAGCGCGGCACGACCGACGGGATCGCGTCGTAGCCGTGCAGCCGGGCGACCTCTTCGACCAGGTCGACGGGCTCGGTGAGATCCGGGCGCCAGGTCGGCACGGTCACGGAGACCACCGCGTCCGCCCCGGCCCCGACGACCTCGCCGACCGTGCAGCCGATCTCGCGCAGGTAGCGCGAGACGGCGGCGACGTCCAGGTCCAGGCCGATCAGCCGCGCGGGCAGGTCGACCGGCAGGCTCAGCACCGGCGGCGGCGTGGTCAGGTCGACGTCCGTGAGCACCGGGTCGGCCGTGCCGCCGCCGTGCTCGACCAGCAGCTCGACGACGCGGGCCGCGGCCACGCGGGGCAGCTGCGGGTCGACGCCGCGCTCGAACCGCTTGCTCGCCTCGCTCGGCAGCTTGTGCCGCCGTGCGGTGCGGGCGATCGACACCGGGTCGAAGTGCGCGGCCTCGATCAGCAGGTCGGTGGTCGACTCCGAGACCTCGGTCTCGGCGCCGCCCATGACGCCCGCCAGCCCGAGCACGCGCCCGGCGTCCGGGCCGTCGGTGATGAGCAGGTCCTCGGGGTCGAGGGCCCGGTCCACGCCGTCGAGGGTCGTCAGCCGCTCCCCCGCCCGGGCCCGCCGCACGACGATCGGGCCGTCCAGCGTCGCCAGGTCGTAGGCGTGCAGCGGCTGCCCCAGGTCGAGCATCACGTAGTTCGTGACGTCCACCGCGAGCGAGATCGGCCGCATGCCGGCCTGGGTCAGCCGCTGCTGCATCCAGCTCGGCGACGGCGTGCTCGCCGCGACACCCCGGACGACCCGCGCGACGAACCGGTCCGCGCCCGCGACGCCGTGGATCGGCGCCTCGTCGCGGAGCTCGACAGCGAAGCCGCCGGTGGTGGCCAGGCCCTCGTCGGCGCCCGCGCGCGGCAGGCCGCGGTCGGTGAACGCCGCACCCGTCGAGTGGGCGTACTCCCGGGCGACGCCGCGCATGGCGAAGCAGTAGCCGCGGTCCGGCGTCACGTTGATCTCCAGGACCTCCTCGCCGAGCCCCAGCAGGGCGCGGGCGTCGGTCCCGGGTGCGGCCTCGACGCCGATCTCCGACAGCACGATGATGCCGTCGTGGTCGTCGCCGAGGCCGAGCTCGCGCGACGAGCAGATCATGCCGTCGGACACGTGGCCGTAGGTCTTGCGGCTGGCGATCGCGAACGGGCCGGGCAGCACCGTGCCGGGCAGCGCGACGACGACGTGGTCGCCCACGTCGAAGTTGTGCGCCCCGCAGACGATGCCGCGCGGGGTGCGCGTGCCGTCCTCGGCCGTGCCGTTGTGGTCGCCCACGTCGACCTGGCACCAGTTGATGGTCTTGCCGTTCTTCTGCGGCTCGGGCACGCGCTCGACGACGCGGCCCACCACGAGCGGGCCGGACACGGCGGCCGGGTGCACGGCCTCCTCCTCGAGCCCGACCCGGACCAGGTCCGCGGCCAGCTGCTCGGCCGACAGGCCCTCGGGGAGCTCGACGTGCTCGGCTAGCCACGTCAGGGGGATGCGAGGCATCAGATCACCGCCCGGAACTGGGTGGAGAAGCGCACGTCGCCCTCCACCATGTCGTGCATGTCCGCGATCTCGTGACGCAGCATGAGCGTGCGCTCGATGCCCATCCCGAACGCGAAGCCGGAGTACACCTCGGGGTCGACGCCCGCCGCGCGCAGCACGTTGGGGTTGACCATCCCGCAGCCGCCCCACTCGATCCAGCCGGGCCCGCCCTTCTTCTGCGGGAACCACAGGTCCATCTCGGCGCTGGGCTCGGTGAACGGGAAGAACGACGGCCGCAGGCGGGTGCGGGCGTCGGGGCCGAACATCGCCCTCGCGAAGTGGTCCAGCGTGCCCTTGAGGTGCGCCATCGTGAGGCCCTCGTCGACCGCGATGCCCTCGACCTGGTGGAACACCGGGGTGTGCGTCGCGTCGAGCTCGTCGGTGCGGAACACCCGGCCCGGGCAGGCGACGTACAGCGGGACGCCGCGCTCCAGCAGGCTGCGCGCCTGGACCGGCGAGGTGTGCGTGCGCAGCACCAGGTGCGGGTCCGGCTCGCCCTCGGGCGCCGCGACGTAGAACGTGTCCTGCATCTGCCGCGCCGGGTGGTCCGGGCCGAAGTTCAGCGCGTCGAAGTTGAACCACTCCGCCTCGACCTCGGGGCCCTCGGCGATCTCCCAGCCCATCGCGACGAACACGTCGGCGATGCGCTCCTGGAGCAGCTCGAGGGGGTGCCGGGCGCCGCGCGGGGTGCGGTCGGACGGCAGCGTGACGTCGACGGCCTCCTCGACGAGGACGCGGGCGTCGCGCTCCGCGGCGAGCACCTCCTCGCGGGCGGCGATCGCGGCGTTCAGCCGGCCGCGGGCCTGACCGAGCGCCTTGCCGGCGACGGCCTTGTCGGCCGGGGCCAGGCCGCCGATCGCGCGGTTGGCGAGCGCCAGCGGGCTGCGCTCACCGGTGTGCGCGAGCCGGGCGGACTTGAGGGCGTCGAGGTCGCCGGCGGCCGCGACGGCCGCCAGGGCGTCGTCCAGGGCGCGGCCGACGGCGTCGGCGTCGAGGGGGTTCAGGGGTGTGTCGGGCGTGGACATCCGGACCTTCTTGTGGAGGTGAGCGGCGGGCCGACCCGGTCAGGCGCGCGGGGCGCGCGCGACGGGGCGACCGACGGGCGAGTCTAGTGGCGCCCGCTCCGGGGCCTCGGGACCGTCCGCGCCGTGGCGCCGGACGGGACCTGGTGCCGCGCCTCTCAGCGCCGCGGCCCGGGAACGGGCCCGGGAAATCGGCGGCCGAGGGGGCGGGCGGAGGTCATGCCCGTCATCGTGCCACAGGACCGCCGAGCGGCCACGCACCCAGGGGCCGGTACAGCGGCCCGCCGGCCCGGCCCTCGCCCGGCAGCGACTCCGCCAGCACGAGCTCGGTGACCGGCCACCGCGGACCGCGGTACACGGCGAGGGCGTGCACCAGCACGTCCCCCGGGTCCGGGGCCCGCGTCGCGCGGTCCCGCCGCCGGGTCCCGCCGCGCTGCGAGGCCACACGGCCGAGCGTGACGTGCGGCCGGGACCGCACCCGGTCGTCCGGCCGCGCCCCGACCTCCTCCCCCGCGTCCCGGCAGCCCGCGACCA
>NZ_JAANNB010000358.1 GCF_011603975.1 Cellulomonas sp. IC4_254 | reverse complement strand
ACCGACCACGGCCGCAGCGGGCCGACCGCGAGCCAGGCCGCGAGGACCACCGCGGTGGGCAGGCATGCCCGGCCGACGACCACCGCGGCGTGCTGCCGCCACACGGTCGTGCGCGGGAGCACCCCGGCCGCCGCCGAGGAGCCGGGCACGCCCGCCACGCCCGAGACGCCCGGCACACCGGGCACGCCGGCCGCACCGGCCACGCCGGGCACCGTCGACCCCGGCATCGCACCCGCCGGGTACCCCGCCCCGAGCCCGCGCGGCGGCACCGGGACCGGGACCGACTCGGCGACCGGCGCGAGCGGCACCCGCCCGACGGCCGCGAGCGCCGCCGCGAGCACCACCGCCGCGAGCACCGGACCCGCGCCGACCTCGAACGACGTGGACGCGAAGGCGTCGGGGTCCAGCGCCCAGCCCGCGGCCTGCCGCGGCACGCCGGCGCCGTCGACGCCCACGGCGCCGAGCAGCGCGAGCCCCTCCAGGACGCCGACGGCGACGCCCGGCCCGGTGGTCAGCACGAGGGCCGTCCAGCCACCCGCCACCTGCGCGCGGTACGAGGTGTCGGTGCCGCGGTCGCCCGGCAGCAGGCGTGGCACCAGGACGAGCGCCGCCCAGGCCGCGGCGGCCGCGAGCGGGACCGTGCCGAACGGGGCGGGGAGCACCGACGCGACGGCCACGCCTGCCGACAGCACCGCCATGCCGCCCGCGGCCCACAGCCACGCGGCCGCGGCGCCCCAGGACGGCCGCTCGGCGACCGCCTGCAGACGGGTCACCACCGCGGACAGCAGCAGCGCCAGCGCGAACCCGCCGGTCTCCCAGCCGGGGACCGGCTCGGGGAGGACCACTGCGGCGACCAGCGCACCGGCGACGAGGGCGAGCGCCGAGAGGGCGAGCAGGGCGTCGACGACCGCGCCGTCGGTGCCGAACCGCGCGGCGACGGCCCGGCGGTACCCGGCGCGGACCAGCGTGACGAGGGCCGCGGCGAGCAGCGCGAGGTGCCAGCCCCACGCGTTCGCCCCCGCGGCGGCGACGCAGAGCGGGACGAGGGGCAGCACCAGCACGGCGACGGTCCAGGCGCGCACCCGGACCGCGAGGCCCGCCGCGGGCAGGCCGAGGCCGACGGCGAGCAGCAGCGACGCCAGGGCGAGCCACCGCACCGGGCCGGCGACCAGCAGCGCGGTCATCCACGCGTCGACGACGACGAGCGCCGTGACCAGGCCGCCGACCGCCTCCGCCGACGAGCGCAGGCCGGTGCGCCGCAGCGCGAGGGTGCCGGCGACCGCGCCGGCCGTCGCGACCAGCATCACGACGACCCGCGGGCCCGGGGACCCCGCGAGGAAGAAGAACGCGAACACGAACGCGGCGGCGGCGACGAGCCCCGCGCCGGCGAGGACGAACAGCCGCGCGACGTCGAACGGGCGGTCGGGGGCCGCGGCGGGCACGGGGCCCGGCACCGGTCGGCCGGGTCCGCGGGGCGGCACCCCACCGCCGAACGGCGCCGGCGGGACCGCGCCGCCGGGCACCGGGCCACGGGCCGGCACCGGGGCCCAGGGTGCGGCGGCCGGTCCGCCGGGG
>NZ_JAANNB010000357.1 GCF_011603975.1 Cellulomonas sp. IC4_254 | reverse complement strand
GAACGGGGCCGGCGCGCCGGGCGGCAGCGGCGTCGTCGCGGGGGCGGCGCGGGCGGCGTGCGCCGCGGCACCGGCACCGGCCGCTGCGGCGGCGGTGCGGGCCCCGGCCGGCGTGGGCTCGGGGTCGAGCAGCGCGTCGCGGACGATCCGGCGCGGGTCGTACCGGCGCGGGTCGAGGGCGGCCCAGTCGATGTCCTTGACCTCGTCGCCCAGCTCGCTGTCGACGCGCTCGCGCGCGTCTGCGAGGAAGTGCCGGGCCTGCTTGGTCAGGCGGGCCAGCTGCTCGGCGTACCCCGGCAGCCGCGTGGGCCCGATCACGATGACGGCCACGACCAGGATCACGAGGAGCTCGCCGCCGTTGATCCCGAACACGCGCCCCAGGCTACCGTCCGGGGCGCGCCCCACCTAGCGGTGCTGGTCCCCCGTCCGGGTCAGCCCTGCGCGGACTCGTCGAGCACGACGCGCACGTCCCGCTCGGAGCCGTCCGAGCCGCGGACCCGCAGGGACACCGCGTCCCCCGGGGTGCGGGCGCGGATCGCGACCACCAGCTCGTCGGAGGCGGTCACCGGCCGGCCGTCGATCGCGAGGATCACGTCCCCGGCGCGGATGCCCGCGCGGTCCGCGGGGCCGTCCGGGGTGACGGGCTGCTGCGCGCCCTGCGGCTCGGTCGCGACCTGCACGCCCTCGCCGGTGTACGTGCCGTCGAGGAGCACGCCGATCACCGGGTAGGTGGCCACGCCGGTCTCGATGAGCTGCTCGGCGGTGCGCCGCGCCTGGTTGGACGGGATGGCGAACCCGAGGCCGATGCTGCCGCCGCTGGTCGCCGACGCGCCCGGCGGCTGGGCGATCGCCGAGTTGATGCCCACGACCTCCCCCGCCGCGTTCACCAGCGGGCCGCCCGAGTTGCCGGGGTTGATGGCGGCGTCGGTCTGGATCGCGTTGATGAACGCGGTCTCCTCGGTGCCGTCGCCGGCGGCCACGGGGCGGTTGAGCGCGCTGACGATGCCGGTCGTCACCGTGCCCGCGAGGCCGAGGGGGGCGCCGATCGCGACCACCGGGTCGCCGACCTGCACCGCGTCGGAGTCGCCGAGCACCAGGGGGGTCAGGCCCTCGGCCTCGACCTTGACGACGGCCAGGTCGTAGTCGGCCGTGCTGCCGACGATCGTGCCGGGCAGCTGCGAGCCGTCCGCCAGCAGCACGACGATCGACGAGCCCGCGCCCGACGCGCCCGCGACGACGTGGTGGTTCGTGAGGATGTAGCCGTCCTGGCGCAGCACGAGGCCGGAGCCGGTCGAACCACCGGAGGCGGACGAGACCTCGATCGACACGACCGAGGGCAGCACGGTGGCGGCGATGCCCGCCACGCTGTCCGGCGCCCGGTCGCCCGAGCCCGTGCCCACGGCGGCGGGCAGGCCTGCGTCCGCGAGGTGCGCGTCGCCCCGGTCGAGCCCGGCGCCGACGAGACCGCCGAGCAGGCCCGCGCCGAACGCGGCCACGACCAGCCCGGCGACGAGCGCGAGCGGGACCCGGCGGCGACGACGCCCGCGCCGCGCCGGCGCGGGGACGCCGAGGTCGGGCATCGGCAGCACACCCGGGGG
>NZ_JAANNB010000356.1 GCF_011603975.1 Cellulomonas sp. IC4_254 | reverse complement strand
GCCGGCCCTGGGCCGTCGTCGTCCTGTCGGTGCTGCTGGTCCTGGTCACGGCGCTGGCGGCCTACCTGTGGGTCCGCACCGTCCGGTACGAGGAGTACGCCGCGGGCGTCGAGGCCCAGGGGCGCACGATCGGCACCGAGCTCGCCACGCTCCGCACCCAGCACGACGGCACGCTGGCGGAGCTCGACGCCGTCAACGAGCAGCTGTCGACCGCGCAGAGCCGGATCACGCAGCTCGCCGACGAGAAGGCCCAGGTCGGCGACGACCGCGAGGTGCAGCGCCAGCTCGTGGACTACCAGGAGCGCATCTCGCAGGCCGCCGCGAACGTCGCGTCCGCGCTGTCCACCTGCATCGACGCGCAGAACCAGCTCATCACGTACCTCGAGGACGCCCAGGCCTACGACCCCGCCGACCTCGAGCGGTTCAAGAGCGACGTCCAGGGCGTGTGCAACGCGGCGACCGTGGCGAACACGGAGCTGCAGCGCCAGCTCGCGGCCGGGGCGACCGGGTGACCCGCACCTCCGCCCGTCGCGCGGCCGTCGGCGCCGCCGCCGTCCTGCTGCTGGCCGGGTGCGGCGTGCTCCCGGCCATGCCCGGACCCGTGCCGACCGACCTGGTGCCGTCGAGCGTGCCGGTGCCCACCCCGTCCTCGTCCGGCAACCTGTCCCCCGACGGCTTCGACGCCGCCCAGCGGATGGCGGTCCGGATCCGGAACGTCGGCTGCAACTCGCTGTCGACCGGCTCGGGGTTCGCGATCGACGAGACCACCCTCATCACGAACCGGCACGTGGTCGCCGACTCCGCCGACCTCCAGCTCAGCACCTACGACGGCCGGGACGTCGCCGTGACGGCGTCGTCGACCGCGGCGCTGGCGGACCTCGCGGTCGTCCGCACCGCCGACCCGCTGCCGTCCGCGCCCGGCCTCGCCGACGCCGACCCGAACCCGGGCGACGAGGTGACCGTGGTCGGCTACCCGCAGGGCGGCCAGCTCACCGTCACCAGCGGCCAGGTCATCGGCGCGACCACCGACCCGCTGAACGAGAACCTCGGCCAGGTGCTCGTGACCAACGCCGAGGTCGAGCCCGGCAGCTCCGGCTCCGCGGTGCTCGACGCCGAGGGGCGCGTGGTCGGCGTCGTGTACGCCAAGAACTCCACCGGGCAGAGCTTCGTCGTCCCGGTGAGCACGCTGCGCCAGCTGCTCGACGACGAGACCGCGTTCGCCGCCAGCACCTCCTGCGCCTCCGGCTGACCCGGCGCGGCCCCTGGTGGGCGTGCGACCCGCCGTGCCACGGTGGGCGCACGGACACCCACCGAGGAGGACGACGATGACCGACGAGACCCACCCCGACCTGCCCGGCCTCACCCGCGCGGCGAGCGACATCATCTCCGTTCGGCGGGTGTTCGGGGAGCCGTACGAGCACGGCAGCACCCTCGTCGTGCCGGTCGCGAAGGTGCTGGGCTGGCACGGCGTCGCCGGCGCGCACGCCGACGCGCGGGTCGGGATCCGCGGCGGGCACGGCGGGCCCGGGAGCGCGACGCCCGGCGCCGGCGCGGGCGGTGGGTCCGCCGACGGCGGGCCCGAGGCCGGCGCGGGCGGGCCGGTGGGCGGG
>NZ_JAANNB010000355.1 GCF_011603975.1 Cellulomonas sp. IC4_254 | reverse complement strand
CGCAGACCGCGGGGGTGGGGGGCGCGCCGGTGACGGTCGCGGGCCCGGCCCGCGCGCTCGCCCTGCTGCTGTGGGGCCGCACCACGGCCGCGGACCCGGCGCTGACCGTCTCCGGCGACCGCGCGGCGCTCGACGCGGCCCTCGGCCGGCCGCTCACCCCCTGACCCCCGGCCTCGGCGGGCGTTCCCGGCACGCGGAGGGCCCGCGCGCCGTGCGGACGTCAGCCCGGCTTCGTCGCCGTCAGCGCGAACGTGAGCGGGAGCCGGTCGCCGCCGTCCGGGAGGGCCCAGCTGCCGTCCCCCGTCGGCACCATGCCGGGCAGCGCGCGCCACGGGAGGGTGCGGTGCTCGGCGATGGCCGCGAGCCGCAGCCCCGCGCCGAGCAGCGCCTGCACGATCTCGGCCAGCCCGTGCTGCCACTCGTAGGTGTCCCGGGCGTCCTCGGGGACCGCTCCCCCCGCGTAGGTCGACGCGTGCCGGAGGTGCCGCGGCGCGCCGCCGAAGTACGGCTGCGTCAGCACCAGCGCCCCGTCGGTGCGGTCCGGGTCGAGGGCGTAGACGACCGGGTGCGCCTCGCGCACGAAGAACGTGCCGCCCGGGCGCAGCAGCCCAGCCACCACGCGCGCCCAGACGTCCAGGTCGGGCAGCCAGCACAGCGCGCCGATGCCCGTGCAGACGACGTCGAACCGGTCGGCGCACACGTCGAGGGCGTCCGCGACGTCGCTCTCCAGGAAGGTCGCCGGGAGCCCCGACCGTGCCGCGAGGTCCCGGGCGGCCGCGATCGAGGCCGGGGACAGGTCGATCCCGGTCACGCGCGCCCCGAGCCGCGCCCAGGACAACGTGTCGAGCCCGATGTGGCACTGCAGGTGCACGAGGTCGAGCCCGGCCGGCGACCCGCCGGGCAGGTGCGGCGCCAGCGCGGCGAGGTCGTCGCGGACCACCGAGGTGATCCGGTCGGGGTCGGCCACGAAGGCGTCCGCCCCGTAGGCGACGAGGTGGGCGGGGACGACGGCGTCCCAGCTCCGCCGGTTCACGGCGACGGCGTCCCTGCTCATGGGCCGCACCCTAGGCTCGGGCCTGCGGCCGCGACGAGGACTTTCGGGCCCGTCCGCCGCCCCTACCCCGGGCTTCGTGCGGCGGCCGCTGTCCTGGTAGTCTTGTCAGTCGCGTGTCCGCCCGGGTCGGCGGGCACAAGTCCGGTTCCTCTCCGCGGGTGTCCCCACGCCCCAGTCCCGGCGCCGGACGCGCCCTCTACGACCTTGTTCCTCTCGCTCCGGCGAACACACGAAGAGAGTCCACACCGTGGCCAACATCAAGTCCCAGATGAAGCGCATCCGCACCAACGAGAAGGCGCGCCTGCGTAACAAGGCTGTCAAGTCCGAGCTGAAGACGTTCGTGCGCCGCGTGCGCGAGGCCGTCGCCGGTGGCGACAAGGACGCCGCGGGCGTCGCGCTCGTCGCCGCGTCGAAGAAGCTCGACAAGGCCGTCTCGAAGGGCGTCATCCACGCCAACCAGGCCGCCAACAAGAAGTCGGCGCTGGCGAAGTCGGTCAACGCGCTCTGACGCGACCGTAGCCTTCACGAAGGGCGCCACCCTCTCCACGGGGTGGCGCCCTTCGTGAAGGCTA
>NZ_JAANNB010000354.1 GCF_011603975.1 Cellulomonas sp. IC4_254 | reverse complement strand
CCCCCGCGCCGCCATCCGAGACCCCGGGGCGCGTCAGGGGGTGGCTGCCCCGCCCCGGGGTCTCGGATGGCGGCGCGGGGGTCAGCCCCGGCCGAGGGCCGCGAAGTGCAGCACGTTGTACTCGAGGACGTTCTGCGCCTCCTGCGTGCCCGTGATGCCGGGCGTGGTCAGCAGGGTGGTGTTGAGCGAGCCGATCGAGTACCAGTAGCGCGTCGCGTTGATGGCCTCGGCGACCGGGGCGTACGCGGTGATGTCCTCGCTGGCGCGGGCGGTGTCGAGCAGGTCGGGCAGGCCCGGCACCTCGGCGCCGAACAGGTCCAGCCCGCCCGAGGGGGTGTAGATGATGCCCGCCCAGGCGTCCGGGTGGCCGGCGTCGGGGAACACCGAGAACACCGCGAGGTCGGGGCCGTCGGCGCCCTCGTCGGCGATGCCGTAGATCGTGCCCGCGGAGTACGCGACGGCCTCGGCGGGGATGCCGGCGGTGCTCAGGCGGGAGCCGAGCTCCTCGGCCACGGCCTTGCCGTCCGCGCTGGAGCCGGCGTACGCGATCCGGACGGTGCCGGAGGCCGGCGTGCCGAGCGCCTCCCAGGCGCCCTCGTCATAGGCGATGCCCTGGTCGTCGATGCTCGCGTCGACCATGCCCTGCGGGAACAGCTGGTCGGTCGGCACCTCGAGGCTGCCCATCGCCTCGTCGATGATCGACTCCTTGTCGATCCCGGCGAACAGCGCCTCGCGGTCCGCGACGTCCGCCAGCCAGGACGAGCCCGGGTTCACGTAGATCATCTGCGTCGTGAAGTTCGCGAAGGTGCTCGTGGTGACGTCCTCGCTGCCTTCGAACGACTCGAACGACGTCTTGTTCAGGTTGCCGAGGATGGCGTCGATCTCGCCGCGCTCGAGCTGCAGCTGCGCCGACGAGGCGTTCTCCGCGACCTGGATCTCCACCGAGGTGAGCTCCGGGGCGTCGCCCCAGTAGCCGTCGTAGGCGGTCAGCTCGTAGCGCTCGCCGGTCTCGACGCCGGTGAGCTCGTAGGGGCCGGTCCCGGCGTCGTGGGTCGTGAGGTAGGTCTGCGCGAGGTCGTCCCCGGCCTCCTGCGCGAGCACGGTCGGGCTGACGAGCTTCACGCCGAACGGCGAGGCGAGGTAGTCGAGGAACGCCGCGTTCGGGGCGGTGAGCGTGACGACGGCGGTGAGGTCGTCGGGGGTCTCGACGGACGCGACGTCGCCGACCATGTACGCCGGGCCGGCGTCGACCTGGGTGCGGCGCTCGAACGACGCCTTCACCGCCTCGGAGGTGAGCTCCGTGCCGTCGTGGAACGTGACGCCCGACCGCAGCGTGAACGTGTAGGTGAGGCCGTCGTCCGAGACGGTCCACTCCTCGGCGAGCTCCGGGACGATCGTCGGCTCCTCGACACCGTCCTGGTACGCCACCAGGCCCTCGTAGGTGTTCTCGATGATGTTGAGGCCGGGGCCGTCGTAGTTGACGTCCGGGTCCGGCGGCGTCGTGTAGCCGGTGAGCATGACGGCGGTGAACGTGTCGTCGCCGCCGTCGGTGCCGCCGCCGACGGTCCCGCTCTGGCCGCACGCGGTGAGGGCCAGCAGCCCGGCGACGGCGGCCGCGGCCGCGGCGGCGGCGCGCGGGCGGGCGAGGGTGCGGGGGCGGCGGGCAGACCGC
>NZ_JAANNB010000353.1 GCF_011603975.1 Cellulomonas sp. IC4_254 | reverse complement strand
CGGCGGGGGAGCGGCGGTCACCCGCGTGACGGTAGCCGAGACCACCCGGGGTCCGATCGGGTGACGGCGGTCCGACGTGGCCGGGCCGTCCGGGTGAGCGCGCGCCCGCGCCGCCCGGAAGAACCGGACGTGTCACGGACTTCACCCGGTCGGGAGCCGCGCCGGGCGCGCGGACACGGCACCATCGGGCCATGCCGACGGTGGAGCAGACGCCGCACGGGGACCCGCGACCGCAGCTCGCCGTGGCGTTCCTCGTCGTCTCCGTGCTGACCGCCGTCGGTGGCCTGACCCCGCTGGACCCGCAGGCGCCGACCGGCCGCTGGGCCATTGCCGCGGCCGCGTACGCGGTGCTGGCGGTCCTCGCCGTGACCCTGCCCGCGCACCCGACCAGCACCCAGGCCGTGCTGGTCGCGGGCGTCGTGGTCGCCGGGGGCGTGCTCGCGAGCTGCCGGGCGACCGAGGGGGTCGTCGTGCTCGCCCTCGGCGTCGTCCTCGCGGGGCAGGTCGCCGCGTCCGTGCTGGACACCCGCCGAGCCGCGGTCGTGGTGGCCGCCGCGGCCGCGACCCTCGCCCTCGGTGCGTGGCTCGCCGTGGCCCCGGTGCACGCCACCACCGTCGTCAGCATGGCGACGCTGGGCGTCCTGTCCTGCGTGCTGCTCGGCTGGCAGGGCCGGCGCCTGCGCGCGGCGGGCGGGACGGACCACCTGACCGGCGCGCTCACCCGCGGTCCGTTCTACGAGCGGCTCGAGGCCGCGGTCGCGCGGGCGCGCCGCCGCGGTCAGCCGCTCGCGGTCGTGGCGCTCGACATCGACGACTTCCGGCGGGTCAACGACACGCACGGCCACCTCGGGGCCGACGACCTCATGGCCGACCTGGTCGACCGCTGGCGCGCGGAGCTCGACCGGGCGGGGTTCGTGGGGCGGCTCGGCGGTGACGAGTTCGTCGCGGTGCTGCCCGGGCACGACGAGACGGCCGCGCGGCGCTGGGCTGCCCTGGCGTGCGCGTGGAACCCGCTGCCGTGCAGCGCCGGCGTGGCGGTCCTCGCGCCGGGCGACGCGGTGCGCGACCTGCTGGTGCGCGCGGACGCCGACCTCTGGGCCGACAAGCACGACCGCAAGGCGGGCGCCCCCGCGTAGGCCGGGTCAGCGGGCGAGGCGCTCCACGGCACCGGCGAACACCGGCGGCAGGCGCACCGCCGCCGGCACCAGCGCGCCGCGCAGCGGGGACGTCGCGACGGCCACCAGCGTGGACGTCAGCAGCCGGTAGTCCCGGGTCGCGGCGGCCCACGCGCGCTCGTAGCCCGCGGGGTCGTCCAGGTGCGCCACCGCGGCGACCGCCTGGGCGAAGCCGAGCCGCAACCCCTCGCCGGTCAGCGCGTCCACGTAGCCCGACGCGTCGCCGACCAGCAGCACCCGACCGGCGGTCCGTGCCCGGGTCCGCTGCCGGAGCGGGCCCGCGCCGCGGTCGGCGGCGTCCACCGGCGCCCCGGCGAGGCGGGCCGCGAGGGCGGGCATCGCGGCCAGCTCGGCGTCGACGTCCACCGGCGCGGGCCCCAGCAGGGCCACCCCGACGAGGTCCGGGCCGACGGGGGTCACGTACGCCTCGGCCTGCCGGCCCCAGTGCACCTCGACCAGGTCGGTCCACGGGGCGACCCGGTAGTGCCGGCGGACGCCGAACCGCCGGGCGGACCGCGCCCGCGCAGGCGTCCCGTCC
>NZ_JAANNB010000352.1 GCF_011603975.1 Cellulomonas sp. IC4_254 | reverse complement strand
CCGCCGGTGGACCCGCCGGCGGACGACACCGACCAGCCGCAGACCCAGGACGGCGACGACGACTCGGTCCTGGCGATCTGGCAGCGCGTGGCGCTGGCGGTCGCGGCGGGCTCGGGCCTGCTGCTCGTGCTGCTCGCGCCGTTCCTCGTGATCGCCGCGCTCAAGGCCAGGCGCCGCCGTCGCCGGCGACGCGACCCCGTCCCGGTGAACCGGGTCGTCGGCGGCTGGCAGGAGGTGCTCGACCTCGCCACCGACCTGCGGCGGGACGTCGACCCGGTGGCCACCCGACGCGAGGGCGCGCGCTCGCTGGACCGGGCGTTCACCACGGCGCCCGAGCCGGCGGCGGACCGTCGCGGCAAGCGCGCCGCCCGGGTGCCGGACGGCCCGACCCCGGCGGGCGTCGAGGCCGGCGCGGCGGTGGTCGCGCTGGCGGACCGGGCCGACGCCGCGGTGTTCGGCGCGACGGCCCCCACCGTCGCCGACGCCCGCGAGTACTGGGCGGACGTCGACCGCACGCTCGCCTCGATGCGCGCGGCGACGCCCCGCAAGCAGCGGTGGCGCGGGCGGGTCGCGACCCGGTCGCTGCGCCGCTCGGAGCGGCGCCGGGCGGCGCTGGCCGCCGACCGGGCGCGTCGGAGCGTGCCGGACGGGCAGGAGAAGCGGGGACGCGGGGGACGACGGGCACGACGAGCGGACGGAGCGGACGGATGAGCAGCACCACCGGCGGCGTGGTCCCGCCCAGCGCACCCCCCGCGCCCGTCGGGCGCCGCGTGGCCGCGTACCTGGTGGACGCCGCGTTGACCTCCGTGGCCGCCGCGCCGCTCTGGCTCGCGTGGGCGCCGGCGTTCGCGGCGACGGTGCGCGCGGCGGCCGCCTCGGGCTCCGGCGCGGCCGTGCCCGAGCCCGCGGCGCCGTCCGGCGTCCTGCTCGCGGTCGGCGCCGTGCTCCTCGTCGGCTGGGGCGTCGCGCAGTGGGTGTGGAACGGCACCCGCGGCTGGACCGTCGGCCGCCGGCTGCTCGGCCTGCGCCTGGTGGACGTCCGGTCCGGGCGGCCGGTCGGCCTCGGGCGGGCGTTCGTCCGCGCGCTCGTCGTGGCGCTCGGCGCGCTCGCGTGCGGGGTCGGCCAGCTCGTGGTGCTGCTGTCGCCGCTGTTCGACTCCTCCGGTCGCCGGCGCGGCTGGCACGACCGGGTGGGCGAGGGCGTCGTGGTCGACGTCCGGGGGCTCGTGCCCGCCCGCCGCGTCGCCGACTGGGCCGACCGGCCGGCGCGCACCCGCGACACCGCGGACGACGGGCCCGCGTGGCCCGGGGTGCCGCACCCCGCCGCGCCGGGCGACGCGCGGGCCGCGGCCGACCGTCCCGCCGTCGACCCCACGCCGTCCGAGCCGACCCGGACCCGGTGGAGCGCGCTCGCCGCCGACCGCCGGCTCGACGCGCCCGGCCTGGTGCTGCCGCCGCTCGGCGCGCCCGGGCTCGGCCCGGATCTCGACACCCGGCAGATCCCCGTCGTCCGGGCGGCGGTCGTGCCCGCGCACCCGGGGGCGCCGGTGCCGCTCGCACCGGCGCCGGAGGCGACCGCCCCCGCGGCAGGCCCGGCGGCGCCCGCACCGCTGGCACCCGCGCCCGGGCCCGCCGCGCCGGCGGCGCCCGTCGCGCCCTGGCTCGCGGCCGCCGCCCCTGCACCGGGGCCGGCCCCGGCGCACGAGCCCGCGCCGG
>NZ_JAANNB010000351.1 GCF_011603975.1 Cellulomonas sp. IC4_254 | reverse complement strand
CGGGGTCGGCCTGGCTGGTCTCCTGCTCGTCCTGCGGCGTCTGGCTCTCGGGCGGCGTCGGGTCGAACGTGACCCAGCCGTGGCCCTCGAACGCGATCTCGACCCACGCGTGCACGTCCGCGCCGGTGACGGCCACCGGCGCGTCGGGGTCCACCGGGGCGTCCGGGGTGGCGGGGTCCTCGTCGTCGCCGGGCACGAAGCCCATGACGACGCGCGCCGGGAGGCCCATCTCGCGGGCCATGAGCGCCATCGCCGAGGCGTACTGCTCGTCGTCGCCGACCATCAGGTCGCCGCCGAGCAGCGAGGCCACCCGGTCGGCGCCGTGCCCGGACAGCGACGGGTAGTCGCCCTGGTCCGTGCGTCCGTGCGAGAAGAACCCGCGCTCGGACAGCGCCTGCTCGAGCGCGCGGGCGACCTGGGCCGGCGTCTCGGCCTCGCGCGCCGCGTCGCCCGCCGCCGTCGGCACGGCGTCGGGGACGCCCTGCGGCTCCGGCAGGTCGAGCGCGCTGCCCGCGGCGGAGCCGAGCTGCTCGTCGTCGGGCTCGGCCGGCACCACCGCGTCGAGGGTGTAGCCCAGCCCCTCGCCGAGCCCGCCGGTGAGCACGGCCGCGCCGGTCGCGTCGTTGAACCGGAGCCGCGACTGCGCCTCGGTGTCGTCGAACCGCACGGAGACGGCGTCGCCGACGGTGGGCAGCCACACGCCGGTCAGCCCGTCGACCTGGATCTGCACCTGCACGCGCTCGCCGCCGGTCCCGGAGGCCTGGACGGCGTCGGCCTCCTCGACGGCCTGCTCGCTGACCACCTCGCCGACCCGGCGGAACTGGCCGGAGGCGCGCGACGAGCCGTCACCGGCCACGTTCCACACCACGCCGTCGAACCGGTCGAAGGTCGCGAGCCGGATCCGGGCGCCCGCGGGCAGCCCCTGCACGGTGAACAGCTCTACCGTGTCGTCGTCCTTGACGTACTTGCGGAACGCGGACAGCGGGCTGGCGTAGTCGCGCGGGTCGAACGGCGGCAGCAGGGCGTCGCGCAGGACGTACCGGTCCCGGCTCGCCTCGACCGCGGTGCCCGCCGCGACGCCCGCGCCGCCGGCCAGCGCGACCAGCAGCACGAGCGCCACCGGGCGCCGGGCCCGCAGCCGGCCGGACCGCCACGACGCCCAGACCAGCAGGACGACCCCGATCGCGGTGCCGACCGCCACGGGGGCGACCGTGGTGTGGGTGCCGAGCAGCACGGCACCGGCGAGCACGACCGGCGGGAGCAGCGCGGCCGCCGACGCGGCGCGGCCGGAGCCGAGCGCGAGCCGGACCGCGACCGCGGTGCCCACGACGGCGAGCAGGTACGGCGGCACCAGCAGCCAGCCCGAGCCCCCGAGCGGCGGCTGCAGGGTCAGCACGTCCTTCCAGCCGAGCACCGACCCGCGGACCACCGACACGATCGACGCGAGCGTGGGCACGACGCCCCCGACCGTCTGGTCCGGCGTCGCGAGCGGGCCGCCGAGCAGGACGGTGACGGCGAGCAGCACCGCGGTCGTCACGGGCGGCGACCAGCGCGCCCAGGCCGACAGCACGCCGACGGCCGCGCCGAGCACGACGCCGCCGACCACGGGCGCGAGCAGCACCGAGCCGCCGTACACCGGCAGCAGCGGGGTCAGGGCGGCGAGGACGGCGCCGGCGAGCACCAGCACGTCGACCACCGCCCGGCCGCCGCGCGGCACGCCGCGCCGGGGACGCTCGGCGCCGGCAGGCCG
>NZ_JAANNB010000350.1 GCF_011603975.1 Cellulomonas sp. IC4_254 | reverse complement strand
GCGGAACGGTCGCACACGGGACCGACACGACACCTCCTCCCGGCGCGGACCGGCGCGCCGCCGCGGCACCGTGCGGGCCGCCTAGCGTCGGGGCGGGAGGTGGCGCGGTGCGGACGAGGCGTGACCAGGGCGGACGGCCGTGGGCGGCGACGGGGGCGGCTGCCGTGCTCGTCGTGGCTGCCGGGCTGGCGACGGCGCGGTACGGCTCCGGCGCGGCCGCCGACGCGCTCGGGGACGCCCTGTACGCCGTCCTGGTGCTCCTGCTCGTGACGCTCGCGGTGCCCCGCTGGTCGCGTCCGGCGCAGGCCGGGCTCGCGGTCGCGCTGTGCTGGGCCGTCGAGATGAGCCAGCTCACCGGTGCGCCCGCCGCCGCGGCCGCGGTCTGGCCGCCCCTGCGGTACCTGCTGGGCACGACGTTCGTCGCCACCGACCTGCTCTGGTACGCCGTCGGGGTCCTGCTCGCCTCGTGCGGCACGCTGCTCGCCTCCCGGGTGGGCGGCGCCCGGCGCGCCGCGGTCACCCGAGGCTGACGGACCCGGACCGGGCGGCGCGCGGGCGCCCGTGCCGGGCTGGGGACGACGCACCGCCCGCGCCCCTGTGGTCGTCCGGGCACACCCGCGGGATCATGCTGAACACGCCGCCGCCCGTGCCGCAGCCCGCCGGGCGCCACCGAGGGGGGTCCGATGCGCGAGGTCGTGACGAGGACCGTGCGCACCGGGCGCTGGGCCGGGCTCATGGTCGTCGCCCAGGGCCTCGTGCTCGCCTCGTGGGCACCGCGGCTGGCCGGCGAGGAACGCGGTCTCGCCGTCCTCATGATCTGCGTGTCCAGCCTGCTGATCGTCGTCGCGGTGGTCCTGGTCCTCGTCGACCTCCGGGCGACGCTCGTCCTCACCGAGGACGCCCTGCTCCTCGAACGGCGGTGGCGTCCCCTGCGCATCGACCGCGCCGCGGTATGGGCGGTGGACGGCAACATCCACGGGCGACCGTCCTGGTCGGAGGCCGTGGTCCTCACCGTGGACGGCCGCGACCGGCCGGTCCGGCTGGGGAACTTCGACGTGCCCGCCCGCGTGCTGATCCCGCGGCTGCAGGAGTGGGCCGGGGTCGGGGACACGGTGCCCGCGTCCGAGGACTCCGCGTCCCCGACCTGACCGGCTGCTACTCGCAGCCCACGCCGTCCCCGTCGCGGTCGAGCGCCGGACGGTAGCCCGGGTCACCGGCGCGGACCGGCGCTGCTCCCGCGGCACGTGCCGCGTCGCAGTTCTGGTAGTAGACAGAGCCGCCGCCGGAGGATGCGGTCGTGCCACCGCCGGAGGAGGTGGTCCCAGTCGACTTCGGCGCCGACGCGGCGCTGGACAGTGCGGCCTCGCGCTCGGCAACGGCCGCCTCGCGGGCTCCGAGGTCCGCCGCGGTGGCGTCGAGGTCGGTGCTGCGCTGGTCGAGCTGGGCCTGGAGAGCAGCGAGCTCCTCGCCGCGAGCGGTCTGCTCGTCGGCGGTGGTCTGCTGGGTGGTCTCGCTGTCAGCCAGCGCCTGCTCGCGGTCGGCGGCAGCGTCCTCGCGCGCGTCCAGGTCGGCGGCGCGGGCGGCGAGGTCGGCGGCGACGCCGTCCAGGCGCTCCTGCTCCGCGGCGACGGCCGTCCGCTCCTCGGACGAGGCGGCGGCGACGCTGCCCCCGCCCACCCCGATGCCGGTGACGAGCCCCACGACGAGCCCGGCGACACCGAGCACGACAGCGCGCCGGTGACCGGCCGGGTGGGCGGGTGCC